>NZ_JBEOTD010000019.1:110036-137681 GCF_040426375.1 Streptomyces sp. NPDC096012
ACTGCGCTGACGGTGAGGGCAGGGACCTCCCGGGGTGGGTGATCGCTGCGCCGGCTGAGGGGCCGGTGACCGGGAGCGCCGGCACCGGTGCGGCCCCGGTGCGGTGCGGCCCCGGTGCCCGGTGGTCGGGAGGACCTGCCGGGTTAGATTGACCTCGTGCTCTCACGTCTCACACGCCCCCAGGCCGTAGCCGTCTGCGCCGTGCCCGTCGTGGCCCTCCTGGCCACCGCCGCGTTCGCGCCGCTGCCCTTCACGGTGGCGCAGCCCGGGATGACGGCGAACGTGCTCGGGGAGAACCACGGCACCCCGGTGATCACCATCTCCGGCGCGACCACCCGCAAAACCAGCGGGCAGCTGCGGATGACCACGATCGAGGCGACCGGTCCGGACGCCCGGGTGTCCGTCGGGGACGTGTTCGACAACTGGTTCCGCACCGACCGGGCCGTCATGCCGCGCGACGCCGTCTACCCGAGCGGCGGCGACCTCAAGGAGATCGAGAAGCACAACACGGCGCAGATGCGGCAGTCCCAGGACGCCGCGACCCGGGCCGCGCTGACGTACCTCCACCTGAGCGCCGACAAGGTCAAGGTCACGCTCAGGCTCGCGGACGTGGGCGGGCCCAGCGCGGGGCTGCTGTTCACCCTGGGGATCGTCGACAAGCTGGACGGCGACGGCAGCGGCGGCGACCTGACGGGGGGCCGCACCATCGCCGGCACCGGCACGATCGACGCCGCCGGCAAGGTCGGCGCGGTCGGCGGCGTGGCCCTGAAGACGCAGGCCGCACGGCGGGACGGGGCCGGCGTCTTCCTGGTGCCGAGGGCGGAGTGCGCCGATGCCACGTCGAACCTGCCGAAGGGACTCAGACTGGTCCCGGTGACCACGCTCCAGAGCGCGGTCGACTCCCTGGTGGCCCTGGAGAAGGGCAAGGGCCCGGTCCCGAGCTGCTAGAGCGGTGCCCCACGGCCTACCTCACGGCCGTCCCGCTGTTCGGGAACCCTGCGCCGGGAACCTCTTCCCCGCGTCACGACCCCTCCCGGCCCCCGGGAACCCCTCCTGCTTCACGCACCCGCGTCGGCCTGTCACCGCCTCCCGCGATCCGACGGAGCCCTGGACGCCGGTGCCGTTCACCCGCGCTCACCCCCGGGTCGGCCGTGTCCCCTCGCTGTCCGCCGCCGCCTGCTCCACCAGCGGGATGACCCGCAGCGGAACGGGGTTCTCCATGACGATCGCCGTGGAGGCCCGGACGATGCCGTCGAAACCGACCACCCGGTCGATCACCCGCTGGAGATCGGCGTTCGAGCGGGCCACCAGACGGCACAGCATGTCCCCGCTGCCGGTGGTGGTCAGCAGCTCCAGCACCTCGGGCACGGTCGCCAAGTACGCCCGTACGTCGGCCCCTTGGCCCTGCCGGATCTGGAGCGTGGCGAACGCGGTGACCGGGTAGCCGAGCGCGGCCGGATCCACCTGCGGGCCGAACCCGCGGACGACTCCGTTCGACTGAAGCCGGTCCAGGCGTGCCTGGACGGTCCCGCGCGCCACCCCGAGCCGCCGGGACATCTCCAGCACGCCGATGCGCGGCTCCTGGGCCAGGAGCACGATGATCCGCCCGTCCAGCCGGTCGATCGCCATCCCAGCCCTCCCGAGGTGGTCATCCTGTACAGAAAGTCCGCCCTGACCCGCAGACCGCTGCACACATTGCCCAGTGAATACGCCAACTATTGCGCACCTTGCAGGGCGGCGTCACCCTTCCGCTATGACGCAGACCACACACCACACTCCCGACACCGCACGGCAGGCCGACCCCTTCCCGGTCAAGGGAATGGACGCGGTCGTCTTCGCCGTGGGCAACGCCAAGCAGGCCGCGCACTACTACTCCTCCGCATTCGGCATGAAGCTGGTCGCGTACCGCGGGCCGGAGAACGGCAGCCGCGAGACCGCCTCCTACGTGCTGGAGAACGGCTCCGCCCGCTTCGTCTTCACCTCGGTGATCAAGCCGAGCACCACCTGGGGCCACTTCCTCGCGCAGCACGTGGCCGAGCACGGCGACGGCGTCGTCGACCTCGCCATCGAGGTCCCGGACGCGCGTGCCGCGTACGCGTACGCGGTCGAGCACGGCGCCCGCTCCGTCGCCGAGCCGTACGAGGTCAAGGACGAGCACGGCACGGTCGTCCTCGCCGCGATCGGCACCTACGGCGAGACCCGCCACACCCTGGTCGAGCGCACCGGCTACGACGGCCCCTACCTGCCGGGCTACGCGGCGGCCGAGCCGATGGTCGCGGCGCCCGCCCAGCGCACCTTCCAGGCCATCGACCACTGCGTCGGCAACGTGGAACTCGGCAAGATGGACGAGTGGGTGGCGTTCTACAACAAGGTCATGGGCTTCACGAACATGAAGGAGTTCGTGGGCGACGACATCGCCACCGAGTACAGCGCGCTGATGTCGAAGGTCGTCGCGGACGGCACCCTCAAGGTCAAGTTCCCGCTCAACGAGCCCGCGATCGCCAAGAAGAAGTCCCAGATCGACGAGTACCTGGAGTTCTACGGCGGCCCCGGCGTCCAGCACATCGCGCTCAACACCAACGACATCGTGCAGACCGTCCGCACGATGCGCGAGGCCGGCGTCGAGTTCCTGGCCACCCCCGACTCGTACTACGACACCCTCGGCGAGTGGGTGGGCGACACCCGCGTCCCGATCGAGACCCTGCGCGAGCTGAAGATCCTCGCCGACCGTGACGAGGACGGCTACCTGCTGCAGATCTTCACCAAGCCCGTCCAGGACCGGCCGACCGTCTTCTTCGAACTCATCGAGCGGCACGGCTCCATGGGCTTCGGCAAGGGCAACTTCAGGGCGCTCTTCGAGGCGATCGAGCGCGAGCAGGAAAAGCGCGGCAACCTGTGACCACACCACCGGCCGGCCGGCCGGAACACCCCGGCCGGCCGGGACGAGGCAACTGACCGGCGGCCAGGGCACGGCGGCGAACCAGCGCACCGCCGGCCGGCCGGGACGGGCCGGCCGACCGGCACCCGCCGGGCCGCCCCCCCGGCCTGCACCCGCCCGGCCTGCACCCGCCTGGCCTGCACCCGCCTGGCCAGCACCCGCCTGGCCTGCACCCGCCCGACCGGCACCCGCCCGCCCGACCGGCACCCGCCCGCCCGACCGGCACCCGCCCGGCCCTGCACCCGCCCGGCCCGCTAGGACGCGTCGACGGGCAGGGGCTCGTCCGGGACCTCACCGAGCCCCTGCAGCGCCGCCCGTGCCATGGGCACCCACAGCGGCGAGAAGTACGGGTTGATCCGCAGCGCCTCCTGCAGGTGCCGCCGGGCCGGACCGGCCAGGTCCAGCTCCATCTCGATCATGCCCCGGTGGAACGCGTAGAGCGCGCTGCGCACCCCGCCGCCCTTCGTCCTGTCCGTGGCGGTCAAGGCGTAGGTCAGCGCCTCCTTGTCGTCGCCGGTGCGGTGCAGCGCCCAGCCGAGCGCGTCGGCCACCTCGATCCCGGGCTGGCGCTGCCACTCCTCCTCCAGCCGCTCCACCGCCTCCCACGGGTCCCCGTGGTCCGCCTCGAACCGCCCGATGAGCAGTTCCTCGTCGACCCCGCCCGCCACCGACTGCCGCACCCGCGTCCTCAGCTGCTCGTACTGCGCTTCGGCGGACCGGCTCTGCCCCAGCGACTCGTACAGCTCGCCCAGCTCCAGGGTGTCCTGCGGGCTCGGCTGCCGGGCGAGGGCCGTCCGGTAGGCGGCCAGCGCCTCCGACGTGTGGCCCAGCGCGGCCAGCGTCCGCCCCCGTCCGACCAGCGCCGCCCCCCGCCCCGGTTCGGCCCGCACGGCCGCCTCGAAATGCCGTAGCGCGTCCTGCAGGTCCCCGCGCTCGAAGGCCAGCTGTCCGAGCCCGGCCAGATAGGCGGCCCGCTCGGCGGGGGTCCGGGCGCCGGCCGCCGCGTCGGTCAGCTGGGCCACCGCGTCCTCCCGCCAGCCCCGGTCCCGGTACACCGCCGAGGCCCGCGCCATCACGGCGGGCCGCGCCGCCGCGCCGCTGCGCAGCTGCAGCAGCTTGTCCAGGGTCTTGCGGGCCGCCTCGTAGTCGCCGAGCCCGTCGTAGGCGTCGATCATCGGCGGGTACGCCGCCCACCGCTTGGGCGAGGCCTTCAGCGCCTGCTCGGCGTACTGCTTCGCCGTCGGGAAGTCCCGCCGCGCGAGCGCGAGCGCCGCCAGGCCGTCCAGTGCCTCGGTGTTCTGCGTGCCGCGCACCCGCAACGAGGTCTGCAGCGCCTGCTGCGCCTTCGGGTAGTCCGCCGCGTCGGCGGCCGCGCGCCCCCGCTCCACGTACGCCGAGCCCAGCGCCGCCCACGCCCGGGCATCCTGCGGCTGCGCCCGCACCCGCTGCTCCTGCTGCCCGATGAACGCCGTCAACTGGGGCAGTGCGGCCGGCACCCCGAACGTCACAGCCGCCGGTACGTGCGCCTGCGGCCCCGCGGCCGGCGGCCGGACCACCTCGGGCCGCTGCCGGTCCTGGGGCAGCAGCACCAGGACCGCGCCCGCGACGACACCCCCCGCCAGTGCGGTGACCAGCACCCGGCGCAGCCACCTCAGACCGCGGCGCGGCGTCGGCGGCCCGGTGGTCAGGGACGTACCCGGCACGCTCAGTCGGTTGTCCATGGCGCTCACTGTGCGTCAATATGACGAACAGGTCCGGGCGGCCCAAGGGACCGGCCTGCGGGGTTCACACCGATGGCCGCGAGTGCGACCCTTTGATCATGAGCCGCATCGAAGCCTCTCACGATGACACCGCGGCAACCGGCGACCTCACCGACCGGCTCCTGGCCGGCCTGCCGCCCGAGGCCGTCCTGACCGACCCCGATGTCACGGCCTCCTACGCCAACGACATGGCCAGCTTCTGCGCCGCGGGCGCCCCGGCCGTGGTCGTCCTGCCCCGCACGGTGGAAGAGGTGCAGCACGTCATGCGCACCGCCACCGAACTGCGCGTCCCGGTCGTCCCGCAGGGTGCGCGCACCGGCCTGTCCGGCGGCGCCAACGCCACCGAGGGCTGCATCGCGCTGTCCCTCACGAAGATGGACCGCATCCTCGAGATCAGCCCCGTCGACCGGATCGCCGTGGTCGAACCGGGCGTCGTCAACGCGGTGCTCTCCCGCGCGGTCGAGGAACACGGCCTGTACTACCCGCCGGACCCCTCCAGCTGGGAGATGTGCACGATCGGCGGCAACATCGGCACGGCCTCGGGCGGCCTGTGCTGCGTGAAGTACGGCGTGACCGCCGAGTACGTGCTCGGCCTGGAGGTCGTCCTCGCCGACGGCCGTCTGATGTCGACCGGCCGCCGCACGGCGAAGGGTGTCGCGGGCTACGACCTCACCCGTCTCTTCGTCGGCTCCGAGGGCTCGCTCGGCGTCGTCGTCCGGGCGGTTCTCGGCCTGCGGCCCAAGCCGCCCGCGCAGCTGGTGCTGGCCGCGGAGTTCCCCTCCGCGACGGCCGCCTGCGACGCCGTCTGCCGGATCATGGCGGGCGGTCACCTCCCCTCCCTCCTCGAACTGATGGACCGTACGACCGTCAAGGCCGTCAACGACCTCGCCCACATGGGGCTCCCGGAGACCACCGAGGCACTGCTGCTGGCCGCCTTCGACACCCACGACCCGGCCGCCGACCTCGCCGCCGTCGGCGCCCTGTGCGAGGCGGCCGGCGCCACCCAGGTCGTCCCCGCCGAGGACGCCACCGAGTCCGAGATGCTGCTGCAGGCGCGGCGGCTCTCGCTGACCGCGCTGGAGGCGGTCAAGGGCACGACGATGATCGACGACGTGTGCGTGCCCCGCTCCCGGCTGGGCGCGCTGCTGGACGGGGTGGAGCGGATCGCCGGGAAGTACGACCTGACCATCGGCGTCTGCGCGCACGCCGGCGACGGCAACACCCACCCCACCGTCTGCTTCGACGCGCTCGACCCCGAGGAGTCCCGGCGGGCCCGGGAGTCCTTCGACGAGATCATGGCCCTCGGCCTGGAGCTGGGCGGCACCATCACCGGCGAACACGGCGTCGGCGTACTGAAGAAGGAGTGGCTGGCCCGGGAGCTCGGCCCGGTCGGGGTGGAGATGCAGCGGGCCGTGAAGCAGGTCTTCGACCCGCTGGGCATCCTCAACCCGGGCAAGCTGTTCTGACACCGCACGGACCGCCGTCCGTCGCGGCGCCCCTCACCGGGCGAGCAGCTGGTCGAGCTCGTCGTCGATGCCCAGCTGCCCGCCCTCCGCTCCGGGAGGCACCACCCGCAGCGTCCGCTCCAGCCAGGCCGACACCTGCGGGACCGGCGCCTCCAGCAGGGCTTCCCCGTCGGGTGAACTGAGCGCCATCAGGACGACGCTGCGCCCGTCGGCCTTCGCCGGCCACACCCGTACGTCCCCGTGCCCGCACGGCCGGAACACCCCCTCCACCAGCAGGTCACGGGCGAACGTCCACTCGACGGGATGCTCGGAGTTGATGTGGAAGGTGACGTGGACGGCGTAGGGGTCCCCGGAGCGGTAGCCGAGCCGGGCCGGGACCGGGATGCTGCGCTCCGGCGACAGGATCAGCCTCAGCTCCAGCTCCCGCTCCACCACGGTGTGATGCATGGCCTGCGTTTCCTTTCCTCGTCGGTGGTGCCCCGGGCCGCCCGGTGGGGGCCCGCGCCAGGAGAGAGGGGGCGCGGGCCCGGCCGTTACGCGGGTTCGGAGAAGTTTTTCCCGTGGATCCGGAGATCCTGGTACGGCGTTGCCCGGAAAGGAGTGGGTACGGCGGGACTGGCGGTGGGCGATGCCCGCGTCTGATAGATGTGGAGGCTCCCATCCCACCCCCGAGCAGATACGGGACGACGGACATGAGCGCCCCAACCCCGGCCCCAGGTGACGACAGGCCCCGCGAGGGCTACTACCCGGACCCGTCCATCCCCGGATACGTCCGGTACTGGAACGGCGCCTCATGGGTGCCCGGCACCAGCCGGCCGGCGCCGAAGGACGGCGAGCCGCTCACCCCGCCGCCCGGCGTCCGCCCGGCGGCCCCGGCCGTGGAGGAGACGGGCCCCCACTTCTTCGACGAGGACCCGGCCCCGCACTCCCCGGCCGCGGGCCACGGCGCTCCGGGCAACGCCGGCTCCGGCGAGGGTTGGCCCGCCGATCCGAGGATCCCCGCGGACGGTCCGGCGCAGCCGGCCGGCCACGCCGCGCACGCCGACGGCGCGGCCTCGATCCCGCAGTCGCGGGAGGAGGTGGCCGATCCCGGCGGCACGTTCATCTTCCGGCGTCCGGTCCCCGGCCCCGCGGCCGTCCAGAACGACGGCACGATGACGTTCCGCCCGGTACCCGGGCAGGGCCGGCCGGGCGGCCAGGAGGACCCGCGGGCCCAGGGCGCCGCGGCCGGCGGCTTCGGCCCGGCCGGCGAGGGCGGCTTCGGCCCGGCGGCCCCCGACGCGGCCGGCGGGCCCGGATTCGGTGCGCAGGGGCCGGTCGGCGCGCCCCGGTCCGCCGCGGCCTCCCCGTCCGCCGGCTCGCTCCCCGGCAACCCGTCCGCCGCCTCCGGCCCCGGTTTCGGCGCCGGAAAGGCCGCCGCGGCCCGCGCCGCCCAGACACCGCAGACGGCACAGCCCGGCCAGGCGCCGCAGACGGCAGTCCCCGGTCAGTCCCCGCAGGGCGCACAGCAAGGTCGGTCACCGCAGGGGGCGCAGTCCGGACAGGCGCCGCACTCCGCACCGCCGGGGCCGGCGGCGCCGGTGCCCCAGCAGGGGCTGCCGTCCCACGGCTTCCCGGCGTCCCCGGCCCGGCAGTCGCCGGCCGCCCCCGCCGCCATGGCGCCCTCGGTGCCGCAGCAGGCCGGTGCCGGCGCCCCGCTGACCGCGGGCCCCGGTGGCGGGCAGACCTCCTGGGCGCAGCAGGTGCACCGGCTGGCCGGTGGCGCGGACGAGCAGCCCGTCGCGCCGTGGAAGCCGCCGGTGGAGGACCTCTTCCAGGCGGCCGCGCGCCGCCAGGCCGCGGCCCGGCCCGCCGGACTCGGCAGGCGGCTCGCCGCCAGGCTGATCGACACCCTGGTCATCGGCGCCGCGACGGCCGCCGCGGCCGTTCCCCTCGGTCTGCGGGCCGCCGACCACATCCAGCAGAAGATCGACGAGGCCCGGCTCTCCGGCCGTACCGTCACCGTCTGGCTGCTCGACGGCACCACCGGCACCAGCCTCGGCATCGTCCTCGCCGTCCTCCTGTTCGTGGGCGTGGTCTACGAGGTGCTGCCCACCACCCGGTGGGGCCTCACCCTGGGCAAGAAGCTGTGCCGGATCGAGGTGCGGGACATCGAGGCGCACGAGCCTCCGGCGTTCGGTGCGGCGCTGCGCCGCTGGCTGGTCTACAGCGTGCCCGGGCTGCTCGGCATCGGGATCCTGGGCGTGCTGTGGTGCCTGTTCGACCGGCCCTGGCGCCAGTGCTGGCACGACAAGGCGGCCCACACCTTCGTCGCGGGCTGACCGCGGCGCCCGTCTACTCCGTACGGCCGCCCGCCGGATGCGGAGCCTGGATCTTCGGGTTCCACTCGGGCCATGAGCAGCGAACCGCCCCCCGGCTCCGGAGAGCAGCCCCCCGAGGACGACCCGTTCAGGAAGCGGCCCCCGTCGGACGAGGGTTCGGGCTCGCCGTACGACACCCCGTACGGCGGCGCCCGGCAGCCCCCGCCTCCCGGCGGCGGACAACCCCCGCCTCCCGGCGGCGGACAACCCCCGCCTCCCGGCGCCGGGCAGCCGCCGCCGTACGGCGAAGGGGAGCGGCCCCCGTACGGCGGTGCGCAACCGCCCCCCTACGGCGGTCAGCAGCCACCTCCCTACGGCGGCGGCCCCTACGGCGGTGATCCCTACGGAGCCGGTGCGGGCGGATATCCGGCCGACCCCCTGGCCGGTATGCCCCCGCTCGCCGACAGCGGCAGGCGGACCCTCGCACGGATCATCGACATGATCATCGTCGGTATCGTCGTCTGGCTGCTCACCTGGGCGTTCGGTGTGCGCGAGTACTCCGTGGACGGGGACCGCATCGAGGTGGGCAGGTCGGTCGCGCAGTCCGTGATCGCGGCCGTCCTCTACATCGCCTACGACACCCTGATGACGAGCCGGTCGGGGCAGACCGTGGGCAAGAAGTGGCTCGGCCTGCGGGTGGCCAACCTGGACAACGGCGCCACACCGTCCGTGCAGACGTCGCTGATCCGCGCTCTGGTGCTGTGGGTGCCCTTCGCCTTCTGCTGCGCCTGCGTCTGGACGGCGATCTGCGGTGGCTGGAGCTTCTTCGACAGGCCCTACAAGCAGGGCCTGCACGACAAGGCGGCCAAGACGGTGGTGGTCGGCGTCCGTTGAACCGAAGCGGCATGGCTGCGCATACCAGAGCGGCGGGTCCCCGGTGGCGGCACGGGCCCGCCGCTCCCGTACGAACCGGCCGGGGCGTGGCGCGAGCACCGGCCAGGGGGTGCCGTGGGAGCCGCCCGCGGCGGCCCGGGCGCACCGGTCAGAGTGACGAGGTCACCCGCTCCTCCTCGGGCGCCGGCTCCACGGACTCGGCCGGCGCCGGGACCGTACGCGCCCCGGGCAGCGGCACCGTCATCGCCACGAGCAGCCCGAGGGCCAGAGCGACGAGCGCGATGACGGTGATCCCGAGGCCCGAACTCGTCTGCGACAGCAGCAGCATGGCGAGTGTGGACAGGACCACGGTGCAGGAACCGTAGGCGAGCTGTGCGGCGGTCGGACGAGGCATGGCAATCGTGTCCTCGGCAGTCTCGGGGCTTCGGGAGGGTGCCGTTCGACTCTCTTCGCGTGCATGCCCGAGTCGAACACCTGGTAAGCGTCACCTAACCCAGAGCACCGGTGCACGGGGGGCGCACAGAGTCATGGGCCGGTGGCGACGCGGGCCTCCGTGCCCGCCGAGTGGTCGCCCGTCGTCCATGCACGGGGCGCGGCACGTTCGTAAAGCGAACTTCTGCTCCGCATAGTGCACTTGTCTTGCTCAAGTCAAGGTCTGTCTTTTCTTCTTAACCTCTAGTCAAATGTCGTCACTTGATTACACGCGTTGATCGTGCGCACACGGAATCCTCCATGACCCGGAACCCCCTGTCCGTGTGTGCGGCGCGGGGGAGGAACTCAAGTGACCAGTAGATCCTGGACGTTCAGAGTGGCCGCCATCGGCGTGACGCTCGCCGCGGCCTCCGCCACGTTCGCGACGTTCGCCGTCGCCGAGGCGAGCACGACCGCCCGGCCGGCCACCGCGAACCGGCACGACCCGGCCCCGGTCAGGCAGCAGTCGCACGACCTCGACGGCCCGATGAGCAAGACCCAGAGGGCTCAGCGGCAGGAGGCCTTGAACCAGCTCATATCGGGCAAGGCGAAGGCGACGGAGCGCAACGGCTCGAAGGTCGTCCAGCTGAAGAGCAAGAAGGGCGACAGCAAGTACGTCGAGCTGAGCCGCGAGAAGACCGACAAGATCTTCACCATCCTGGTGGAGTTCGGGGACCAGACGGACCCCAAGGCGGGCGGCACCGCGGGCCCCCGGCACAACCAGATCGCCGCGCCGGACCGCACGAAGGACAACTCGACGGCCTGGCAGAAGGACTACAACCAGAAGCACTACCAGGACCTCTACTTCGGCACCGGCAAGAAGACCGAGTCGCTGAAGAAGTACTACGAGAAGCAGTCCTCGGGCCGCTACTCGGTCGACGGCGAGGTCACGGACTGGGTCAAGGTCCCCTACAACGAAGCCCGCTACGGCAACAACGCCTGCGGCCAGACCAACTGCTCCAGCGTGTGGAACGTCGTCAGCGACGGTCTGAGCGCCTGGGTGGCCCAGCAGAAGGCGGCCGGCCGGACCGACGCCGACATCCGGGCCGACCTGGCCAAGTACGACCAGTGGGACCGCTACGACTTCGACGGCGACGGCAACTTCAACGAGCCGGACGGCTACGTCGACCACTTCCAGATCGTGCACGCCGGTGAGGACGAGTCCGCGGGCGGCGGCGTCCAGGGCACCGACGCGATCTGGGCCCACCGCTGGTACGCCTTCGGCACCGACGCCGGCGCCACCGGCCCCACGGGCAACAAGCTCGGCGGCGCCCAGGTCGGCGACACCGGTGTCTGGGTCGGCGACTACACCATCCAGCCGGAGAACGGCGGCCTCGGCGTCTTCGCCCACGAGTACGGGCACGACCTCGGTCTGCCGGACGAGTACGACACCGCCGGCGGCGACAACTCGACCGGTTTCTGGACCCTGATGTCCTCCGGTTCCTGGCTGGGCACCGGCAAGGAGTCCATCGGCGACCTGCCGGGCGACATGAACGCCTGGGACAAGCTGCAACTGGGCTGGCTGACCTACGACAGCGGCAAGGCCGGTGTCTCCTCCTGGCACAAGCTGGGCCTCGCCGAGTACAACACCAAGTACCGCCAGGCGCTGGTGGTCTCGCTGCCGGACAAGGCGGTCAAGACCGAGATCGTCACCCCGGCCCAGGGCTCGGCCCAGTGGTGGAGCGGCAGCGGTGACAACCTCAAGAACACGCTGACCCGTTCGGTGGACCTCACCGGCAAGTCCTCGGCCGCGCTCAGCCTGGACGGCTGGTACGACATCGAGAACGGCTACGACTACCTCTACACCGAGGTGTCGACCGACGGCGGCGCCAACTGGACCGCCCTGGACGGCACGGTGGACGGCCAGGCCATCCCGCGCGACGGCTCCGGCAAGCCGGCCCTGACCGGCACGGTCGACGGCTACAAGAAGCTGTCGTACTCGCTGGACGCCTACGCGGGCAAGAAGATCGACCTCCGCTTCCGCTACCTGACCGACGGCGGCGTGGCGCTGAAGGGCTTCGCGGCCGACGAGATCGCGGTCACCGCGGACGGTTCCGCGGTCTTCTCGGACAACGCCGAGAGCACCGACGCCGGTTGGACCGCCACCGGCTTCTCCCGGATCGGCGCGTCCTTCACCAAGGACTACAAGCAGTACTACATCGCCGAGAACCGGCAGTACGTGTCGTACGACAGGACGCTGAAGGTCGGCCCGTACAACTTCGGTTCGGCCAAGCGCCCCGACTGGGTCGAGCACTACCCGTACCAGAACGGCCTGCTGATCTGGAAGTGGGACACCTCCCAGGCGGACAACAACACCAACAGCACCAACGGCCACCCGGGCACCGGTCAGATCCTTCCGGTCGACGCCCACTGGAAGGCGCTGAAGTACTCCGACGGCACGCTGCTGCGCAACCGCGTCCAGGCGTACGACTCGCCGTTCAGCCTCGACCGCACGGACGGCTTCACGCTGCACAAGGCGGACAAGGCGACCAAGATCAAGTCGCAGAAGGGCGTGTCGGTCTTCAACGACCACACCGGCACCTACTACGACCCGTCGAACCCGGCCGGCGGCGTCAAGGTCACTGACACCAACACGAAGATCAAGATCACCAAGCAGGCCAAGGACGGCTCGACGATCGAGCTGGAAGTCGGCCCCGCGGTGAAGTAGCGGACATTTCCGCAGGTCAGGAGCGTATCGGCGGCAGCCCCTTGGCGGGTTGCCGCCGATCGTGTTTAGGTGCGTCCTGTGACTCGCTTATTGACGCCGACCGGAACGGGGATGTGACCGCATGGCCGCAGGAGGCTTCTGCAAGCTGCCGAACGGGACGGTGGTGGTGGCGCTGAACCTGCCCAGCCCCGGCCCCGCCGGGGGCGCCGTCGGGGTGCGGGTGCTGGTGCGCGCGCAGAACCGTGCCCGGGCCCTGACCAGGCTGCGCAACCTCGGCCTGCGGGCGATCTACCTCCGCGGCAACGCCGCCCCGCCGACCCCGGACGAGATCACGGCGGTGCTGCACCACCCCGACGGCCTGATATGGCGGACGGCCCCGGACAACGGTGTCACCGTGACCGACGTGACCGAGCTGTGGCACCCGATACGAGCGCTGCTGCGCGGCTCGGCGGCCGTACGGAGCTGAAGGGGGGCCGGGGCGCCGCGGGTGCGGCGGTGCCGGGCGCGCGGTTCCCCGAGCCCCTCGGACCGGCCGTCGTGCCGCGCTTTCACGGGCGGATCCCGGGTTCAGCGAGGGCTTCGCGGGTGCCGCCGGCCGGGCGCGCGGGCCCCGCGGCTCCGGGGGTGGCTGCGCTAGCCGCCGACGACCGGCTTGCCCGTGAGGGTCACGTTCGCCTTGCGGAGGTCCTCCAGGGCTCGTTCCGTCGTCTCGGCGGCGACCCCCGCCGTCAGGTCCAGGAGCACCTGGGTGCGGAAGCCCTCGCGTGCCGCGTCCAGTGCCGTGGCCCGTACGCAGTGGTCCGTGGCGATCCCGACGACGTCGACCTCGTCGATCTCCCGTGCCCGCAGCCAGTCGGCCAGCGGCACGCCGTTCTCGTCGGCGCCCTCGAAGCCGCTGTAGGCCGCCGAGTACGCCCCCTTGTCGAACACCGCGTCGACCGCGCCGGAGGCGACGGCGGGAGCGAAGTTCGGGTGGAAGCCCACACCCTCCGTGCCCGCGACGCAGTGCGCGGGCCAGGAACGGACGTAGTCGGGGTTGTCCGCGAAGTGGCCGCCGGGCGCGATGTGGTGATCGCGCGTGGCCACCACGTGGCGGTATCCGGTGCCCGCCGCCTGGCCGATCAGCTCGGTGACGGCGGCGGCCACGTCGGCACCGCCGGCCACGGCGAGGGCGCCCCCCTCGCAGAAGTCGTTCTGCACGTCTACGACGATCAAGGCGCGGCGCATGGTGGGTGTCCTTCGACTGAGGGTTGAGTAACTGAGCCTAGAGACTCACGGGCCCTTACGGGAGGGGGCGTCGAGGGGCGGACGGCGGTCGCGCTCTAGCTACCCGAGCCCGCGGTGACGTACTCCGTCGGGATGACGGGTTCTCCCCGGGACAGCTGGGTCGCGGACAGGGGCAGCTGGGCCCGGGCGGCGATGTGGCGCTCCCGCGGCACGTCCAGCGGCTCCCGGGCGACCACCTCGCCGTTCTTCACCAGCTGCACCAGCAGCTGCCGGCCGGCCAGCTCGTCCGGGACCGGTCCGGTGCCGACGACCTCGGCCTCCGCGACCCCGTCCTCGTCCAGCCGTCGAGCCGCCCACTTGCGGCCCCCGAGCGACGTCTTGCCGCCGGTGGACTTCTTCGCGACCGGTACCAGCGGAGCCGTGGAACCGGCCGTCTCGGCCCGGGCGACCAGCTTGTAGACCATGGCGGCGGTCGGATGCCCGGAGCCGGTCACCAGCTGGGTGCCGACGCCGTACGCGTCCACGGGCGCGGCCGCCAGGGAGGCGATGGCGTACTCGTCCAGGTCCGAGGTCACGATGATCTTCGTGTTCCTCGCTCCCAGCTCGTCCAGCTGCTGCCGCACCCGGTGGGCCACCAGCAGCAGGTCGCCGGAGTCGATGCGGACCGCGCCCAGCTCGGGTCCCGCCACCTCCACCGCCGTACGGACGGCCTCGGTGACGTCGTAGGTGTCCACCAGCAGGGTGGTGTCCCGGCCGAGGGCGTCCACCTGGGCCTGGAAGGCGTCCCGCTCCCGGTCGTGGAGCAGGGTGAAGGCGTGCGCGGAGGTGCCGACGGTCGGGATGCCGTAGCGGAAGCCGGCCGCCAGGTCGGAGGTGCTGGAGAAGCCGCCGACGTAGGCGGCCCGGGCGGCCGCCACGGCGGCCAGCTCGTGGGTGCGGCGGGCGCCCATCTCGATCAGCGGGCGGCCGGCGGCGGAGGCCATGCGGGAGGCGGCGGCCGCGATCGCGGAGTCGTGGTTCAGGATGGACAGGATCACGGTCTCCAGCAGCACGCACTCGGCGAACGTGCCCTCGACCCGCATGACCGGCGAGCCCGGGAAGTACACCTCGCCCTCGGGGTAGCCCCAGATGTCGCCGCTGAAGCGGTAGCCGGCGAGCCACCGCAGGGTCGGCTCGTCGACGATCTCGTGCTCCCTCAGGAAGCCGAGGACGTTCGCGTCGAAGCGGAAGTTCTCCACCGCGTCCAGGACGCGCCCGGTGCCGGCCAGCACGCCGTAGCGGCGACCGTCCGGCAGCCGCCGGGTGAAGACCTCGAACACGCTCCGCCGCTCGGCCGTCCCGGCCTTCAGGGCGGCCTGCAGCATCGTCAGCTCGTACTGGTCCGTGAAGAGCGCCGTCGAGGGAACGTCCACCGGCAGGCCAAGGTCCGCTGTGTTCATGGCAAGGATA
Organism: Streptomyces sp. NPDC096012; assembly: GCF_040426375.1. NCBI lineage: Bacteria > Bacillati > Actinomycetota > Actinomycetes > Kitasatosporales > Streptomycetaceae > Streptomyces > Streptomyces sp. NPDC096012. Next base: position 125,210 of record NZ_JBEOTD010000019.1, read on the forward strand.
CTAACCCCATCTCGTCAGTGTGACGATTTGTGGCGGCCGTGGCAGCATGGCTGTGTGACGTCACCCGCGCCCGTAGAGATCGAACGCACCGAGTCGGCGGAGGAGGTCTTCGCCGTACCCGAGCCCGACGTCCCCTGGGTCACGATCGTGCACAACGACCCGGTCAACCTGATGAGCTATGTGACCTACGTCTTCCAGTCGTACTTCGGCTACCCCAAGGACAAGGCCACCAAGCTCATGCTCGACGTCCACCACAAGGGCCGGGCGGTCGTCTCCAGCGGGAGCCGCGAGGAGATGGAACGCGACGTGCAGGCGATGCACGGATACGGTCTGTGGGCCACCCTCCAGCAGGACCGGAAGTAGCGACCGACTTACATGCCCGGACACTTCGAACCGCTCCCCGGCGGCGGCGCGGCCGTCGCGCTCGACGACGTCGAGATCTCCATCATCCGGTCGCTGGCCGTCCAGCTCCTGGAGCTCATCGGCCCCGGCGCCGGTGCCGACAGGCCCGACGACCCGCTCGCCGAGCTGTTCGCCGAGGGCCCGAGCGAGCCGCCCGCCGATCCCGTGCTGCGCCGGCTCTTCCCCGACGCCTACAGCGACCCGGAGAAGGTCCCGGACTCGCCGGGCGAGGCCGAGGAGCGGCGGGCGCACTCCGCCGAGTTCCGCCGCTACACCGAGAACGACCTGCGGACCGGCAAGCGGGAGAACGCCCTCGCGGTGATCCGCACGCTGGACGCGCTCGCGCCGGTGGACGAGGGCGGCGCGGTGCTCAAGCTGGCCCCGGGGGAGTCGCGGCAGTGGCTCGGTGCCCTCAACGACCTGCGGCTGGCGATCGGCGCCCGGCTGGAGATCGCCGCCGAGGACGACACCGACCTGCTCTACCGGCTGCCGGACGAGGACCCGCGCAAGCCGATGGTGATGGCCTACCTGTGGCTCGGCGGCCTCCAGGAGACGCTCGTGACGACCCTTATGCCGTGATGCGTCCGGTTTGGTGAGTCAGGGATGTCCGCTCAGAGGACGCTCAAATCCGGATAACGATCCCGTCACCGTTGCGGCCTGTTTTGCCGCATTCGAGCGCTCTTTGTCCGCTTTTACCTGTGTGATGCGTCACAGCGCTCCCCTGTGATCAGTATTGCGGCCGTGATAAATCTTCACGACCGCCCGGCCAACACCACCCATGTTCGGCCGGGTGCGCCACCGAGCCGGCGACCGCCGGCCAGGCACGAGCGGGCTCGCCGGAGCCGCTCAGCTCCATCATCCGGGGGGATCGAAACCCGATCCGAGGCCGACGAAAGGCCCGGGTCGGCATGGAGAAAGGCGCACCACACATGACCTCAGCGCAGGTCGACCAGCATCGCGACGGCAACGAGGCCGTGCGGGTCGAGGACGGCGAGGGCGGCGAGGGGTATCAGCGCGGGCTCGGCGCCCGGCAGATCCAGATGATCGCCATCGGCGGTGCCATCGGCACCGGCCTGTTCCTCGGCGCGGGCAAGGGCATCTCCAAGGCCGGACCCAGCCTGATCCTGGCGTACGCCATCGCGGGCCTGGTCATCTTCTTCATCATGCGGGCGCTCGGCGAACTGCTGATGTACCGCCCGGTCTCGGGTTCCTTCTCGGAGTACGCGCGCGAGTTCATCGGCCCCTTCGCGGGCTTCGTGACCGGGTGGACGTACTGGCTGTTCTGGGTGGTCACGGGGATCACCGAGGTGACCGCCGCGGCCGCCTACATGACGTACTGGTTCGACATCCCGCAGTGGGTCTCGGCCCTGATCTTCACGTTCGTCCTCTACGGCGCCAACCTGATCTCCGTGAAGCTCTTCGGTGAGCTGGAGTTCTGGTTCTCCATGGTCAAGGTCACCGCGATCATCGGCATGATCCTGATCTGCGCCGGCATCCTGACGATCGGCTTCTCCGACGCCGGCGACACCGCCTCCGTGACCCACCTGTGGAGCGACGGCGGATTCTTCCCGCACGGTGTCGGCAACACGCTGATGACCCTGCAGATGGTCATGTTCGCCTTCCTCGCCGTCGAGCTGGTCGGTGTGACCGCGGGTGAGTCCAAGGACCCCAAGACCGTCCTGCCCAAGGCGATCAACACCGTGCCGTGGCGCATCGCCGTCTTCTACGTCGGCGCGCTGATCATGATCCTGTCGGTCGTGCCGTGGACCAACTTCCACCCGGGCGTGAGCCCCTTCGTGGCCGCGTTCCAGAAGATGGGCCTGGCCGCGGGCGCGGGCATCGTCAACTTCGTCGTCCTCACGGCCGCGCTGTCCTCCTGCAACTCCGGCATGTACTCCACCGGCCGCATGCTGCGTGACCTCGCGCTCAACAGCCAGGGCCCCAAGTTCTTCACCAAGCTGACGCGCAGTGGTACCCCGCTCGTCGGCACGACGGTCTCCGCGGCGCTCATGCTGGTCGGCGTCTGGATCAACTACCAGTGGCCGGGCAAGGCCTTCGACTACGTGGTGTCCTTCGCGACCATCTCCGGCATGTGGGCCTGGATCGTCATCCTGGTCTGCCAGATCCGCTACCGGGCCAAGGCCGACCGGGGCGAGCTGCCGCAGAGCGGGTTCCGCGCTCCGGGTGCTCCGTACACCAGCCTGTTCGCGCTCGCCTTCATCCTCATGGTGATCGTGCTCATGGGCATCGACAAGGACGCCCGCGTCTCGCTGTACTGCGCGCCGCTGTGGGCCGTGATCCTCGGCGTCGCCTACTGGGTGCTCAAGCGCCGCGACCCGGAGGCCGCCGCCTTCCGCAAGCGCTGACGACACGGCCGTACGGACGCGCGGACGCGACAGCCGTACGGCCCGGCGGGACTCCCTCCCCGGACGTCCGGCCGCCGGGGGCACTCGTGGCGCCCCCGGCCGCCGCCGCTCAGGACGTCCACCATGCGGGCCGTCCCGTACCGACCCTCGGTACGGACGGCCCGCCTGCTTATCCTGACCCCCATGCTGACCATCACCCAGGCCCTCGTCGACCAGATCGTCGCCCACGCGCGCAAGGACCACCCCGACGAGGCGTGCGGCGTCGTCGCCGGCCCGGCCGGCTCGGACCGCCCCGAGCGCTTCGTCCCGATGCTGAACGCCGCCATGTCGCCCACGTTCTACGAGTTCGACTCGGGGGACCTGCTCAGGCTCTACCGCGAGATGGACGACCGCGACGAGGAGCCCGTGGTCGTCTACCACTCCCACACGGCGACCGAGGCCTACCCGTCGCGCACGGACATCTCCTACGCCAACGAACCCGGTGCCCACTACGTCCTGGTCTCCACGGCGGACGCCGACGGCCTCGGCGAGTTCCAGTTCCGCTCCTTCCGGATCCTGGAGGGCGTGGTCACGGAGGAGGACGTCAGTATCGTGGCCGGCTACTGACCCCACGTCTCACCATGCGGCTCGCTTTCGTCCGCCATCTGGAATCACACTCCGGGAGCGGCACCGGGAATCGATACGATGAGCCCATGGTTCTGAACGACGTGTGCGACAAGGCGCCGGGCATGCTGCTCGTGGCGCGGCTGCACGTCGACCTGTGCAGGCTGAAGAGCGCCATCTGTTGACGTCCCCAGCCGCCGTCCGGCCGTGGGCCGCGGCGCTCCCTCGGTGCCACCGGCCCGGGGGCACCCCAGGCACGCACATCGAATCGACGAACCCTTCCGACAGGAGCCCTGAGCCATGGCCATCGAGGTCCGCATCCCCACCATCCTTCGCACCTACACCGACGGTCAGAAGGCGGTCGAAGGCACCGGGGCCACCCTCGCCGAGCTGCTCGCCGACCTCGAGACCCGGCACGCGGGCATCCAGGCCCGCATCGTGGACGGCGAGCAGCTGCGCCGCTTCGTCAACGTCTACCTGAACGACGAGGACGTCCGCTTCCTGGACGGCATCAACACCAAGCTGTCCGACGGCGACAACGTGACCATCCTGCCGGCCGTCGCCGGCGGTATGCGCTGATCGGCCGCTGAGCAGCGATGCGCTACGACTCCCCGCTGGCCGCGGTGGGCAACACCCCCTTGGTGCGCCTGCCGCGGCTGTCGCCGTCCGCCGACGTCCGGATCTGGGCGAAGCTGGAGGACCGCAACCCCACGGGTTCGGTCAAGGACCGTCCCGCCCTGCACATGATCGAGCAGGCGGAGAAGGACGGCCGGCTGACCCCGGGCTGCACGATCCTGGAGCCCACCTCCGGCAACACCGGCATCTCCCTCGCCATGGCGGCCAAGCTCAAGGGCTACCGCATGGTGTGCGTGATGCCGGAGAACACCTCGCAGGAGCGCCGTGACCTGCTCGGCATGTGGGGCGCCGAGATCATCTCCTCCCCGGCCGCGGGCGGCTCCAACACCGCCGTACGCGTGGCCAAGGAACTGTCCGCCGAGCACCCCGACTGGGTGATGCTCTACCAGTACGGCAACCCGGACAACGCGGGCGCCCACTACGCCACGACCGGGCCGGAGATCCTCGCCGACCTGCCCTCCGTCACCCACTTCGTCGCGGGCCTCGGCACCACCGGCACCCTCATGGGCGTCGGCCGCTTCCTGCGCGAGCACAAGCCGGACATCCGGATCGTCGCCGCCGAACCGCGCTACGACGACCTGGTCTACGGCCTGCGCAACCTCGACGAGGGCTTCGTCCCCGAGCTGTACGACGCCTCCGTCCTCACCACCCGCTTCTCCGTCGGCTCGGCCGACGCGGTCACCCGCACCCGTGAACTCCTGCAGCAGGAGGGCATCTTCGCGGGGGTGTCCACCGGCGCCGCCCTGCACGCGGCGATCGGCGTCGGCAGGAAGGCGGTCACGGCGGGCGAGAGCGCCGACATCGTCTTCGTCGTGGCCGACGGCGGCTGGAAGTACCTGTCCACCGGCGTCTACACGGCGGCCACCACCGAGGAGGCCATCCAGACGCTGCAGGGCCAGCTCTGGGCCTAGGCCGTCCGGGCAGGGGCGCGCACCCGCCCTCCCCGCAGACCGGCTTCGCCGTGCCGGCACCGCCCTGACGACCGGCCGGGCAGCACCCCGTGATCCCGCACGCCGGACGCCGCGCGTGCGGGATCCGCGCGTGTGTGGATCCGTTCCCGCCGGTGGTACGTCACATCTGCACCAGGCGGCCGGCCGGCCGGGCCGAGTCGGAAGGACGGAAAGGCGGATCCACCCATGCGCCGTACGACCCTCGTCGCCCTCGCGGCCACGACGCTGCTCCTCGCCGGCTGCGGCTCCCAGAACGGCGAGGACGGCGCCGGCAAGGACACCGGCGGCAACGGCAAGGTCTCACCGGCGCCGGCCACGCGGTCGCCGGAGCCGACCGCCGGACGGTGCGAGGACCACGTGGAACTGAAGGCGGGGGACGACGGCCGCACCGTCTGCGTGACCACCGGCGGCGAGGTCCGGCTGACCCTGGACGGCACCAGGTCCCGCCCGTGGAAGCCGGTCACCGCGAGCGGCGACGGGCTGAAGGGCATCAACGCGGGCTTCGTCATCCAGCCGGGTGACGCCACGGCCGCCTATCAGGCGGTGGCCGCCGGAACCGTCCGGCTGTCGTCGTCCCGCCCCCTGTGCGCCGAGCCCACCGCCCCCGGCCAGGTCTCCTGCAAGGGCATCCAGGAGTGGACGGTCACCGTGCGGGTGCGCTAGGGGTCTGCCCTCCGGCGCGATCACGCGAGGTGCCGGACGGGCCTAGCCGGCGAGGTGCCGTACCTGGTCCCACAGGACCGGGTCGACCACGCCCACCCGGCGCCGGAAGTCCCGCACCGGGACCTCGCGCAGCTCGCCGGTCTGCACGAAGCTGGGGCGGCCCCGGGCGTCGCCGACCGCGCCGGGCGGCAGCGGGATGACCCCGGAGCGCTCGTCGTGGTACTTGCTGGTGATCTTCGCGACCGTGGCCCGGTCCCCGCGCACGGCCAGCACCAGACAGGGCCGGTCCTTCGCCTCGGGCCGGTCCTCGTAGGGGACGTCGGCCCACCAGATGTCGCCCGGGGCCGGCCGTGCGGCGTGCGCGGCACGCGTGCCCGCGCGGCCCGGTGGCCGCAGCCGGCGTCCGCCGGGCCGGCGGCCCCGCCCCCAGCCGTCGATCAGCGTGGCGACGAGCGCGAGCAGTACCACCGCGGCGAGCGCCAGCCACCAGGACGTGTCCATACGACGACGTTACCGGCGCGCGCCGGGCGCCGCGCGCCCTCTCGCGATTCGAATACGCCCTAGGTCCAGCCGAACCGGTGACAGCACAGGTGAGTTCGCCCACAACGGCCGCCGGCGGAGGAGCGACCCGCGCTTTCGCGCCTTACGCTCGACGCACCGCACGACCCCCGTCAGCCCACCCCCAGGCCCCGTCCCGAGGCCCTCTTCCCGCCCACCGGCATTCCCGCCAACGGAGGTTTCTGCTTCATGAAGCTCACCGTCGTCGGCTGCTCAGGGTCGTTCCCGTCCGCGGAATCGGCCTGCTCGAGCTATCTCGTCGAGGCCGACGGCTTCCTGCTGCTCCTCGACATGGGCAACGGCGCCCTCGGCGAGCTGCAGCGCCACTGCGGTCTCTACGACCTCGACGCGATCTTCCTGAGCCATCTGCACGCCGACCACTGCATCGACATGCTCGCCTATTTCGTGGCGCGCTACTACCGCCACGAGGGCGGCCGCTGCGCTCCGATCCCCGTCTACGGACCCGAGGGCACGGAGCAACGGCTGACCACCGCCTACGCGGACACCCCGTCGGCCTCCTCCATGAGCGAGGTCTTCGAGTTCCACACGGTCAAGCCGTCCACGTTCGAGATCGGCCCGTTCACGGTGCACACCGACCGGGTCCGCCACCCCGTGGAGTCGTACGCCATCCGGATCGAGCACGGCGGGCGGTCCCTCACCTACTCGGGTGACACGGGTGTCAGCGGGGCGCTGGACGAGCTGGCCCGGGACACCGACCTGTTCCTGTGCGAGGCCGCGTTCACGCACGGCAAGGAGCGCATTCCGGACCTGCACCTCAACGGCCGTGAGGCGGGCGAGACCGCGGCCCGCGTGAGCGCCCGGCGCCTGGTCCTCACGCACATCCCGCCGTGGACCGACCCCGAGGTCAACCTCCGCGACGCCCGCGAGGTCTTCACCGGCCCGGTACACCTGGCGGCCCCGCGGCAGACGTACGAGATCTGACGCCGTCGCACCCGAGCGGTGCCCCCCTGCTTGAGCGCCCCCCGGTGCTCGGACAAGGCCCCCGAAGCCACGGCTCCGGGGGCCTTGTCGTGCGCGGAGACCGGGCCACGGTCTCGTGCGCGGACCGGTGTACCCGCGCAGGGCGTCGCCGTCGCCCAAGGACGCATCGACATGGGCCCCGACATGCGCGTACGCCGCATTCCCCGGTCCGCTCGGGGCCGGGGAATGCGGGGTGAGGCCGGTCCGGGTGCGCCCTACTTGGCCTCGGCCTTCTGGAGTTCCGCGAGCTCCTCGTCCGACTCCCGGCCCGGGGTGGGCAGGTTGAACCTGGTGATCGCGAACCGGAAGACGGTGTAGTAGACGGCGCCGAAGCACAGGCCGACCAGGGCCAGCCCCCACGGGTTGCTCGCGATGCCCAGGTTCAGCGCGAAGTCGATCCCGCCGGCCGAGAAGCCGAAGCCGTCCTTCATGCCCAGCGCCCAGGTCAGTGCCAGCGAGATGCCGGTGAGCACCGCGTGGATGGCGTACAGGGCCGGCGCGATGAACATGAACGTGAACTCGATCGGCTCGGTGACACCGGTGACGAACGACGTCAGCGCGAGCGAGAGCATCATGCCGCCCACCACCTTGCGGCGCTCCGGGCGGGCGCAGTGCACGATGGCGAGGCAGGCGGCCGGCAGGCCGAACATCATGATCGGGAAGAAGCCGGTCATGAACTGGCCCGCGGTCGGGTCCCCGGCCAGGAAGCGCGCGATGTCGCCGCTCTTGCCGTGGTACTCGCCCGCCTGCAGCCACGGGAAGGAGTTCAGCAGGTGGTGCATGCCGATCGGGATGAGCGCGCGGTTGGCGGCACCGAAGATGCCGGCGCCGACGGCACCCGACCCGACCAGCCACTCACCGAAGTTGTGCAGACCGGTGCCGAGGACGGGCCAGATGTAGCCGAAGACGATGCCGAGGACCAGGCCGGCGAGGGCCGACAGGATCGGGACCAGCCGGCGGCCGCCGAAGAACCCCGCCCAGTCGGGCAGCTTGGTGCGGTAGAACCGCTGGTAGAGCAGCGCGACGGCGAGACCCATCACCACTCCGCCGAGGACCTTGGCGTCCGCGGGTCCGTCGACCATGACGGCCTTGCCGTCGACGGCCGCGGCCACCTTGGCCACGTTCTTGTCGGTGAACGTGCCGAGGACGTTCTTGAAGACCAGGTAGCCGACGACCGCGGCGAGCGCGGTGGAGCCGTCCGACTTCTTCGCGAAGCCGATCGCGATGCCGACCGCGAACAGCAGCGGCATGTTGTCGAGGATCGCGTTGCCGCCCGCGGCCATGAAGGACGCGATCTTCGTCAGGAAGGCCGGGAAGGAGGGGCGGCCCAGCATGTCGTTGTTGCCGAGGCGTACCAGGAGGGCCGCGGCCGGCAGCACGGCCACCGGCAGCATCAGGCTGCGGCCGATACGCTGCAGCACGGCCATCGCGCCGGCGCCCTTCTTCTTCTGGTTGGCCGCGGGAGCGGCGCTGGCCGTGGTCACAAGGTCCTCCAAATGGGCAAGGCGCCGCCCGGGAACCGAGGAAGGGACGGCAGCGTCTCTGGTCTACACCACTCAGTGGTGTAGACCTGTTGTAGCACGATGAAGGCAGGATAAGGAACCACGAGATCCGCTACCGCGGCGCTACGCGCAGTACCCGTGGGCCGAGGCCGGCGCGTAACCGACGAAGCGTCCGGCGTGCGGGCGGCCAAGGGGTCGGCGCGCAGGTGACGACGCGTGGGGCGCGAGCGTGGCGGAGGCCCCCGGACCGGGCGGTCCGAGGGCCCCGACCACCCGGCGGCGTCAGACCTTCGTGACGTCCTCGACCTCCTCCACCGGCTCCCGCCCCGGCGTCTTGAGGTCGAATCTGGTGATGGCGAACCGGAAGACGACGTAGTAGACGGCCGCGAAACACAGCCCGATCGGGATGATCGCCCAGGGCTTCGTCGCCAGGTGCCAGTTGATGACGTAGTCGATCAGGCCCGCCGAGAAGCCGAAGCCGTCGTGCACCCCGAGCGCCCACGTGACCGCCATCGACACACCCGTGAGCACCGCGTGGATCACGTAGAGGAACGGGGCGACGAACAGGAACGAGTACTCCAGCGGCTCGGTGATGCCGGTCACGAAGGAGGTCAGTGCCACCGACAGCATCAGGCCGCCGACCTCCTTGCGGCGCTCCGGCCGCGCGCAGTGCGTGATCGCCAGCGCGGCCGCCGGCAGCGCGAACATCATGATCGGGAAGAAGCCCGAGGTGAACTGGCCGGCGTTCGGGTCGCCTGCGAGGAACATGTTGATGTCGCCGTGCACGGGCTTGCCGCCCGGTGGTGTGTAGGTGCCGAACTGGAACCAGACGGGCACGTTCAGGAACTGGTGCAGCCCGATGACGAGCAGGGCCCGGTTGGCGACGCCGAAGATGCCGGCGCCCCAGGCACCGGTGTCGCGCAGCCAGTGGCCGAAGCTCTCCAGGGCGCTGCCGATCGGCGGCCAGATCCACAGGCACAGCGCCGCGAAGAGGATGGCGACGAACGACATGATGATCGGGACGAGCCGGCGGCCGTTGAAGAAGCCGAGCCAGTCCACCAGCCTGGTGCGGTGGAAGCGGGCCCAGAAGAACGCGGTCAGCAGCCCCATCACGATGCCGCCGAAGACGCCGGGGTTCTGGAAGGTGAAGACCGTCACCGTCCCGTCCGTCACCTGGCAGCCGACGTTCGCCACCGCCTTCGAGCCGCCGGGGCAGTCCTCCGGGAACTGGTGCAGGACGCCGTAGTAGACGAGGAAGCCCGCCACCGCCGCGAGCGCCGTGGAGCCGTCGGACTTCTTGGCCATGCCGATCGCGACACCCACACAGAACAGCAGCGGCAGCCCCAGGGAGCCGTCGAGCAGGGCGCCGCCCGCGCCCAGCATCACCTTGGAGACGGGGGTCCAGCCCAGGCCGCCCTGCCCGATCACCCCCGGCTGCGCCAGCCCGATCAGCAGGCCCGCCGCCGGCAGCACCGCGATCGGCAGCTGAAGGCTGCGGCCCATCTTCTGCAGCCCCTGGAACAAGCGGTTCCAGCGCTCGCGGGCCGGGCCGGGCGTGCTGTCGGCGCTGCCTGCGCTCTCGGCGCTCATGGGCATCCTCCGGCGACTGGGCGCGGCCGCGGTTTGGCGACCGTCCCCACGGTGGTGTAGACCAGTTGGCGGACGGTTCCGCTGTCGTGATCGCCATCATTCGGCAAGGACGGCATGACCGCTCGCGAAGATGGGCCAACTGTGGGTTACTGCGACCAAAGCGGTTCGGATCAGGGAGAGGGAACATGGCCACCAAGGCTGAGAAGATCGTCGCCGGGCTCGGCGGCATCGACAACATCGAGGAGATCGAGGGCTGCATCACCCGGCTCCGCACCGAGGTGTCCGACCCCTCGCTGGTCGACGAGGCCGCCCTGAAGGCCGCCGGCGCCCACGGTGTCGTCAAGATGGGGACCGCGATCCAGGTCGTCATCGGCACCGACGCGGACCCGATCGCCGCGGAGATCGAAGACCTGATGTGAGCCCGCCGGGCCACCCGCCGTGGCTCGCGTGGTTCACCTGGAAGGGGCTCTTCCCGCCGCGGGAGGAGCCCCTTCCGCTACTCCGGATAGGCTCGTCGGCATGTCTCGCATCGACGGCCGTACTCCCGAACAGCTCCGCCCGGTCACCATCGAACGGGGATGGAGCAAGCACGCCGAGGGCTCCGTCCTCGTCTCCTTCGGCGACACCAAGGTCTTCTGCACCGCCTCCGTCACCGAAGGCGTCCCGCGCTGGCGCAAGGGCAGCGGCGAGGGCTGGATCACCGCGGAGTACGCCATGCTGCCCCGCGCCACCAACACCCGCGGCGACCGCGAGTCCGTCAAGGGCAGGATCGGCGGCCGCACCCACGAGATCTCCCGGCTGATCGGCCGCTCCCTGCGCGCCGTCATCGACTACAAGGCGCTCGGCGAGAACACCATCGTCCTCGACTGCGACGTCCTGCAGGCCGACGGCGGCACCCGCACCGCGGCGATCACCGGCGCCTACGTGGCCCTGGCCGACGCCGTCGCCTGGGCCCAGGGCAAGAAGCTGATCAAGGCCGGCCGGCAGCCGCTCACCGGCACCGTGTCCGCCGTCTCCGTCGGCATCGTGGGCGGAGTGCCCCTGCTCGACCTCTGTTACGAGGAGGACGTGCGCGCCGACACCGACATGAACGTCGTCTGCACCGGCGACGGGCGCTTCGTCGAGGTCCAGGGCACCGCCGAGGCCGAGCCCTTCGCCCGCGAGGAGCTCAACGCCCTGCTCGACCTCGCCGTCACCGGCTGCACCGAGCTGGCCGCGCTCCAGAGCGCGGCCCTGGAAGCCGCTGCCGGGAGGTAAAGGGGCGGCCAAGACTCTTGGTACGCGCGGGCAACCCGCCCGCCCTCTTCCGGCGTCCTAGGGGTACGGGTGCACGGTTCATCACCGTGCGCCCGGCCAGCCGTACCAGGGGAGGGAACCCACCATCATGGCCGCCAGCCGACGCCGTGGCGTCACCACCACCATCGCCGCCGTCGTGGCCGCCGCCGCACTTACCATGGGCCTCACCACCGGCTGCGACGCCGTGACCAAGGCGCTGGACTGCGTCCAGACCGCGGACGCCATCGCGGACAGCGTCACCGACCTCCAGCAGGCCGTGGAGAACGCCGCGAACGACCCCTCCCAGACCGACGCCTCGCTCGACTCGATCGAGAAGAACCTGAACAAGATCGGCGACAAGACCGACGACGCCGACGTCAACAAGGCGGTCGACGACCTGGGCAACGCCGTCGACGACATCCGCACGGCAGTGAAGTCCGGCGACCGCACCCCGGACGTCAGCCCCGTCACGGACGCGGCAGGCGAACTCACCAAGGTCTGCACGTCCTGACAGAAAACGCCCGCCTCTGAGTCACCGGCGCCGAAGACGCCCCGAAAGGGGCGCGGGGAACTGCGCGCCGAGCCCCGACGGCCCCGCAGCCGGTAAAACGCCCCGCAGTCCGCATCCCGCAGCGAAACGCCCGCCTCTGAGTCACCGGCGCCGAAGACGCCCCGAAAGGGGCGCGGGGAACTGCGCGCCGAGCCCCGACGGACCCGCAGCCGGTAAAACGCCCCGCAGTCCGCGCCCCGCAGCGAAACGCCCGCCTCTGAGTCACCGGCGCCGAAGACGCCCCGAAAGGGGCGCGGGGAACTGCGCGCCCAGCCACGACGGCCCCGCAGCCTGCAAAGCGCCCGCAGTCCGCGCCCCGCAGCGAAACGCCCGCCTCTGAGTCACCGGCGCCGAAGACGCCCCGAAAGGGGCGCGGGGAACTGCGCGCCCAGCCAC
>NZ_JBEOTD010000019.1:137781-144593 GCF_040426375.1 Streptomyces sp. NPDC096012
GACGGACCCGCACCCGCACCCGGCCCCGGCTCTCAGTACTCTTCGCCCCGCCGCCGCTCCCGCTCCGCGCGCCGTCCCCGCTGCAACTCGTGCCGGTACTCCCTGCGCTCCAGCCTCTCCCGGCGGCGCTCCTCCTTCAGCCGCTGCCGCTCCACCCGGGTGGCCTTGCGCTCGACCCCGACCCCGCCCCAGAACGCGAAACCGCCGATGACCACCCGCGGGGCGCCCGGCTCGGGCGGTCCGTCGTCCCGGGGGTGCTCGAAGGCACCCATCACACCGATGCCGCGTACGACGACCTCGACACCCGGCGGCACCACGACCTGCAACCCACCCAGGATCGCCACACAGTTGATCGTGACCTCACGGCCGGCGAAGTTCGCCTCCCGCAGATCGATCTCGCCGCCGCCCAGGAAGGCGAAGCAGCTGAACCGCCGGGGCATCGTCCAGCGGCCCCTGCGCTCGAACCCCGACAGGATCGCGATCGCGCCGGACGAGGACCCCTCGCCGTCGACGATCCGCTCCGCCCAACCGCCGCTGCCCGCAGCCCCCTTGACGAAGGAGACGGGAGCCGGCGGCACGGCGCCGGAGGCCGGCAGATCGCGGGTGAGCGGCGCCAGCTCGCCGTACGTGCGCGCCTTGTACGTCGCCTCCAGCCGCTCCTCGAACTCCTCCATGTCCAGCCGGCCCTCGGCCACGGCGTCCCGCAGGACTTCGGCCACCCGTTCGCGGTCGGCGTCGGACGCCCGGAGATCCGGGACTGCGTCGTCGGTCATGGCGGCAGCCTACGAGACCGCCTTCTCCGCGTACATCTTGGCGATGACGGCCTCGATGTCCGGCTCCCGCACCGACAGGTCCACCAGCGGATAGCGGGCCGCCAGATGCGCGACGAGCGGCGCCGCCGACTGCCCCGCCGGGAACGCCAGCCACTGCCGCGGCCCCTCCACCTTCACCACCCGCGCCGCCGGCACCTCCACCGGCTCCAGCTCCCGCTCCAGGTCCACCACCAGGGTCCGTTCGCTCTCCCCGGCCTCGTGCAGTCCCGCGAGCGGGCCGTCGTACATCAGCCGTCCGTGGTCGATCACCATCACCCGCGAGCACAACTGCTCGATGTCCTGAAGATCGTGCGTGGTCAGCAGGACGGTCGTGCGCCGCTCGGCGTTCAGCTCCCGCAGAAAGCCGCGCACCTTGGCCTTCGACACGACGTCCAGGCCGATCGTCGGCTCGTCCAGGTAGAGCACCTCCGGATCGTGCAGCAGCGCCGCCGCGATGTCCCCGCGCATCCGCTGCCCCAGCGACAGCTGCCGCACCGGCACGTCCAACAGGGGGCGCAGGTCCAGCAGTTCCACCAGCCGGTCCAGGTTCTCCCGGTAATGGGCGTCCGGAATGCGGTACATGCGGTGCGCCAGCCGGTACGAATCGATCAGCGGCAGGTCCCACCACAAGGTGGTCCGCTGCCCGAACACCACCCCGATCCGGTGCGCGAGCCGCCTGCGCTCCCGGGACGGATCGATCCCCGCCACCCGCACCCGCCCCGCGCTCGGCGTCAGGATGCCGGTCAGCATCTTGATCGTCGTCGACTTGCCCGCCCCGTTCGGCCCGATGTAGCCGACCATCTCCCCGCGCGGCACGCTGAACGACAGCGAGTCGACCGCCCGCACCGCACGCCGCTCCCGCTTGAGGAACCCCGTCTTCTTCCGCACCTCGAAGACCTTCTCGACACCCTCCAGCGCGATGAAGTCGCCGTCCGCCATCCGTCAGCTCCCTGTGCTCCGATACGAACGAAGTCCCGCCCGCCAGGCCAGCCCCGCCAGCGCGCAGCACGCCACCGCCACGAGCGGAGGCGCGAACGCCACCCACTCGGGCAGCCCCAGCGGATACGGCCGCCCCAGCACGTAGCTCGCGGGCAGCCAGTTGACGAAGGCCAGCGGCAGCACGAACGTCACCCCCCGCACCAGCTCCGTCCCGAACAACGACGGCGGATACTGCAGCAGCGTCGTACCGCCGTAGGTGAAGGCGTTCTGCACCTCCGACGCGTCCTGCGCCAGGAACTGGAAGGCCGCCCCCGCCACGAAGACCGCGCAGAAGATCCCGCAGCCGCTCACCACCATCACCGGCATCAGCAGCAGCTTCGGCGGCGTCCAGTCGACGTCGAGCCGGGCGACCGCCCAGCCCAGCACCAGCACGCCCTGCGTCACCCGGCCCAGCCGCCGGAGCGCGAACTGGTCCGCCGCCACCTGCGCCAGCACCGGCGCCGGACGCACCAGCAGCGTGTCCAGGGTGCCGTCCCGCACCCGCCGCCCGAGCCGCTCCATCGAGCCGATCACCAGGTCGGCCAGCCCGAACGCGGTACCGGACAGGCCGTAGAGAAAGGCCACCTCGGGCAGCGACCAGCCGCCGAGGGCGTCCACCCGGGAGAACATCAGCATGATCGCCACGAAGTCGAAGAAGGTCGCCGCGAAATTACCCAGCGTGCTGATCGCGAACGAGGTCCGGTACGCCATCGTGGACCGGATCCACATCGCGGCGATCATCCGGTACGCGCGCACGCCCTCCGCGGCCCGGCCGGGCTCACCCACCCTGGACCACCACCCGTCGCGTCGCCGCCGACTGCAGCAGCCGCCCGGCACCCAGCAGCACCACCGCCCACGCCCCCTGGAACAGGTACGTGCCGAGCGGATCCGCGTGCCCCAGCAGGATCTCGGCCGGCGCCTGCAGCAGCGAGGACCACGGCAGCGCCCGCACGACCTCGCCGAGCACCCCCGGGAAGACGTTCAGCGGAAGCAGCATGCCCGAGCAGAAATACCCGGCCAGCATCGAGATCTGCGACACACCCGTGCCGTCCAGCAGCCAGAAGGCGCTGAGCGCCAGCAGGAACCGGATACCGAAGCCGACGAGCATCGCCAGCAGCACGGCGACGCCGAAGGCGAGCCAGGTCCCCGCGTCCGTGGGCAGGTACACCGGGAAGCAGAGGGCGCCGAAGGCGAAGGGGACGAGGCCCCGCCCCAGCAACTGGAAGAACGCCCGCCCCAGGTCCGCCGCGAGCCACCACAGCTGCAGATCGGCGGGCCGGTACAGGTCGATCGCCACGTCCCCGGTACGAATGCGTTCCATCAACTCGGCCTCGACGCCCCCGCCGCCGATCGCGAGCGTCGACAGGAACGCCTGCCCGAGCCACACGTAGGTCACGACCTGCGGCTGGTCCCACCCGCCCAGGTGCGGCTTCTCATCCCACAGCGCGCGATAGGTGTAGACGAGGATCAGCCCGAAGACGGTGTTCGTGAACACCCCTGCCGCGGTGGCGGCCCGATACGTCGCGTACCGTCTGAATCCCCCTACCGCGACGGCCGCGTACAACCGTCCCGCGCCCACGACAGTCGACCTCCTGGAGACCGCTCGGCACCGAAGCGCAGGAGCCTAGTCCGGAGGCCCGGCGGCCGGCCACGCATTTTCCGTGACGGAAGCGTGCCGGAATCCGGGAACGGAACACCGGGTGCGAGAGTCTTCCATCAGGGGCGCAGAAGGCGTACGAGGCGTACGGGAAGCGTACGACGCGAAACAGGAGTCCGTGCACGACATGAGCGACGAGCCGCAGCCGCAGCAGCCGAAGGATGGCGTTGCGCCGGAAAAGCCGCTGCCGGCTGAAGGGCCCGGGACCCCGGGGGGCCGTGCGGAGAGGGCCGCCGAGAGGCACGAGGAGAAGGGCGAGGCCGAGGGGGGAGACCGGCGGGCGGCGACGGAACGGCCCGACGCCACGAACACCCGCGGGAGTGACCCGGGGGCCGCCCGCGAGGGTGACACCGAGGCCGCCCGGGAAGACGGCACCGGGGCCGCCCGGTCGGGAGAGCGTGCTGAGCCCGGCGACCGTGTCACCCCCTCGTCCCCGCAGGGCCGCCCGGCCCAGGACCGGACGACGTCCGCTTCCGCGTCCGGCGCGGTGACGGGTGGCAGGAACTCCGGTGCCGACGCCGGGCCTCCTGCCGGTGGGAAGCCGCAGGGGCCCGTCGGCTCCGGTTCGCCGCAGTCGGCCGAGAGCACCCAGGTCCTCCGGCGGATCACGCCGCAGTCGGGCCAGTCGGGCACCGGCTCCCAGGGGGCCGGTGAGAAGAACGCGCCGGAGACCACGCAGGTGCTCCGGCGCGTCAACGCACCCCGCGCCGGCGAGCCGGGTGGCCCCGCCACGTCCGCCGCCGGTGAGCCGGGTGGCCCCGCCACGTCCGCCTCGGCCGCGGAACCGAACGCCACCGGCGGTACGCCGAGGACGACCGCGCCCCGTCAGGGCGGCCCCCGCCGCACCGCCCAGGCGGCCGGCGCCGCCGGTGCTGGCGCTGTCGCCGGTGCTGCCGCTGCCGCCGGCGCGTCCCGTGCTGCCGGCGGAGCTTCGGCGTCCGCCGCCGGTGCCATGGGCGCCGCGGGCGGTATCGGCGCCGGGGGCCGCACCGGTGGTCCCGGGGCCGGAAGCCGTACCGGTGGTCACGGTCCCGAGGGCCGTACCGGTTCCGCACCCGGCGTCACGGTGCCCCGGCAGGGCTCTGAGCCGGCGGGGTCCCCGCAGGACGCGACCGCCGCTCTCGCCGCCGCCTCGAACGACCCGGCCGACCCCGCCCCCGCGGGCGGCGGAAAGGGCAAGAAGCCCAAGCGCCCCAAGCGCAGGGGCTGGCGCCGGCTCTTCCCCACCTGGCGCATGGTGCTCGGCACCTTCGTGCTCGGCATACTCCTGCTCATCGGCCTGTTCTTCCTCGGTTACTCGATGGTCAAGATCCCGCCGGCCAACGCCCTCGCGATGAAGCAGAACAACGTCTTCCTCTACGCCGACGGCTCCCAGCTCGCCCGCGACGGCGACATCAACCGCGAGAGCGTCGGCCTCGCCCAGATCTCGAAGGCCGCCCAGCACGCCGTCCTCGCCGCCGAGGACCGGGACTACTACACCGAGTCCGCCATCGACCCCAAGGCGATGCTGCGCGCCGGCTGGAACACGGCGACCGGCAAGGGCAAGCAGTCCGGCTCCACGATCACCCAGCAGTACGTGAAGAACTACTACCTGGCCCAGGAGCAGACGGTCACCCGCAAGGCCAGGGAGTTCTTCATCTCGATCAAGCTGGACCGGCAGGAGTCGAAGGACCACATCCTCGAGGGCTACCTCAACACCAGCTTCTTCGGCCGCAACGCCTACGGCATCCAGGCCGCCGCCCAGGCCTACTACGGCAAGGACGCCGCCGACCTGGACCCGGCCCGCGCCGCCTACCTGGCCGCGCTCGTCAACGCGCCCAGCGAGTACGACGTCGTCGCCCACCCCGAGAACAAGAAGGCGGCCCTCGCCCGCTGGAACTACGTCCTGGACGGCATGGTCACGAAGGGCTGGCTCTCCGAGTCCGAGCGCGCCGGCCTGAAGTTCCCCATGCCCAGGGAGCAGACGATCTCCACCGGCCTGTCCGGTCAGCGCGGCTATCTCGTCAATGCGGTCAAGCAGTACCTGACCCGCAACCACATCGTCGACAGCGACCAGCTGGAGGCGGGTGGCTACCGCATCACGACCACCATCCAGAAGAGCAGGCAGGACGCCTTCGTCAAGGCGGTCGACGACCAGCTGATCTCCAAGCTGGACAAGAAGAACCGCAAGGCCGACACCTACGTCCGGGCCGGCGGCGCCTCCGTCGACCCCAAGACCGGCAAGGTCGTCGCCATGTACG
Source organism: Streptomyces sp. NPDC096012 (assembly GCF_040426375.1). Classification (NCBI taxonomy): domain Bacteria; kingdom Bacillati; phylum Actinomycetota; class Actinomycetes; order Kitasatosporales; family Streptomycetaceae; genus Streptomyces; species Streptomyces sp. NPDC096012. The sequence goes on from NZ_JBEOTD010000019.1 coordinate 143,469, forward strand.
GCGGCATCGACTACGTGAAGCAGTACACCAACGGCGCCACCCGCGGTGACTACCAGGTCGGCTCCACGTTCAAGCCGTTCGTGTTCACCTCCGCGGTGGAGAACGGCTCGACCACCCAGGACGGCCGCACGATCACCCCGAACACCGTCTACGACGGCACCAACAAGCGGGTCGTGCAGGGCTGGAGCGGAGCGCCGTACAACCCGGAGAACGAGGACCAGCGCTCGTACGGTCCGATCACCGTCCGCAAGGCCACCGATCTGTCGGTGAACTCCGTCTACGCGCAGATGGCCGCCGACGTGGGCCCGGACAAGGTCAAGCAGACCGCCGTGGACCTGGGCATCCCCTCCGGCACCCCGGACCTCTACCCGTCCCCGTCCATCGCCCTCGGCACCGCCACCGCCAGTGTGCTGGACATGGCCGAGTCGTACGCCACGCTCGCCAACCACGGCAAGCACGGCACGTACACGATGATCGAGAAGATCGCCAAGGACGGCTCGGACCTGAAGCTGCCCGACGATCCGGCCAAGCAGGCCGTCAGCCGGGAGGCCGCCGACACCACCACGTCCATGCTGAAGAGCGTGGTCGACAACGGCACCGCCACGGCCGCCCGGGCCGCGGGCCGTCCGGCGGCCGGCAAGACCGGTACCGCCGAGAGCGACAAGGCCGCCTGGTTCGCGGGCTACACCCCCGACCTGGCCACGGTGGTGGCCGTCATGGGCCAGGACCCGGTGACGGCCGCGCAGAAGCCGCTGTACGGCGCCCTCGGCCAGGTCCGTATGAACGGTGGCGGCCCGCCCACCCAGATTTGGGCCCAGTACACGCGCGCGGCGCTGCAGGGCAAGCCGGTCAGCGACTTCGACCTGGAGCTGCAGCCGGGCGCCGACCGGGTCCAGGAGCCGCCCGCCACCGGCACGGCGACGCCCGGCACCGACGGCGGCCAGACCACCGGCGGTGCCACCGGCGGTGGCCAGGACGGCGGTACGACGCCGAGCCCGACCGACGGCGGCGCCACCGGGACCCCGGCCGACGGCGGTGCGGCCACCGACGGCGGCACCGGCACCGCCGACGGCGGCACCGCGACCGGCGGCACTGCGACCGGCGGCACCGCGGCCGGCGGTGCCG
>NZ_JBEOTD010000020.1:0-141878 GCF_040426375.1 Streptomyces sp. NPDC096012
TGAACTTCTACAACACTCGACGCCGACACACCGCGCTCGCAGGCCAGCCCCCGATCAGCCGACTGTCACCAACGTCATGACCGAGTACATCTAGGCGCGTGCGTGCAGTTGCAATCCATGTGCAATAAGATGCCGGTGCGGAGGGCCGCCGGCGCTCCGAGCGCCCCCCGGATCGCCCTGCCTCGTGATCGTCTTCTCACCCTTCACGGCGGCGGGCGGATGAAAGAGGACCCCCGCGAGGACGTGACTCGCGGGGTCCTCCACCGCCGGGCCGGCGGCCGGGTCCTACAGGTTGCTGAAGTCGGGGCCCTTGGTGCGGGTCCGCTTGATCTCGTAGAAGCCCGGTACGGAGGCGACCGCCAGGGTGCCGTCCCACAGACGGGCCGCCTCCTCGCCCTTGGGGGCGGGGGTGACGACCGGGCCGAAGAAGGCGATCTGCTCGCCGTCGGCGCCCGGGACCGCGATGACCGGGGTGCCGACGTCCTGACCGACCTTCTCGATGCCCTCCTTGTGGGAGGCGCGCAGTTCGGCCTCGAACTCGAAGTCCTCCTGCTCGGCGTACTCGATCAGCTCGGCGGGCAGGCCGACGTCCGCGAGCGCGCCGGCGACGGCCTCCAGGGTGGCGCCCTCGCCGTTGTTGTGGAAGCGGGTGCCGAGCGCGGTGTAGAGCGGCCCGAGGACGTCCGCCCCGTGCTTCTGCCAGGCCGCGGTCACCACGCGCACCGGCTTCCAGGCCTTGACGAGCAGCTCCCGGTAGTCCTCGGGGAGCTCGTCCAGCCTGTCCTCGTTCAGGACGGCGAGGCTCATGATGTGCCAGCGGACCTCGATGTCGCGGACCTTCTCCACCTCCAGCACCCAGCGGGAGGTCATCCAGGCCCAGGGGCACAGCGGGTCGAACCAGAAGTCGACGGGGGTCTTGTCTGACGAGGTCGTGCTCTCGGACATGGTTCTCCTCGGCCGGCGTGGTCTTTTACAGGGGCAACGACGTCCGCGCGGGCCACATTCCCTGCTGCCGCCTGTCAGGTGCACATGGCAGGATCGGTGCTGTTCAGCCACCACTGACGCGACCACGAGGGAGTGCCGCCCGTGCCCGGTGAGAATCTGTCCCGCGACGAGGCCCGGGAGCGGGCCGCACTGCTGTCCGTCGACGGGTACGACGTGTCCCTGGACCTGAGGTCCGCCGTAGGCGACGGGGACGGCGAGCCGCGCACCTTCCGCTCGGTGACCACCGTCCGCTTCCGCTGCAACGAGCCGGGCGCGTCCTCCTTCGCCGATCTGATCGCGCCGAGCGTGACCTCGGTCTCACTCAACGGCAAGGACCTGGACCCGAGCGAGGTCTTCGACGGCTCGCGGATCGCGCTGGAGGACCTGGCCGCCGAGAACGAGCTGGTGGTCGACGCCCAGTGCGCCTACTCGCGCACCGGCGAGGGCCTGCACCGCTTCGTCGACCCGGAGGACGGCGAGGTCTACCTCTACACGCAGTACGAGCCGGCCGACGCCCGCCGGGTCTTCGCCGACTTCGAGCAGCCCGATCTCAAGGCCCCCTACCGGTTCGAGGTCCGGGTGCCGGAGGGCTGGACGGCGTGGAGCAACGGAGCCGGCGAACTCGTCGACGGCGTCTGGCGGTTCGCGGAGACGAAGCCGATCTCGACGTACATCACGTGCGTGGTGGCGGGGCCGTACCACTACGTGACCGACTCCTACTCCCGCACCTTCGAGGACGGCACGAAGCTGGAGATCCCGCTGGGCGCGATGTGCCGCAAGGGCCTCGCCCCGCACTTCGACGCCGAGGACGTCTTCCTGGTCACCAAGCAGGGCCTGGACTTCTTCCACGACCACTTCGACTACCCGTACCCGTTCGGGAAGTACGACCAGGCGTTCGTGCCGGAGTACAACCTGGGCGCGATGGAGAACCCGGGTCTGGTGACCTTCCGGGAGGAGTACATCTTCCGCGGGAAGGTGACGCAGGCGTCCTACGAGGCGCGGGCCAACGTCATCCTGCACGAGATGGCGCACATGTGGTTCGGCGACCTGGTCACCATGGAGTGGTGGGACGACCTGTGGCTGAAGGAGTCCTTCGCGGACTTCATGGGCACGTACGCGAACGTCGGCGCGACCCGCTTCTCCGACGCCTGGGTGACCTTCGCCAACCGCCGCAAGGCCTGGGCCTACCGCGCGGACCAGCTGCCGTCCACGCACCCGATCACGGCGGACATCCGCGACCTGGAGGACGCGAAGCTGAACTTCGACGGCATCACCTACGCCAAGGGCGCCTCGGTGCTCAAGCAGCTGGTGGCGTACGTCGGCGAGGAGGCGTTCCTGGAGGGCGCCCGCCGCTACTTCAAGCGCAACGCGTACGGCAACACGCGCCTCGGCGACCTGCTGTCGGTGCTGGCCGAGACCAGCGGCCGGGACATGACGGTGTGGGCGCGGTCCTGGCTGCAGACGGCCGGGGTGAACTCGCTGACCCCGCAGGTGCTGCTGGACAGCACGGGCGCCCGGATCGCCGAGCTCGGAATCGTCCAGGAGGCGCCGGAGAGCCATCCGCAGCTGCGCCCGCACCGGGTCGCGGTGGGCCTGTACCGCCGTACGCCCGAGGGAGCGCTGGAGCGGTACGCGCGCGTGGAGACGGACGTGGACGGCGCGCGCACGGTCGTGGCGGAGCTGGCGGGCGCCGAGGCGCCGGAGCTGGTGCTGGTCAACGACGACGACCTCACCTACTGCAAGATCCGCTTCGACGCGACCTCGCTGGCGACCCTGCGGGGGCACCTGGGAGCGCTGTCCGACCCGCTGGCGCGTGCGCTGTGCTGGTCGGCGCTGTGGAACATGACCCGGGACGCACTGCTGCCGGCCCGGGACTTCATCGATCTCGTGCTGCGGTTCGCGGGCCGCGAGTCGGACATCGGCGTGCTGCAGATGCTGCACGCCTGGGCGCACTCGGCGCTGCTGCACTACGCGGCGCCGGCCTGGCGGGAGACCGGCGGGGCGCTGCTCGCCGAAGGGGCGCTGGGCGAGCTGCGGGCGGCCGGCCCGGGCAGCGAGCAGCAGCTGGCGTGGGCGCGGTTCTTCGCGGCCGTGGCCTCGGCCGAGCCGGACCTGAAGCTGCTGCAGGAGCTGCTGGAGGGGACGACGGCGATCGACGGCCTGGTGGTGGACCAGGAGCTGCGCTGGGCGTTCTTGGAGCCGCTGGCCGCGCACGGGGTGGCCGGCGAGCCGGCGCTGGCGGCCGAGCTGGCCCGCGACGACACCGCCTCCGGCAAGCGCCATCAGGTGCGCTGCCTGGCGTCCCGCCCGTCGGCGGCGGTCAAGGCGCAGGCGTGGGCGCAGGTGGTGGAGTCCGACGCGCTGTCGAACGCGCTGGTGGAGGCGACGATCGCGGGCTTCGACCAGCCCTCGCAGCGCGAACTGACCGCGCCCTACGCACACTTGTACTTCGCGGCGATCGAGCGGGTGTGGCGGGAGCGGTCGATCCAGATCGGCATGGACGTGGTCCGGGGCCTGTTCCCGTCCCACCAGGACCGCCGGGAGACCCTCGACGCGACGGACGCCTGGCTCGACGCGCACCGGGAGGCGGCGCCGGCGCTGCGCCGGCTGGTGCTGGAGTCGCGGGACGACCTGGCGCGGGCGCTGCGCGCACAGGAGTGCGACGCGGCGGCCGGCGACCGGTGAGCTTTGGCCTGAGCTCGCCCGGTCGGTGACCGTTACGAAATTCGGGCAAGAGCAGCCGTAACCCCTGGTCCACACCCGATCGGACCAGGGGTTTTCGGTTCCTACTCGGCACCCGAACACCTGACCTTTAGTACCGTCTTGTCCGCATTTCTCGACGACCGTGTAACAGCGGTTAAGGGGAGGACCGGGTGCGGGAAGTTCGTGGCCATGACGCACAACACCCCGCTCTCCCCCCGCCCCCTCCGCCACCTCTCCGAGGCCCACCGCCGGGTGCTGACGGCGGCTCAGCTGCGCGCCCACGGCGTGTCCGCGGCCGAACTGACCGAGCAGTGCCGCCCCGACGGCCCCTGGCGCCAACTGCTCCCCGACGTGGTCCTGCTGCACCCGGGCGCGCCGACCGGCGAGGAGCGGCTGCACGGAGCGCTGCTGTACGCCGCCCGTGAAGCGGCGCCCGCCGTCCCGGCGCAGCCGACGGCCGAGAGCCCGCACCGCCCGCTGTACGCGGAGGCGATGATCACGGGCCTCGCCGCCCTGGCCGTGTACGGCTTCTCGGCCGCGCCCCCGCCGCTCTCGCTGGACCGCGTGGACGTCCTGGTCCCGCGCTCGCGCCGGCTGCGCTCCACGGGTTTCGTCCGCGTCCTGCGCACGTCCGCCCTGCCCACGCCCCGGGTGGTGGCGGGCCTGCCGGTGGCGCCGGTGCCGCGGGCGCTGGCGGACGCGGTGGCGGAACTGGCGGACGCGGAGTCGGTACGGCGCCTGCTGACCGAGGCGGTGCGCGCCGGCCACTGCGAACCAGCCGCGGTGGTGCGGGAGTTGACGCAGGCGAAACTGCTGAACCGGCCGCACGTGGTGGACGCGGTGGACTCGCTGGTGGCGGAGGGCCGCTCGATCGCGGAGGACCGGCTCTACCGGATGGTCCGCGAGTACGGCCTGCCCGACCCGGCCTGGAACGTCGACCTGCGGCTGCCCGGCGGCCCGCACCTCGGCGGCCTGGACGCGTACTGGCCGAACCAGGCGGTCGCCGTGGAGCTCGACACCCGGGCGCCCCGCCAGGACGAGGACGCCCTGTGGTCGGAGTACGCGCGCAAGCGTGAGCACCTGGAGCGCCTGGGCATCACGGTCGTGTACATCACGCCGAAGAAGCTCAGGGACGCGATGGAACAGCAGGCGGCGGTGGTACGCACGGCGCTGATGGCGTCCGGCGACCGCGACCCGGCCGCGTACGTCGTGGTGCTGCCCCGGTAGTGACGGACCGGAGGAGCATCAGGAGGGGAGAGGAGGGGGCTCGCGGACCCGGTCCGCGGGCCCCCTCCTCACGTGCTTCAGTCGCCGGTGGTCCCGTCCAGCAACTCCCGCACGATGTCGAGGTGTCCGTTGTGCCGGGACGTCTCCTCGATGAGGTGCAGCAGCACCCAGCGCAGGTCGGGGTGGCGGTCGTCGCGCATCGTCCGCCGGGCCGCCGTGTCCAGGTCGGTGGCGGCGACCAGCTCGCGGTAGCGGGCGCTCTGCTCCTCGTACTCGGCGAGCAGCCGCTCCAGCGGGACGTCGACCGCGATCCGCATCTCGCGGTCGGGGTCCTCGTCGGTCCACGGCCCCTGGTCCTCCTCGCCGAGGAAGACCACCTGGAACCAGTAGTACTCCACCCAGCGCAGATGGTTGATCAGGCCGCACAGGGTCATGAGCGGGGAGCCCGGCAGCGGGGCCCGGCGGGCGTCCTCCGGCGAGGCACCCTCGCACTTGGCGCGGGCGGTGGCCCGGGCGTAGTCGAGGAAGGTGGTCAGCTGCGTGCGCTCGTCCCAGGAGGAGGGCGTGTCTGTTCTCTTCATCGCTCGGAACACTCGCCCACCGCACACTCGTCCGGCAACCGAATTGATCAGAGGGCGCCCTGCCCGCCGTACGCGTCGGTGCGGGCGGGGTTCGAGGTGTGCACGCCGTCGAGCAGCGTGGCGTAGGCGGCGATCATGCGGGTGCGGCTGAAGCGTTCACGGCCGCGCTCCAGGGCGGGCGCCAGTCCCGCCCGTCCGGCGACCGCCGCCGACCAGGCCGACGCGACGGCACCGGGATCGGGCGGGGTGACGAAGCCGTGGCCGGCGACGATCGCCGCGCTGTCGCCGACGTCGGTCGTGACCGGTACCGCGCCGCACATCATGCCCTCGATCAGGCACAGCGGGGCCGCCTCGCCGGTGACGGAGGTGAGGGCGACGACGTCGCCGGCCGCGTAGACGGCCTCCATGTCGTGCCGGACGCCGAGCGGGTGCACCCGCCCGGCCGGCCCCGGCTCCCCGGCGAAGGCGTCCGTCAGGTCGGCCCGCAGCCCGGGGTTGCCCGGTGTCATCCCGGCGCCGCACATCAGCACGTGCCCGCCGGGCTCCCGGGACAGCCAGGCCCGCGCCGCGCGGAGGAAGAGGGGGACGTTCTTCATCGGGGCGTGGCGGGCCGCGAAGACGATCACCGGGGCGGCGTCCGCGATGCCCAGCGCGGCCCGCACGGCACGGCGCGCCACGGGGTCCGGGCGGAAGCGGAGCAGGTCCACTCCGTTGGGGACGACGTGCAGCAGCTCGCGCGGGACGCCCACGGCCTCGTACGCCGCCCGGGTGGACTCGGCGCAGCACACGCAGGCCACCACGGTGCCGTCGGCGATCGCGGCCTTCAGCTCGTCCAGGGCGGCGCCCTGGTTCTCGGGGTCGGAGCGGTGCAGGCAGACCACGACCGGGCGGCGGGGCAGCCCGCGCTGGTTCAGCAGGGCCAGCGGCTGCTCCTTCAGGGAGAGGACCACGTCCGCCGCGGCCATCGACCGCGCGGTTTCGGCCAGCTCGGGCCCGCTGAAAGCACGCGCCGCGACCGTGCCGTCGACCAGTCCCGCGCTCCGCCCGAGCGAGGTGACGGCGACCTCGCCGGCGGTCAGGGCCCGGTAGCACCGGTCGTCCTCCATACGCTGCCGGGTGGCCTCGCGGACCACCTCGCCGTGGATGCTGAGCACCTGGTGGGACTGGCCGCCCTCGGCCAGCCCCAGGAGGACGTCGCTGTGCAGTATCCGGGCCCCACCGGAGAAGAAACCCTCGTAGACCGACAGAACCCGCAGTCCGTGTCTCGCGCGCACGCGACCACCCGCCTTGCACCTGAAATGAGCCATCCCCGTGAACAGCGGGTTAGCCGATATCAGGCGGTACGGACATTACGTACGCGTGAACGCAAAGCTACGCGAATGAAACGTTGCCTAACAGAATTCCTTTTCGATCACCGCTTCCGTGTCACCCGTCCAGTCCCCGTTGAAATTGAATGCGAGGGAATGCCCGCCGTCCGCCGTCACCACCGCCGAGGACGTGGAGCCGTGAATGCCGCCGTCATGGCCCCAGACATGGACGCCGCAGGTCAGCGTGCGTTCGATGAGACCGAGACCGTACGCCGTGTTCGGCACGCCGGGGATCTTCACGGTGGTCTTCATTTCCTTCAGCTGCGCGGCCGGCAGGAGCCTGCCGCGGAGCAGCGCGCCGTAGAAGCGGTCCAGGTCCGCCGAATTCGAGATCATTTCGCCGGCCGAGGAGGCGAGGGAGGGGTTGAGCGCCGTGACGTCGTAGGTGGGGCCCGTCGTCTCGTTGAATTTCGAGTAGGCACGGCTGCTGGGCCGCGCCACGGTGGTCCTCGTGCCGGGCAGGGAGGTGGCCCGCAGGTGCAGCGGTTCGATGATCCGGTGCCGGATCTCGGTGGCGTAGGAGTGGCCGGTCACCTTCTCGATGACCATGCCGGCGACGACGTAGTTGGTGTTGGAGTAGCTCCAGGACGCGCCCGGGGCGAACTCCGGCTCGTGCCGCATGGCGATCGAGACCAGGTCGTCCGGGGTGTGCGTGTCGTAGCGGTGCCGGAAGAACCCGTCCTTCTGGAAGTAGGCGCGGGTGAAGCCGTCGTCCGTCGTGTAGTCGTAGATCCCGCTGGTGTGGTCGAGGAGCCGGCGGACGGTGATGCGGCGGCCGTCGTGGCCGTGGCCGCGCACCACCCCGGGCAGCCACGTGTCGACCGTGTCCTCCAGGGAGAGCCGCCCCTCCGCCTCCAGTTGGAGCAGGACCGTGGCGACGAAGGTCTTGGTGATGCTGCCGACGCGGTAGCGGTCGGCGGTGGAGCGGAGCCGGTGCGTGCGCAGGTCGCCGACGCCCGCCGTCGTCGACCAGGTGCCGGCGGCGTCCCGCGCGGTGGCGGTCACCCCGGGCACCCCGGCCCCGACCGCCGCCTCGACGGCCTCGCGGGTGGCGGTGTGGCCGTGCCCGGCGGGGCCGGCGGCCCCGGTCGCCGCGACGGCCGGGGCCGCCAGGGCGGCCGAGAGCAGCAGGACGGTGGCGCCCACCGCGGTCGTACGTACGCGCATCTCTTCCCCCAACGTGTGGTGCGTGGTGCGGTCGAGGGAGGGGACCGGCAGTCCTGCGCGAAGGTTGCCCGGATGTGCGCTGGTTGAGTGAGTTTCAGCCCTTCTTCAGCACCAGCTCGGTGTTCCGGTCGGTCTCCTTGCCCGCGAACGTCCTGCTCGCGCCGGGGGCGTTGAAGGCCAGCTCGCGGAAGAGCGCGGCCAGGCCGGTCTGCGAGAGGTCGGTGAAGTCGGTGCGGTGCGGGGCCGCGGACTCGACGAGGGTGGTGAAGACGGAGAGTGTGCCGTCCTTGTTGTCGACCAGTTCGACGATCCGGGCGAGCTGCGGGTGGTCGATGTGCGAGGCGGTGGAGATCTCCCAGAAGGCGCGGCCGCCGGAGGCCCTGTGCGGGGTGACGATGTTCTTGTGGACGTGGCCGTTCACCCAGGCCACCACGTTGTCGTGCCTGGCCAGCAGGGCCACCACCTCGTCACCGGAGTGCCGGCGCTCGCCGGGACGGGCCGGGTCCGGCCGGGTGTTGGTCATCGTCTTGCTGGTGTGGTGGCTGAAGACGACGGCGTAGGAGTCCTTGTTGTCCTTCAGGGTCCTGTCCAGCCACTTCAGCTGGGCGGTGCCGACGGAGCCCTCGAAGTGGCCGCCGGCGTCGTTGGTGTCGAGGCTGATCCCGATCACGTCGCCGGAGATCCGGAAGGAGTAGTACTGGGTGCCGGCGTCGAGGTTCGCGCCGGAGTAGCCGTGGCCGACCGGGCCGGCGCCCTGGTGGGCGGGGTCCAGGTGGGCCTTGAGGTAGTCGGCCTGGGTGTAGGGGGCCCGCTTCTCGTCGGCGGTGACCGGGCGCATGGAGCGCGCGTGGGCCTTGAGGAACTCCCGGTAGCCGGCGCCCGTGGGGTCCTGGGCGTTCCTGTTGGTGTCCTGGAACTTCTTCGCCTCGGCGGCGGAGACGGTCATCAGTTTCCGGCCGCTGATGGCGGCCTCGGCGAGGTAGGGGTCGCCGTGCGAGCCGTAGACGCCGAGCTGGAGGCTGTCGTGGTTGCCGACGGTGGAGTACCAGGGCAGCTTCAGGCCCGGGCTGCGCACGTCCCGGACCGCCGCTGCCAGGAAGCCCTTCAGCTGCGGGAACCCGGCCGTCTTGTCGTGGTCGCGAAGGGCGGAGTCGGGCTGCCAGTACAGGTTCAGGCCGCTGTTCTGGACGCCCTCGTAGTGGCTGGGGTCACCGGAGTCGGGGGCGAAGCGGCCCCCGCTCATCACCTTCATGTACCACTCGAGCTCGCACAGGGCGTTGTTGTCGGTGTTGTCACCGGTGGTCATGACGAAGCCGAGCGGGGTGCCGGTGACGGGTCCGCCGCGCAGCGCGTTGACCCGCTCGACGAGCGAGATGGCGCCCTGCACGGTCAGCGCCTCCTGCGGGCGCCAGGCGTGCGGGTCGGCGGCGCGCACGAACTCCACGCGCAGCGGGTGCTGCACGTCCGTCAGGTGCATGTCGGTGAACTGCACGAACGCCGCGAGAGCCGTACGGCGGCCGGCACGGCCGGTCCTGGGCGTGGCCAGCTCGCTGCGCACGACCCGCCTCCAGCCCGGCCCGTCACCGAGGCGGCGGTAGCCGGAGCCGCCCCGGGGGGTGGCGAGGGACGCGAGCGTCGTGCCCTTGGTGTAGGGGGCGAGCGAGGCCGCCGCGGTCGGCCGCCCGGCGTGGGCGACGGGCTGACCGGTGACGGTGGCGGCCTCGCTGTCGGTGGGCCTCAGTGCGTAGCCGACGCCCGCGGAGAGCGAGACGGCTCCGGCGGCGGCGAGGACGGTACGGCGGTGTACCCCCAGGGCGGAGGTGGCGACAGAGCGTGTGCGCGGCATGGCGCGTCTCCCCGAGTGCGAACGCGGCGGCAGTGGGCCGCGGGCCGTCACAGGCGCCAACGCCCCGCTTGCTCTGGATGTTTGGCATCGGGGATGACCTGTGCGTGAACGCGGCGGCAACGCGCAGCGCCGATCACCGTACGGGGATCTCGGGGTCCCGGGCGCGGCCATGGAGTGGATCGCCGGTGGCCCGGGAGCGGTCACCCCTCGTTCATCCGCCGGGGTAGGGAGGGGCCGCCGGCCGTCCGTCGGCCGGGCGTTCGCGCCACAGCCGCAGAGCCACGTCGACCAGCCGCACGCGGGTGAGCCCGGGGACCGCGTCCAGGTCCTGCCAGGCCGCGAAGTCCGTGGAACCGCCGATCTCGTGGCGCAGTTCGCCGCCCACGACCTCCGCCTCGTAGACCAGGCGCAGGGCGTGATGGTCCGTCATCGGGGTCAGGCCCCGGCGGCGGAAGAGGCGGCGGCGGGAGTCCACGCCGAGCAGACCGGTCACCTCGATGCGGTAGCCGGTCTCCTCGGTGACCTCGCGGCGGACGGTGTCGTACGGGTCCTCGCCGTGCTCCATGCCACCCCCCGGCAGCACCCATTCGGGAGTCCCGCCCGGTCCCGGCGAGCGGGCGAGCAGAAGCTGTCGGTCGCGGACGCACACGGCGTAGGCCGCCACCCTCAAGTTCCGGCGCATGGCCGGACGTTAGCGCGTCCCGTCCGGACCGGCCGGTGAACGGGGGGAGCGGGACCGGCGCGGGGGCGGGACGTGCCCCCGCGGACGACGGAGCCGGCACCTGGAGGCACTGGAGGCCGCGGTGGGCGGATCACCGGCCGAGGCGGCGCCGCTGGTGGACGCCGTGCTGGAGCACGGGCGCATCCGGGCCCGGCTGACCGCCGCCGGTCCGGCCGAGGAGCCCGAGTTCGCCGACCCCGCGTGGCTCGTGGCCCGTGACCATCTCGACCTGCTCGGCCGGGCCCCGGAGCGGATCCGCACCTGCGCCGGCGGCGACTGCGTCCTGCGCTTCTTCGACACCTCCCGCAACGGCACCCGCCGCTGGTGCACCGTGGCCGCGTGCGGCAACCGGCCAAGGCGTCCCGGCATTACGCGCGTTCGAGGGAGAACTGATCAAATACCGGGCTATAGGCGTCCTATCCGCTCACATCACATCGCGGGTTTTCCCCATACGTTGATTTCGATTCGGTCAACAGTCCCCAAACTCGGGGACCTTCGGTAAGGCTGAGCGCTCTCGTCCGCTCGTTCCTTTACCTGAGGGATGCCGATGACCCACACCCCTGAGCGTGATCCCATACCCGGCCCGAGACGCCTGGCCCGCATAGCCGTGACCGTGGGAGTGGTGGCCGCCCTCTCCGCCGCGGGGGCGGTACCCCTGGCCCTCGCCGCGGACGCGCCGCCCGCCCCGGCCGCCGACCCCGGCGTCAAGTCCGCCCACGACAAGCTGGGTGCGGACGACGCCGCCACGCTCGCAGACGCCGAGGCCGACGGCGCCAAGAACATCACGCTGATGATCGCGACGGCCCCCGGGCAGACCGAGCAGGTCGCCGCGAAGCTGGACGCGGTCCCGGGCGGCTCGGTGGGGCGCACCTACGACAAGGTCGGCTACGTCCGCGCCACCGTGCCCACCGGCAGGGCCGACGCCGCCGTCAAGACCGCGGCGGGACTCTCCTCGGTGCACGCCATCGACCTCAAGCGGGAGATCCCGCTCGACGACCCGACGCCGAGCGCGGACACCGCCCGCACGTCCCACGGCGCGACGGGCGGCTACTCGGGACCGGGCAGGAACACCCCGGCGGAGAACCCGTACAACCCCTCCTTCGAGACCGGTGCCGTCGACTTCGTCAAGGACCACCCGAAGGCGGACGGCCGCGGGGTCACCATCGGCATCCTCGACTCCGGCGTCGACCTCGGCCACCCGGCGCTGCAGAAGACCAGCACCGGCGAACGGAAGATCGTCGACTGGGTCACCGCGACGGACCCGATCCTGGACGGCGACGGCACCTGGCGCCGGATGACCAACCCGGTCAGCGGCCCGTCGTTCAGCTACGGCGGCGCGACCTGGAAGGCGCCCGCGGGCGACTACCAGGTCAGCCTGTTCCGCGAGTCGGCCACGGCCGGCGGCGACGCCAAGGGCGACGCCAACCGCGACGGCGACACCACCGACGCCTGGGGCATCCTCTACGACCCGGCCGCCGGCACCGTACGCGTCGACCTGAACAACAACTTCGACTTCACCGACGACACGCCGATGAAGCCGTACAAGGACGGCTACCAGATCGGCTACTTCGGCACCGACGACCCGAAGACCGACGTCGTCGAGCGGCAGCCGTTCGTCGTGCAGATCCGCAAGGACGTGCCCACCGACCCCTACGGCGGCGACTGGGTCGGCAAGAAGGCCGACTTCGTCAACATCGGCGTCATCGAGTCCGAGCACGGCACCCACGTGGCCGGCATCACCTCCGCCAACGGCCTGTTCGGCGGGAGGATGAACGGCGCCGCCCCCGGCGCGAAGATCGTCTCCTCACGTGCCTGCACCTGGACCGGCGGCTGCACCAACGTCGCGCTCACCGAGGGCATGATCGACCTCGTCACCAACCGCGGTGTCGACATCGTCAACATGTCGATCGGCGGTCTGCCCGCGCTGAACGACGGCAACAACGCGCGCGCCGAGCTGTACACCCGGCTCATCGACACCTACGGCGTCCAGCTGGTGATCTCCGCGGGCAACTCCGGCCCCGGCGCCAACACCATCGGCGACCCCGGCCTCGCGGACAAGGTGATCTCGGTCGGCGCCACCATCTCCAAGGAGACCTGGGCCGCCGACTACGGCTCGGCCGTGGCGACGAGGTACGCGATGATGCCGTTCTCCTCGCGCGGGCCGCGTGAGGACGGCGGCTTCACGCCGACCCTGAGCGCGCCCGGCGCCGCGATCAACACCACCCAGACCTGGCTGCCGGGCTCCCCGGTCGCCGAGGCGGGGTACACGCTGCCGGCCGGCTACTCGATGCTCCAGGGCACCTCGATGGCCTCCCCGCAGGCCGCCGGCGCCTCCGCGCTGCTGCTGTCGGCCGCGAAGCGGGAGGGCATCGACCTGACCCCCGCCACCCTCCGCACGGCCCTGACCTCGACCGCCGACCACATCAAGGACGTGCAGGCGTACGAGGAGGGCGCGGGCCTGATCAACGTCGTCGACGCCTGGAAGTCCATCAGGGACGACGCCACCGCCCACGAGTACACCGTGAAGGCGCCGGTCGACACCGCGATCGACTACGCCCTGAAGACCCCGGGCTTCGGCACCGGCCTCTACGACCGCGAGGGCGGCCTGCAGGCGGGCCACAAGAAGACCTACGACGTCACCATCACCCGCACCTCCGGCCCGGACAAGGCCGTCCGGCACGAGCTGCACTTCGAGAACAACGCCGGGCACACCTTCCGGATCCTCGGCGACGACGTGGTGAAGCTGCCGCTGAACCAGCCCGTGACCGTCAAGGTCCAGGCCGCCCCCGCGTCGGCGGGCGTCAAGAGCGCGATCCTGGAGGTCGACGACCCGCGGACCGAGGGCATCGACCGGCAGATCCTGTCCACCGTCGTGGTCTCCTCGCCGCTGCACCACACCTACTCGGCGTCCGGCTCGGTGCAGCGCAACAGCACCCGGTCGTACTTCGTGACGGTGCCCGAGGGCGCGAAGTCGCTCGAGGTCGCGATCGGCGGGCTCAAGGACAAGAGCCAGACCCGCTTCATCGCCATCCACCCGTACGGCACTCCGGTCGACGAGACCTCGACGCCGAAGTGCTACAACAACTACCTCGACGGCAACGGCTGCAAGCCCGACGTGCGCTCGTACGCCGACCCGCAGCCCGGCGTGTGGGAGATCGAGGTCGAGGCGCGCCGCACCTCGCCGCTGCTCGACAACCCGTACCAGCTGGACGTCTCCGTCCTCGGCGCGGCCTTCGACCCGGAGACCGTGACCGTCCCCACGGCCAAGGTCGGCACCCCGGTCACCGCCTCCTGGAAGGTGACCAACGAGTACGCCGCCCTGGACGGCAAGCTGGCCGGCGGCCCGCTCGGTTCGTCCAGAACGACCCGTCCGGCGATCAAGCAGGGCGAGACGCAGACCACCACGGTGGAGGTCCCGGCCGGCGCCACGTCGCTCGACGTCGCCATCGGAGGCGTCTCGGACGCGGGCGCCGACCTCGACCTGACGGTGTACGACGCGAAGGGCACGCAGGTCGCCCAGTCCGCCGACGGCGACTCGGAAGAGGCGGTCTCCGTGCCGTCGCCGGCCGCCGGCACGTACACCATCAAGGTCGTGGGCTACTCGGTCCCGGCCGGCAGCACGGACTACGACTACCGGGACGTGTTCTTCTCCTCCGCGCTCGGTTTCGTCACGGTGGACGGCTCACCGGTCAAGCTCGGCACGGGTGACTCGGCGACGGTGACCGGCCAGGTCACGGCCACCGCCGAGGCTCCGGCCGGCCGCGAGTTCTTCGGCCGCGTGCAGCTGCTGAACGCGCGGGGCACGGTCGCGGGCACCGGCAGCGTGAAGATCGAGAAGGTCACGCCGTAACGGCCTGACCCGATCGTCCGTCAGGGCGGGTGTCCCGGTGGACGTCCGCCCGGAGGGGGCGGGTGCCCCGGTGGACGTCCACCGGGGAGGGGCGGGTGCCCCGGCACACGTACACCCGGAAGGGGCGGGTGCCCCGGCACACGTCCACCCGGAAGGGGCGGGTGCCCCGGTGGACGTCCCCCCGGAAGGGGCGGGTGCCCCGGCACACGTCCACCCGGAAGGGGCGGGCGTCCTTATGGACGCCCGCCCCTTCGTGGCCGGGCTCAGGGCGTTGTGCCGGAGGGGCACGGGGTGTGCCCGGACGCCGGCAAGGCCTCGGTGATCCGGGCACGTTCGGCGGCCACGCGGGCGTCGCCGACGGTCCACCGGGTCGCGTCCGGCCGGCCCGCACCGACCTGGACGAGCACGTGCTGTCCCTTGCGCGGTGCCGGCTCCGCCCCTCCGGCGAGCAGGAAGCCGACCTCCGCCGGTCCGTGGGCGGGCTTGTAGGACCGGATGACGCTCAGCGTGATGCGGCTCCAGGAGGAGGGGGTGCGCGGTGCCGGGCCGGGCGGTGCGGAAGGGCTGGGCGGTGCGGAGGGGCTGGGCGGTTGCGCGCCGGCTTCCACGGCGACGACGGTGCCCTCCACCACCAGCCGGGAGCAGGCCAGGTCGCGCACCGGGTCCGAGGGCCGCCCGCCCTCACCGGACGCCTCGGCCGGCGCGTCGGCGGCACTCTTCGCACCGGCGTCGTCGGCCCGCCCGCCGGACGCGTCGCCCGGGGCGTGCGTCACCAGCCAGCCGAACCCGAAGGCCAGGCAGAAGGCGGCGACCCCGGCGAACGAGCCGAGCGCCACACGCGCCGCCCGGCGGGATCGGGAGGGGCGGCCCGGGCGCCGGGATCGAGGGGAACCGGCGGCACGCGCGCCGCCGCCGAGGCGAGCTGCCCCGGAACGCTGCCCGCCAGGCGGCGAGTCCTGCGGCCCGGCCCCGCCCCCGGGCACCTCCGCCTCGCCGCCCACCACCCCGGCCTCCCACGCCGGCGCCTTCTCCACGACCCCCGGCTCGCGCGCATCCCTCGCGGACGCCGGTGCCTGTGTGCTCTTCGCGGACGCCGGTGCCTGCGTGCCCTTCGCGGACGCCGGTGCCTGCGTGCCCCTCGCGGACGCCGGTGCCTGCGTGCCCCTCGCGGACGCCGGTGTCTGCATGCCCCGCCCGGCCTCCGGTGCCCGCGTCTCCCCCTCGGGCCCCTCTGTCTGCCTCTCCCCTGTCTGCCTCTCCCCCGTCAGTGCCTCCGCCAGCCAGGTCAGCTGGTTCTTCAGCGTGGTCACGTCGGCCTCGGCCGCCCGGTGCTCGGCGCGGCGGAGCGGGTCCTGGAGGGCGTCCTGCGGCAGGGGTTCCCCGGTGATGGCGGCCATCAGGGCGTCCATGCCTTCGTGGGCCGCCACGTCGTAGGCCGCCCCGTCGTAGGCCGACCCGTCATGGGCCACCCCGTCATGGGCCGTGCCCTCGTCGGCCGCCCCCTCGCAGGCCGCGCCGTCGGCCGCCCCGTCGTAGGCCGCCCCGTCATGGGCCGTGCCCTCGTCGGCCGCCCCCTCGTAAGCCGCCCCCTCGTAGGCCGTGCCGTCCGCGCTCTCGTGTCCGGCGGTCACGTCACACCACCTCGTCCTCGTGCAGCCGTGCGCGCAGGGCGCGCACCGCCGTGTGCAGCCTGCTCTTGACCGTGCCCTCGGGGACGCCCAGCTCGGCGGCGATGTCCCGCACCTGCAGGTCGGCGAAGAAGCGCAGGACGAGCACCTGCCGCTGGGCGGCGGGCAGGGCGTCCAGGCCCCGGGCGACGGCGAGCGAGAGCAGGCTGGTCTCCTCGCCGGAGGGGTGGGCGGGCTCGCGCAGCGCGGCCAGCCGCTCCCCCAATCGCTCCTGGCGCCGCTTGGCCCGGTGCCAGTCCATGGCGAGGTGGGACGCGACCACCGCGGCCCACGCCGAAACGTCCCGCGGTGCCTCGCGGCCGCTCGCCGTCCGCTCCAGCAGCCGCAGCCTGACCTGCTGCACCCCGTCCGGCAGGTCCGACTGCGGCACCCCGCCGAGCGCGAGCACCGCCCGCACCCGGCGTTCCTGGGCCGCGTCCAGCGGATCGTCACCGGCCCGGTCCGTGCCGGTGGCGTACGCCCCTCGATCACGGCGCGCTCCTCCGCGCAGCACAAGCCACCCCCCTCGCCTCCGCCCCTACGACGCCGGGGCCGGGCGGAACGTTCGGGCCCGGCCGGAATTTCCCGGGGCCGGCGGCCGAGGCGTACGTCACACCGCCGTGTGGCCGCAATCCGGACGGGCAGGGAGCGGGACAGCACAGCTTTCGGCGTGCACCCTCCATGGAGCGAATTTCTCCAGCTCAGCGGGGTGCCCGACGGAGGTACGGAACCGGCCGCCGGGTGATCGTGTCCTCGTTCCCGGGGCGCGGCACGCAAAGAATTGGACACGCGGACCGGGGTCGGCCGCATGATGGAAAAGCCCCGGTCATGTGAGAGACGGATAGAGGGAGTCACTGTGAGGGTCGGAATCGTCGGAGCCACCGGTCAGGTCGGCACGGTCATGCGCAGGATCCTCGCGGAGCGGAACTTCCCGGTCACGCAGCTGCGCCTGTTCGCCTCGGCCCGCTCGGCCGGGACCGTGCTGGACGGCGTGACGGTGGAGGACGCGACGACCGCCGACTACACCGGCCTCGACATCGTGCTCTTCTCCGCCGGCGGCTCGACCTCCAAGGCGCTGGCCGAGAAGGTCGCCTCCCAGGGCGCCGTCGTCATCGACAACTCCTCCGCCTGGCGCAAGGACCCCGAGGTCCCGCTGGTCGTCTCCGAGGTGAACCCGCACGCCATCGCGGACCGCCCGAAGGGCATCATCGCCAACCCGAACTGCACCACCATGGCCGCGATGCCGGTGCTCAGGCCGCTGCACGAGGAGGCCGGCCTGGAGGCGCTGACCGTCGCCACGTATCAGGCGGTGTCCGGCTCCGGGCTCGCGGGCGTGGCCGAGCTGCACGGCCAGGTGCAGAAGGTGGCCGCCGAGGCGGACAAGCTCACCCATGACGGCGGCGCGGTCGACTTCCCCGAGCCGCAGGTCTACAAGCGCACCATCGCCTTCAACGTGCTGCCCCTCGCGGGCAGCATCGTCGACGACGGTCTGAACGAGACCGACGAGGAGCAGAAGCTCCGCAACGAGTCCCGCAAGATCCTGGAGATCCCCGGGCTGAAGGTCTCCGGCACCTGCGTGCGCGTCCCCGTCTTCTCGGGCCACTCCCTCCAGGTCAACGCCCGTTTCGCCCGGCCCATCTCCCCCGAGCGCGCCACCGAGGTGCTCGCGAAGGCCCCGGGCGTCGCCCTCTCCGAGATCCCGACCCCGCTGCAGGCGGCCGGTCAGGACCCGTCGTTCGTCGGCCGCATCCGCCGCGACGAGACGGTGGACAACGGCCTGGCCCTGTTCATCTCCAACGACAACCTCCGCAAGGGCGCCGCGCTGAACGCGGTCCAGATCGCGGAACTGGTGGCGGCGGAGCTGTCCGGCAAGTAACGGGCCGGGTAGCAAGGAGCCTGCGGGAAGGGGCGGCCACGACCACGTGGCCGCCCCTTCCGCGTCCTCCGGGCTGACCTGACGGGGGCACGGAGACGGGAACGGTACGGAGGTCCGCACAGGTGCGGGCGGGGACGCGGGACAGGTGCCGGCACGGTACGGAGGTCCGCACAGGTGCCGGCGGGGACGCGGGCGCTTCGCCGACGTCACCGGCGGCATGGCCCCGGCGCCGAGCGCGCGAGAGGGCGCCCGGATCGCCGGGCGCCCTCGTCCTGCTCCGCGTACGGCCTACCGGCGGCCCTACTGGGCGGCCGCGTCCGCCGCCTGGGCCTTCAGGGCGCGCTCCACGCCCGCGCGGGACTCCGAGACGAGGCGGCGCAGCGCCGCGTTCGGCTCGGCGGAGGCCAGCCAGGCGTCCGTCTTGGCCAGGGTCTCCTCGCTGACCTGGACCGACGGGTACAGGCCGATCGCGATCTGCTGGGCGATCTCGTGCGAACGGGAGTCCCAGACGCCCTTGAGGACCTCGAAGTACCGGTCCGTGTACGGCGCCAGCAGCTCGCGCTGGTCGGTCTGCACGAAGCCGCTGATCACGGCCTCCTGCACGGCGTTGGGCAGCTTGTCGGACTCGACGACCGACGCCCACGCCTCCGCCTTGGCCTCCTCCGTGGGGCGGGCCGCGCGGGCGGTGGCCGCGTGCCGCTCACCGGCCGCGGTCTTGTCCCGCTCGTACTCGGCCGTGATGTCGGCCTCGTCGAAGTGTCCGACCGCGACGAGCCGCTGCACGAACGCCCAGCGCAGCTCGGTGTCGACGACCAGGCCCTCGATGGTCGTCGCGCCGTCCAGCAGGGCGTCCAGCAGGTCCACCTGCTCCGGGGTGCGCGCGGTCGCGGCGAAGGCCCGCGCCCAGGCAAGCTGGTGGTCGCTGCCCGGCTCGGCGGCACGCAGGTGGGCCAGCGTGGCGTCGGTCCAGTGGTTCAGCAGCGCCTCGCGGGTGGCGGGGTCGGCGTAGAGGTCGATCGCGAGCTTGACCTGGCGGTGCAGCGACTGCACCACGCCGATGTCGGACTCCTTGCCGATGCCGGACAGGACCAGCGAGAGGTAGTCGCGGGTGGCCAGTTCGCCGTCCCGCGTCATGTCCCACGCGGACGCCCAGCACAGGGCGCGCGGCAGGGACGCCTCGAAGTCGCCGAGGTGCTCGGTGACGGTCTTCAGCGACTCCTCGTCCAGCCGGACCTTGGCGTAGGACAGGTCGTCGTCGTTGAGCAGGACGACCGCCGGGCGGCGCTTGCCGGTCAGCTGCGGTACGGCGGTCAGCGCCCCGTCGACGTCCAGCTCGACCCGGTCGGTGCGCACCAGCTTGCCGGAGTCGGCGTCCAGGTCGTACAGGCCGATGGCGATGCGGTGCGGGCGCAGGGTCGGCTCGCCCTTGGCGCCGGCCGGCAGGGCCGGGGCCTCCTGGCGGACGGCGAAGGAGGTGATGACCCCGTCGGCGTCGGTGGCGATCTCCGGGCGCAGGACGTTGATGCCGGCCGTCTGCAGCCACTTCTTCGACCAGGTCTTCAGATCGCGGCCGGAGGTCTCCTCCAGGGCGCCCAGCAGGTCGGACAGGCGGGTGTTGCCGAACGCGTGCCGCTTGAAGTAGGCCTGCACGCCCTGGAAGAACTCGTCCTCGCCGACGTAGGCGACGAGCTGCTTGAGCACGCTCGCGCCCTTGGCGTAGGTGATGCCGTCGAAGTTGACGAGCACGTCGTCCAGGTCGCGGATGTCCGCCATGATCGGGTGCGTGGACGGCAGCTGGTCCTGCCGGTAGGCCCAGGTCTTCATCGAGTTGGCGAACGTGGTCCACGAGTGCGGCCACTTCGAGCCGGGCGCGGCGGCCTGGCAGGCGATGGAGGTGTAGGTGGCGAACGACTCGTTCAGCCACAGGTCGTTCCACCACTCCATGGTGACCAGGTCGCCGAACCACATGTGGGCCAGCTCGTGCAGGATCGTCTCCGCGCGCACCTCGTACGCCGCGTCGGTCACCTTCGACCGGAAGACGTACTGGTCGCGGATGGTCACCGCGCCCGCGTTCTCCATCGCGCCCGCGTTGAACTCGGGCACGAACAGCTGGTCGTACTTCTCGAAGGGGTAGGCGTAGTCGAACTTCTCCTGGAACCAGTCGAAGCCCTGCCGGGTGACCTCGAAGATCGCGTCCGAGTCCAGGAACTCGGCGAGCGAGGGCCGGCAGTAGATGCCGAGCGGCACGGACTGGCCGTCCTTCTCGTACACGCTGTGCACCGAGTGGTACGGGCCGACGATGAGCGCCGTGACGTACGACGAGATGCGCGGCGTCGGCTCGAAGGCCCAGACGTTGTCCTTGGGCTCGGGCGTCGGGGAGTTGGAAATGACGGTCCAGCCCTCGGGCGCCTTCACGGTGAACCGGAAGGTGGCCTTCAGGTCCGGCTGCTCGAAGGACGCGAAGACGCGGCGGGCGTCCGGGACCTCGAACTGGGTGTAGAGGTAGGCCTGTTCGTCGACCGGGTCGACGAATCGGTGCAGGCCCTCGCCGGTGTTGGTGTACGCGCAGTCGGCGACGACCCGCAGGACGTTGCGCCCCTGCAGCAGCCCGGGCAGGGCGATCCGGGAGTCCTGGAAGACCTCGGCGGCGTCCAGCTGGTCGCCGTTGAGCACCACCTCGTGGACGGCCGGCGCCACCAGGTCGATGAACGACTCCGCGCCGCCCCGCGCGGCGTCGAAGCGCACCGTGGTCACGGACCGGTAGGTACCGCCCTCCTGCGCGCCGGAGAGGTCGAGATCGATCTCGTACGAGTCAACGGTGAGCAGCTCGGCCCGCTGCTGTGCCTCTTCGCGAGTCAGGTTTGTGCCAGGCACGCGGTCATCTCCTCGATATGTGTCGGTTGCGTCATCCTTCCATGGGACCGGTGGGGAACGCGATGTCCGGTTCCCGCCGGTGAGCGCGGCGGCGCGGCGCGACGCTGGGCACATGACGACATACACCGCACGGCCCGTCACGGCCGGGGTCCTCAAGGAGCTGCGCGAGGCCGACGACGCGGGCCGTCCGCCGCTCCCGTTCGCCGACGAGGAGGGCGGGGCACCGCTGCGCTGCTGTCTGCGCCGCAGCACCCCCGGCGAGCGGATCGTCCTGGTCTCCTACGCGCCGCTGCGCCGCTGGGCGGCCGAGACGGGTGCCGACCCCGGTGCCTACGACGAACAGGGCCCGGTCTTCGTCCACGCCGACGACTGCCCCGGCCCGGACGGGGCCGCGCTGCCCTTCACCGAGGTCCACCGCACGGTCCGCCGCTACTCGGCCGACGGCCACATCCTCGGCGGCCGCCTGGTCCGGGACGGGGCCGGCTTCGAGCCCGCCTTCGCGGAGGCCTTCGCCGACCCGAAGGTGGCCCTGCTGCACGTCCGGGCGGTGGAGTACGGCTGCTTCCTCTACGAGGTACGGCGGACCCCGGACACGTCCGCCACCTGATCACCGGGGCGGTCCGGGCGAGCGGCAGCCGTGTCGGCCAGCGCCCGGAGCACCTGATCACCGGGGCGGTCCGGGCGAGCGGCAGCCGTGTCGGCCAGCGCCCGGAGCACCCGGGCCACGGCCCGGCCCGTCTCCGCGCCCCTGCGGACCGCCGCCACCACGTGGCGCACCGGACGCTCCGCGCCCAGCTCGCGCAGGATGACACCCTCCCGGCGGCCGGCCACCATCCGCGGTACCAGGGCGACCCCCATGCCCGCCTCCACCATGGCGAGGATCGCGGTCCAGCCGGAGGCCGAGTGGCCCTGGTGGGGGCTGAAGCCGGCCGCCTCGCAGGCCCGGCGGGTGATGTCCGACCAGGGCCCGCTGCCGCCGAAGATCCAGGGCTCCCCGGCGAGGTCGGTCAGGGCCAGGGCGTCGGCACCGGCGAGGGGATGGCGTAGACCGCCACGCCGAGCAGCGAGGCCAGCAGGACGTACCGGCCGTGCCGGCGCAGCAGCGCCCGCTGCCGCCAGGCCTGCCGGGCGCCGAAGGGGGCGACGGCGATCAGGGCGATCACCCAGCGCCAGAAGGCGTGCTGGACGGGCGGGACGCTGTCGTGCAGTCCACGGGAGGTGACGAAGCTGCCGGACCAGACGACGGTGGCGAGCGCGGCGCAGGCGACACCGAGGAGCGGGGCGGCGGCCGTGCGGGCGGGGCGGGTGGGGCGTGAGTTCGAGGCGGTGGTCCGGGGCAGGACGTCGGCCACTGGGGTTCCTTCGCTGGGGCTAGGGGGATCGGGTGGGTGCGTCCCTACCGTCCCAGCGGCGAACCTGTCAGGTCCATCGAATCTTCACGACCATTCCCTTCAGGGAAACCGAATGGTCGGCGGCTGTGGACCGCCCGCGAGCCGCAGGAGCCGCTTTCTTGCCGTCGCCCCGGCCCCCGCCGATACTCACCGCATGCAGCAGCGCAAGGACCCCGTCGACGCGATCATCGATGAGTGGGCGCAGGCGCGGCCCGACCTCGACACCAGGGCGATGGAGATCTTCGGCCGGGTCTTCCGGCTCAGCCGCGCCATGGGCGACCGGCTGGAGAAGGCGTACGAGCCCTATGGCATCTCCCGCGGCGAGTTCGACGTGCTCGCCGCCCTGCGCCGGGCCGGCGAGCCGCACACCCTCTCGCCCCGCCAGTTGTCGGCCGCCCTCATGCTCACCACCGGTGGCATGACCGGCCGCCTCGACAAGCTGGAGCGGGCCGGTCTGGTACGCCGCTCCCCCGACCCGCACGACCGGCGCGCTCTGCAGGTGACGCTCACCGAGGAGGGCCTGCGGCTGATCGACGAGGCGCTCGGCGCCGGCCTGGCCGAACAGAGTGCCGCCCTGACCGCCCTGACCGCCGAGCAGACCGGCCGACTGGCCGACCTGCTGCGGGACCTGCTGGACGGCACCGCGAAGTAGCCGGACCCGGACGGGCGCCGCTCAGGAGGCTCCGGAGAACGCCGAGGGCGCCGGTCCCGTCCGGGTACGGCGGGTGCGCGTACCGGCGGGGGGACCGGCGCCCTGGGCGACGGAGACCACGGTGCGGTCAGGCCTTGACGTCGGCTCCGGGCCTGACGTTGATGTTGGACGAGGTGTCGTCCTTCTTGCGGTGGGACCGGTCCAGCGCCATGACGAGGCCGGCGATCACCACGAACAGGGCCACCGGCAGGAACACGTAGAGACCCAGCGTCTGGATGACGCTCAGGCCCGGGCCGGGGTCGTCGCCGTCGTCGCGGGCCAGCGCGAGCGCGGGAGACGACATGAGCAGCATCATCAGCGTCGTACCGGCGGCCAGGGCGCCGGCGCGCAGGGCGTTCTTCTTGTCCACGCTCTCAAGTTAGCGAACCGCCGCGCGGGGTGCGCGCGCGGGGTCCGGTAGGGGGTGCGGGGCAGGGCGGGGGTGCGGGCGCGAGATCCGGTAGGGGGTGCAGGCAAGGGCAGGACGCGGGGCGGGGCCGGGAGAAGTGCCGCGGCAGCGGCCCGGCCCTCGCGCCCCGCCTCCCCTCGCCCTCCTCAGGCCTGCGGCGGGTCCGCGGGACCGCCGTGCCGGAGGACTTCCAGCAGGGCCCGCAGGCGCGGCGAGGCCGTCAGCTCCTCCAGTGGCACCGGCCTGCCCTCGTGGTCCGCGATCGGCAGCCGCCAGTTCGGGTACTGGTCCCAGGTGCCCGGCAGGTTCTGCGGGCGGCGGTCGCCCACGCCGTCCGG
This sequence comes from Streptomyces sp. NPDC096012, assembly GCF_040426375.1. Taxonomy (NCBI): domain Bacteria; kingdom Bacillati; phylum Actinomycetota; class Actinomycetes; order Kitasatosporales; family Streptomycetaceae; genus Streptomyces; species Streptomyces sp. NPDC096012. Next base: position 23,693 of record NZ_JBEOTD010000020.1, read on the forward strand.
CAGCCAGACGCCGAGCAGCCGGGCCGGGGTGCGCAGCAGGAAACGGTGGACGGCGCGGATCTCCTCCTCCTCGTCGGAGCCGGGCGGTCCGGCGGCCGGGCTGTCCAGCAGTCCGAGGCTGCCGAGCAGGGCGAGCCACTCCGCCGCGTCGGCGGCGGCCTCGGCGTGCTCCTCGGCCGCCGAACGGGTGAGCAGGCCGAGACGGTCGCGCAGCCCGACGTGGTCGCCGGTGAGCCGGGCGGCGGTGGGCGGCAGATCGTGGGTGGTGGCGGTGGCCAGGCAGTCGGCCCGCCAGCGCTCGGGCGGCAGCGGGTGCCCGTCGCCCTCCCAGTCCCGTTCGAACCAGAGCACGGAGGTGCCGAGCACCCCGCGCCGCTGCAGCGTCTCGCGCACGCCGGGCTCGACGGTGCCGAGGTCCTCGCCGATGACGACCGCGCCGGCCCGGGTGGCCTCCAGGGCGAGGAGGGCGAGCATGGCGTCGGCGTCGTAGCGGACGTAGGTGCCCTCGGTGGGCGGGCTGCCCTGGGGCACCCACCAGAGCCGGAACAGGCCCATGACGTGGTCGATGCGCAGGGCGCCGGCATAGCGGAAGAGGGCGCGCAGCAGCTCGCGGTAGGGGGCGTGGCCACAGGCGGCGAGCCGGTCGGGGCGCCAGGGCGGCAGGCCCCAGTCCTGTCCGCGGGCGTTGAAGGCGTCCGGTGGGGCGCCGACCGAGGTGCCGGCGGCGAACACGTCCTGCTGGGCCCAGGCGTCGGCGCCCACCGGATGCACGCCGACGGCGAGGTCGTGCACGATCCCGACGGGCATCCCGGCCTCGCGGGCGGCACGCTGGGCGGCACGGAGCTGGCCGTCGGTGAGCCAGGCGAGGCGGGCGTGGAAGTCGACGCGGTCGGCGAGCCGGGCGCGGGCACGGGCCGTCTCGGCCGAACGCGGGTCGCGCAGCCCGTCCGGCCAGCGGTGCCAGTCGGAACCGTGGACCTCGGCCAGGGCGTACCAGGTGGCGTGGTCGTCGAGCGCCTGCCCGTGGGCGGCGCGGAAGTCGTCGTAGGCGGCCTGCCGGCCGGGCCCGAGGGGGACCGCGAGGACCAGTTCCAGTGCCTCGCGCTTCAGCTCCCACACGGCGTCGCGGTCGATGAGGGCGCCCTTGTCGAGGACGGTGGCCCGCAGCCGTTCGGCCCGCTCCAGCAGTGTGTGCAGCCGCTCACGGTCCTCGACGTACCCGAACTCGCCGATCTCCTCGATCCGCAGGTGCACGGGGTCGGGGAAGCGGCGGGAGGAGGGCCGGTACGGCGACGGGTCGGTGGGGGCGCCCGGTACGGCCGCGTGCAACGGGTTGACCTGGACGAACCCGGCACCGGCGGTGCGACCGGCCCAGCCGGCCAGCTCGGCGAGGTCACCGAGGTCGCCCATGCCCCAGGAGCGGCGGGAGAGCAGCGAGTACAGCTGGACGAGGAGGCCGTAGGAGCGGCCCGGCGGGGCGGGCAGCCGGTCGGGGGCGACGACGAGGTGGGCGTGACCGGTGCGCCCGTCGGGCGCGGTCGCGGTCAGCCGGTGGACGCCGAGGGGGAGCCCGTCGGTCCCGTTCCGCTCCTCGCCCTCCTCGGTCTCCACCAGCAGCCGGGTGCCGGGGGGCAGTGCGGCGAGGGCGGCGGGGGGCTCGGCGCCGGCCCACCGGACCAGTGTCGGCGGCAGCAGGCGCTCGCGCAGTTCGCGTTCCCGCTCGGTGAGCGCGGCGCGGACGGCGTCCGGGGTGCCCGCGTCGACGCCGAGGGCGGCCAGCGCGGCGATCACGGCGGAGGCGGGGACCGCGACGGTACGGTCCGGTGCGGGGCTGTAAGAGCCGGCGACCCCGTGCAGTTCGGCGAGCCGGGACAACTCGGGGCCCGCCGTCGGGGGCGGCTCCGTGTCGTCGTACGCCGCGGCCATCTACACCCCCGCGGTGAAGAAGTCGGGGATCGGGTCGGACTCGCTGGTCAGCGAGGCGGTCTCGGCGAGCGGAGGCTCACTGGTCAGGGGCTCGGCGTCCGGCAGCGGCGGTTCGCTGGTCAGCGGCGCCTGCGTGCACGCGCTCTCGGAGCTGAAGACGCACAGCGGCGCCTCGTCGGTCTCGGCGGACTGCTCCGCCTCGGGTTTCCACTGTGCGGGGAGAAAAAGTCGGGCCGGTGCGGCCACGGGGGCCTCCTTGTGGATGCGTCGGTGGGGGCGGGTGAGGGGTGGGGGGAAAGCCAGTGCGGGTGATCGGTGGGGGCGTCGGTGTGGGTGCTCGGTCGGGGGGTCGGTGCCGTGTCGGACGGTGCGGGGGCGGTGCGGTTCTCGGTCGGGTTACGGCAGGCCTACCCCGTGACGGCGCCCGCACTCACGGCCGCCGGCGGAGCACCTGATGGAGTGGCCGTGATCCGGAACCGGCCCGGTGATCGACAGAAGGGTCGTGAAACCGCTCCGTCCCATGGGGACCGGCGGGGGCAGGACGCCGGTGCCTGCACGGACGCGGCGCTGCTGTGGGCCGTCGCCGCGAGGAAGGTCACGGACCACTTGATGGAGTGGCCGTGATCCGGAACCGACCGGTGACCGACGGAAGGGTCGTGAAACCGCTCCGCCCCGTGGGGACCGGCGGGGGCAGGACGCCGGTGCCTGCACGGACGCGGCGCTGCTGCGGGCCGTCGCCGCGAGGAAGGCGACGGTCACGGACGAGCCGAGGGACGTGCAGAACCTGCCGGTGCGCTGGGCGGACCGGCCCGGCGGACCGCCCAGCGAGGAGGCCGGGCCGCCGGATCGGGGGCGGGCACCCGGGGCACACGCCACGCACCGCGCACACACGCATCCCGGGTACACATCGGCTGCCGCACGCCCCGAGCACGCACCTGAGGCACACACGTCGCCCCGGCGCACGCACGGAACACACGCGTACCTCGGGCACACACGTCACCGCCGCGCACGCCCCGGCACACACGCACCCCGGGCACACACGTCACCGCCGCACACGCCTCGAGCACACACGTCGCCCCGGCGCACGCACGGAACACACGCGCACCCCAGGGCACACACGTCACCGCCGCGCACGCCCCCGGCACACACGTCACCCCTGCGCGCGCCCCCGCACCGTACGGCCCGGACACCGTCCCGGCCGTCCCCCGCACGCAACCGGCCCGGACGGCTACGCCGAGATGCCGTCGATCCGGGCCATGGCGTCGTCCGCGCCGTAGGGCTGCAGGTAGGGCAGCCAGCGCGGGTCCCTGTGGCCGGTGCCGATGATGCGCCAGGCCAGTCCGGTGGGCGGAGCCGGTTTGTGGCGCAGCCGCCAGCCCAGCTCGACCAGATGCCGGTCGGCCTTGACGTGGTTGCAGCGGCGGCAGGACGCCACCACGTTGTCCCAGCGGTGTTGGCCCCCGCGGCTGCGCGGGATGACGTGGTCGACGCTGGTTGCGACGCCACCGCAGTACATGCACCGGCCCCCGTCGCGCGCGAAGAGCGCTCGCCGGGTGAGGGGGACGGGCCCGCGGTAGGGGACCCGCACGAATCGCTTGAGCCGGACCACGCTGGGTGCGGGGACTGTGACGGTTGCGCTGTGCATATAGGCGCCGGATTCCTCGAGGGGAACGGCCTTGTTCTCCAGGACGAGGACGAGCGCGCGGCGAAGCGGTACGACGCCGAGCGGCTCGTACGACGCGTTGAGGACCAGGACATGCGGCACGGGTGCCTCCTTGGGCGTCGGCGGCGCGTGGCTCGCGCCGGGACGATCTGCAGTCAGTCTCCCCTCATGCCTGGTGAACGCGCCACCATGTCCCGGTAACGGGCTGGGAGTGTTTTCGACCACACCCGATACATCCCCAGGACGACGGCCTGTTCAAGCCGGGGTGAGCCCCGTCTCTCCTGCGGCCCTCCTCGCCGGATCCGCGGGAGGCACGCGCAATGCCCCGTTAGTGTGGTGGTCCCGTCCGTCCGGTGACCTTTTCGTGACCTTGACCGCCCGCCGGTGCGGATCGCGCAGCACCTTGGAGGTACCTGCCGTGTCGTCCTTGCCCGCCGCCCTGTCGGCCGCCGGTGCATCGCCGTCCCCGTCGCCCTCCCCCTCGGGGTCGACGTCCCCGGCCGTGCCGACGCTCCAGGACGCCCAGGACAGCGCGACGAACGCGGCGAGCTGGGTCGAGCAGAACTGGTCGACGTGGCTCGCGATGGGTCTGCAGATCCTGCTGGTCGTGGTGGTGGCGATCGCGCTGAGGGCGATGGTGCGGCGGGCGATCACGAAGCTGATCGACCGGATGGGCCGCACCGCGCAGGCCGTGGACGGCAGCCCGCTGGGCGGCCTGCTGGTCAACGCCGAGCGGCGGCGCCAGCGCTCGGCGGCGATCGGGTCGGTGCTGCGCTCGGTGGCCAGCTTCCTGATCCTGGGTACGGCCGCGCTGATGGTGCTGGGCACCTTCAAGATCAACCTGGCGCCGTTGCTGGCCTCGGCCGGTGTGGCCGGCGTGGCGATCGGTTTCGGCGCCCGGAACCTGGTCACGGACTTCCTCTCCGGTGTGTTCATGATCCTGGAGGACCAGTACGGCGTCGGGGACGTGATCGACGCCGGTGTGGCCTCCGGAGAGGTGATCGAGGTCGGTCTGCGGGTGACCAAGCTGCGCGGCGACAGCGGTGAGATCTGGTACGTCCGCAACGGCGAGGTCAAGCGGATCGGCAACCTCTCGCAGGGCTGGGCGACGGCCGGGGTCGACGTGACCGTGAAGGCGAGCGAGGACCTGGACCGGGTCAAGGCCACGCTGGACGAGGTCGCCGAGAAGATGAGCAAGGAAGAGCCCTGGAACGAGCTCCTGTGGGGCCCGGTCCAGGTGCTCGGCCTGGACTCGGTGCTGATCGACTCCATGGTGGTCCGCGTCTCGGCCAAGACGATGCCGGGCAAGTCGGTGACGGTCGAGCGGGAGCTGCGCTGGCGGATCAAGCGGGCCTTCGACGCGGCGAGCATCCGCATCGTGGGCGGCGCGACGGCCGCGGAGGACGTGGAGGACGCCCCGGACCCGACGGCCGCCGTCGCGGCGCCGGCGGTGTACGCCAGCGCGGACTCCCCGCAGACGGCGGCGACGGCCCCGATCGGCACGCAGCGTCCGGCACCGCCGGCGAAGTAGGGGAACGAGCCGGCCGAGCCGGTCAGGACGCGGTGGGACCCCCTCGGTGGCGCCCCCGTGACCGGCGGCGCCGGTCCCCGTGCTGGACGTGCGGCGACCTTCCGGACACGGAGCCTCTTCACCGGCCCCCCGCACTTCCTCCGCAACCGGTGATCCTCTAGGGTCGCGTCTCAGCGGGCCCTTGTTCTGGAGCGCGACGCCGCGCCCGGGGGCCCGTGTCGAATGTGGGGAAACATGCGAAAGCTCGCCATAGGCACCGCGCTGTCCGGTGCCCTGGCCCTGGCCGGAGTGGCCGCGCCCGCCGCCTCGGCGGCCGGTACGCCGGACCTGACGTTCTCCGGCGTGACCGTGAACAACGGCAAGCCGGTCGTGATCGGCACCGGCAGGACGGTGACCGTACCCGTCACCTACACGCTGACCCTGGCCAAGGGCCTGGTGATCGACCAGAAGAAGAACGTCCAGCTCGTGGCGCTGTACCGCGGCTCGCTGCAGTCGGTCGACAACGACCTGGGCCCGGAGGCCCCGCCCGTCTGCAAGCAGACCGCGACGACCGACACGACGGTCACCGAGAGCTGCGCCGAGAAGATCCTCGTCGATCCGCAGGAGTCGCTGCACGACGCCGCCGACGCGAGCACCTGGAAGGCCGCCGGCGTGTTCGCGCACCACGACGGCACCGCCTCCGACGACTACCTGCACGAAGAGAACGCCGTGACGGTCTGGGGCAACCTCGCCTCCGTCAAGGTGCAGCGCGCCGCCCGGCTGACGGTGGACGCCGCCCCGGAGCCCGTGGTCAAGGGCAGGACGCTCACCGTCAAGGGCAAGCTGACCCGGGCGGACTGGGAGTCCGGCAAGTACACCGGCTACAAGGGGCAGAAGGTCGTGCTGCAGTTCAAGGCGGACGGCGGCTCCTACGCGAACGTCAAGGGCATCACCTCCGGCACCGGGGGCGCCCTGTCCACCACCATGAAGGCGACCGGGGGCGGCACCTACCGCTTCGTCTTCGCCGGCACCGGCACCACGGGCGCGAAGACGTCCGCCGGTGACCACGTGACGGTCAAGTAGCCGCACCCCGCACCGCCGGAGCCCCCGCACACACGCGGCCGGCGACGCCCCGGCACCCACGCGGCCGGCACCCCCGCACACACGCGGCCGCGCCCACCCCACGGGCACGTCCCACGCCGGCCACGGCCACGGCCCCGCCCCCGAGGTAACGACTCTGTTGCCTCGGGGGCGTTGTCTATTGACGCCCCCTTCGTCCTGGGCTTACGTTCCTCCCACCCCAATAGGAAAGTTTCCTAACAATGATCTCCTGCGGGCCGGTGATCGACACTGGACTCCGCGCGGGGATCGCTGAGACCCTGGGCGGCTGGAAAGGCAGGTGTCGACCCCATGGCAGGAACCGCCGGTACGCCGGGCACCCCGCGCGTCCTGCGCGCCATGAACGACCGTGCCGCCCTGGACCTCCTGCTGGAGCACGGCCCGCTGTCGCGTACCCGGATCGGCAAGCTCACCGGTCTGTCCAAGCCGACCGCCTCCCAGCTGCTGGCCCGCCTGGAGGCGGCCGGGCTGGTCCGGGTGACCGGCACCAGCGAGGGCCGGCCGGGCCCCAACGCCCAGCTGTACGCGGTCGATCCCGGTGCCGCGTACGCCGCCGGGCTCGACGTCACCCCGGACCGCATCCGCGCCGCGGTCGCCGACATCACCGGCCGCACGGTCGGCGAGCACGAACTGCCCACCCCCGGCCGGCGTCCGGCGCGACCCGTCGTACGCCAGGTCACCGACGCCCTCGACGGCGCGGTGAAGGCCGCCGGGCTCGCCCGGTCCGATGTGCACCGGCTGGTCATCGGCACCCCCGGCGCCTTCGATCCGGGCACCGGGCGCCTGCGCTACGCCTCCCACCTCCCCGGCTGGCACGCCCCCGCGCTGCTCGAGGACCTCGCGGCGGCGCTGCCGATGCCGGTGGAGTACGAGAACGACGTCAACCTCGTGGCCATCGCCGAACAGCGGCTCGGCGCGGCCCGCGGGCACGGGGACTTCGTACTGCTGTGGAACCAGGAGGGCCTCGGTGCCGCCCTGGTCCTCGGCGGCCGGCTGCACCGCGGCTGGACCGGCGGCGCCGGCGAGGTCGGCTTCCTGCCGGTGCCGGGCACCCCCCTGGTACGCCAGGTGACCAGGGCGAACAGCGGTGGCTACCAGGAGCTGGCCGGCTCCCAGGCGCTGCCCCGGCTGGCCCGCGAGCTCGGCATCACGGACCTGCCGTCGGGGCCGTACACCGAGGCCGCGGCCGAGCTGGTGGCGCGCGCCGCCGATCACGCGGGCGGCCCGCACCGGGAGCTGCTCCAGACCTACGCGACCCGGCTGGCCACCGGTCTGGCCTCGCTCGTCTCCGTTCTCGACCCCGAACTCGTCGTCCTCAGCGGCTCCGCCCTGACGGCCGGCGGCGAGGTGCTGCGCGCCCTCGTCCAGGCCGAACTGGAGGAGCTGGCGGCGGCCCGCCCCCGGCTGGTCGTCGGGGAGGTCCGCGAACACCCCGTCCTGCGCGGCGCGTTGGAGTCCGCGCTCGCCACCACCCGCGACGAGGTCTTCGACACCTCACGCTGAGCCCGCCGTACCCAGCCCGGCACCTCGACCCCGCTCCGGCAGCACCGCCGCACCACCCCGGCTCCCCCTCACCACCACCCCAGCAGCACCTCGGTAGCACCTCCCCTCTCACCCATACCGCCCCCGGGAGACCTCGCCATGCCCGATGTCACACCCACCGTCGTCCGAAAGACGGCTTTTGCCCTGACCGCGTCGTTGGCCCTGCTCACCACCGCCTGTACCGGCCAGTCCGGCTCGGGTGCCACGGACGACGCGTCGAAGGACACGACGATCAACTTCTGGCACGCCTGGAGCGCGCCGAACGAGGTCAAGGCGGTCAGGTCGCTGGTCGCCGGTTTCGAGAAGGCGCACCCGAACATCCACGTGAACATCGTCGGCAACATGACCGACGACAAGATCAACCAGGCGCTGCGCTCCGGCGGCGGCAACGCCCCGGACGTGATCTCCTCCTTCACCACCAACAACGTGGGCAAGTTCTGCTCCTCGGGCGCGCTGGTGGATCTGAACCCCTTCTTCAAGAAGTCGGGCATCGATCCGGAGGCGACCTTCCCGAAGCCGATGAACGAATACACCCAGTTCGACGGGAACCGCTGCACGGCCCCGCTGCTCGGTGACGCGTACGGGCTCTACTACAACAAGACGGCGTTCAAGAAGGCGGGGATCGCGCATCCGCCCAAGACCTGGTCCGAGTTCGAGGCCGACGCCAAGAAGCTGACCATCCCCGAGGGCGACGGTTACCGGCAGCTCGGCTTCATGCCGAACTACCACGGCTGGGAGTCCACCACCGAGCACTATTTCGGGCAGTTCTCGCCGCAGTACTTCGGCAAGGACGGCAAGTCGAACGTCGCCACCGACCCGGCCTTCGAAAAGGGCTTCACCCTGCAGAAGAGGCTCGTGGACGAACTGGGCGGATTTCAGAGGCTGGAGAGGTTCCGCGCGACGCTCGGCGACGAGTGGGGCCCCAAGCACCCCTTCCACACCGGTCAGGTGGCCATGCAGCTCGACGGCGAGTGGCGGCTCGGGATGGCCGAGGAGGCCAAGCCGAAGTTCGAGATCGGCGTGGCCCCGCTGCCGGTGCCGGACGACCGGGCCGCGCAGTACGGCAAGGGCTACATCACCGGCACCATCACCGGCATCGCCGCCACCAGCCACAAGCAGAACGCGGCCTGGGAACTGGTGAAGTACATGACGACGGACACCGACGCAGTGGTCGGCTTCGCCAACGACATCCACAACGTGCCCTCCACGCTGGCGGCGCTGAAGTCCCCGAAGCTCACTTACGACCCGCGTTTCAAGACGTTCCTCGACATCGCCGGCAACCCGGACTCCACCACCTCCCCCGCCTCGATCAACGGCGGTGTGTACCTGGTGACGATCCAGCAGTTCGGCTATGACTACGAGAGCGGCAAGGTCACCGATCTGAAGGCCGGCCTGAAGAAGACGGCCGCGCAGATCGACACGGACATCGCGCAGGCGAAGTAGCCGATGAGTACGGTCACTTCGAAAGCCGAGCGCCGCCGGTCCGGCCTCGCCGCGAAGCAGCGGAGAAAGGCCCTGCGGACCCTCGCCTTCATGTCGCCCTGGCTGATCGGCTTCGCGGTCTTCTTCGCGTACCCGATGATCTCGACGGTCTACTTCTCCTTCATGCACTACGACGGTTTCCGGCCGCCGACGTGGAGCGGCGGGAAGAACTGGTCCTACGTCTTCGAGCACTACCCGCTGTTCTGGCCCGCCCTGCGCAACACCCTGTGGCTGGTGCTGATCACGGTGACCCTGCGCGTGGCCTTCGGACTGGGCATCGGCCTGCTCATCACCAAGATCAAGACAGCCACGGGCGTCTTCCGCACCCTCTTCTACCTGCCCTACCTGGCCCCGCCGGTCGCGGCGACCATGGCCTTCGCGTTCCTGCTCAACCCCGGTACGGGACCGGTCGACTCGATCCTGGAGAAGGCGGGGATCCCGGCCCCGGGCTGGTTCAACGACCCCACCTGGTCCAAGCCGGCCCTGACCCTGCTGGCGCTGTGGGGCGTCGGCGACCTGATGGTGATCTTCATGGCCGCGCTGCTCGACGTGCCGACGGAGCAGTACGAGGCGGCCTCCCTGGACGGCGCCTCGGCCTGGCAGCGCTTCCGCTACGTCACCCTGCCGAACATCTCCCCGATCATCGTGTTCGCCGTCGTGACCGGCGTGATCCAGGCCATGCAGTACTACACCCAGCCACTGATCGCCGGGAAGGTCGCCTCGGGCGTGATCCAGGGCGCGGGCACCCAGTTCGAGCCCGGCTACCCGGACAAGTCCACGCTCACCCTCCCCCAACTCGTCTACAACCTCGGCTTCCAGCGCTTCGACTACGGCTCGGCGTGTGTCGTCGCCCTCGTGCTCTTCGCCCTGTCGATGGCGTTCACCGCGCTGCTGATGCGGCGCCGGGGCGGACTCGTGCAGGCAGGTGACTGATCATGACCCACGTACTGGACCAGCCGGTGAAACAGGCGCCCACGGTGCCCCGCGGCGCCGAACGCACGGCCCGGCGCCGCGCCCTGCTGGAGTGGATCGCGGTCCACGCCCTGGGGGTCGCCGCGGCGCTGTTCTTCGTCCTGCCCTTCGTGTTCGTGTTCCTGACCTCGCTGATGAGCGACAGCCAGGCCCTCAGCCGCGACCTGATCCCGCACACCTGGGAGTGGGGCAACTACCGGAAGGTGTTCGACACCCCCGGCTTCCTGACCTGGTGGCGGAACACGCTGGTGTACGCCGGCCTCGGCACGGTCCTCACGGTGGTGTCCTCGACACCGGTGGCCTACGCGCTCGCCAAGTTCCGCTTCCGGGGCCGCGATCTGTCGCTCATGCTGGTGATCTCGATGATGATGCTGCCCCCGCAGGTGGTCATCATCCCGATGTACCTGTTCTGGGCGAAGCAGCTGGACCTGTCCGGCACGCTGTGGCCGCTGATCGTCCCGATGGCGTTCGGGGACGCGTTCTCGATCTTCCTGCTGCGCCAGTTCCTGCTGACGATCCCGAACGAGTACCTGGACGCGGCCCGCGTCGACGGCTGCGGAGAGCTGCGCACCCTGCTGAAGGTCGTCCTGCCCATGGCCCGGCCGGGCATCGCCGCCGTGGCCCTGTTCCAGTTCTTCTACGCCTGGAACGACTACTTCGGCCCCCAGATCTACGCGTCCGAGAATCCCGGCGCCTGGACCCTGAGCTACGGCCTGGAGTCGTTCAAGGGCGCCCACCACACCGACTGGAACCTCACCATGGCCGCGACGGTGCTGGTCATGGCCCCCGTGATCCTCGTGTTCTTCTTCGCCCAGAAGGCGTTCGTCGAGGGCGTCACGCTCACCGGAGTGAAGGGTTAACCACGTATGAAACTCACCGTGGTCGGCGGAGGCTCGACCTACACCCCCGAACTCATCGACGGCTTCGCACGCCTCAGGGACACCCTGCCCATCGAGGAGCTCGTCCTCGTGGACCCGGCCGCGGACCGCCTGGAGCTGGTGGGCGGCCTGGCCCGCCGCATCTTCGCCAAGCAGGGTCACGACGGCCGGATCGTCACCACCGGCGACCTGGACGCGGGCGTCGAGGGCGCCGACGCGGTCCTGATCCAGCTGCGCGTCGGCGGGCAGGCGGCCCGGCAGGAGGACGAGACCTGGCCGCTGGAGTGCGGCTGCATCGGCCAGGAGACGACCGGCGCGGGCGGCCTCGCCAAGGCGCTGCGCACGGTCCCGGTGGTCCTGGACATCGCCGAGCGGGTCCGCCGTACCAACCCGCGTGCCTGGATCATCGACTTCACCAACCCGGTCGGCATCGTGACCCGCGCCCTGCTGCAGGCCGGCCACCGGGCGATCGGCCTGTGCAACGTGGCGATCGGCTTCCAGCGCAGGTTCGCCGGTCTGCTGGGCGTGGCCCCGGCGGACGTCCACCTCGACCACGTCGGCCTCAACCACCTCAGCTGGGAGACCGGGGTCCGCCTCGGCGGCCCGGAGGGCGAGAACGTGCTGCCCAAGTTGCTCGCCGAGCACGGGGACGCGATCGCCGACGACCTGCGCCTGCCCCGGCCGCTGCTGGACCGGCTGGGCGTCGTCCCCTCCTACTACCTGCGCTACTTCTACGCCCACGACGAGGTCGTACGCGGCCTGCGCGGCAAGCCGTCCCGGGCGGCCGAGGTGGCGGCCGTGGAACGCGAACTGCTGGCGATGTACGCCGATCCGTCCCTGGACGAGAAGCCGGCCCTGCTCGCCAAGCGCGGCGGCGCCTACTACTCGGAGGCGGCCGTGGACCTCGCCGCGGCCCTGCTGGGCGGCGGAGGCAGCCCCTACCAGGTGGTGAACGCGCTCAACAGGGGCACACTCCCCTTCCTCCCCGACGACGCGGTGATCGAGGTGCAGGCGGCGGTCGGCCCGAGCGGCGCGGTGCCGCTGCCGGTGCCCGATCCGGACCCCCTCTTCACGGGCCTCGTCGCCAACGTGACCGCGTACGAGGACCTGGCCCTGGAGGCGGCACTGCGCGGCGGCCGCGACCGGGTCTTCCGCGCCCTGCTCGCCCACCCCCTGATCGGCCAGTACGAGTACGCCGAGACCCTCACCGACCAGCTGATCGCACACAACCGGGAGCACCTGGCGTGGGCCTGACCGCACCTGAGACCGCGCGCCGCACCGTCCCCGGGAGCGCGAGCGCCACCGCTCCCGGGGCCGCCGGCACCGCCGGCCCCGGGAGCGCGGGCGTGCTCGCCATCGACGCGGGCAACAGCAAGACCGACGTGGCCGTGGTCACCGCCGCCGGCGAGGTCCTGGCCACGGCCCGCGGCGGCGGCTTCCGGCCGCCCGCGGTGGGCGTGGCGGCGGCGCTGGACGCGCTGGCCGAACCGGTCGCGCGGGCGTTCGCCGAGGCCGGTGTGGCCTCGGTCGCCCATGTCTCGGCCTGCCTGGCCAACGCCGATCTGCCGGTCGAGGAGGAGCAGTTGGCGACCGCCCTGCGGGAGCGGGCGTGGGGGCGGTCGGTGGAGGTCCGCAACGACACCTTCGCGATCCTGCGCGCGGGGGTGGCCGAACCGCGCGGCGTCGCGGTGGTGTGCGGGGCGGGCATCAACTGCGTCGGCATGCGCCCCGACGGCCGTACCGCCCGCTTCCCGGCGATCGGCCGCATCTCCGGGGACTGGGGCGGCGGCTGGGGCCTGGCCGAGGAGGCCCTCTGGTACGCGGCGCGCGCGGAGGACGGCCGGGGCGAGCCGACGGCCCTGGCCCGCACCCTGCCCGCGCACTTCGGCCTGCCCACCATGTACGCCCTCATCGAGGCCCTGCACCTGGAGCACGTCGAGCACGACCGCCGCCACGAACTGGCCCCGGTGCTCTTCGCGACGGCCGCGGCCGGGGACGCCGTGGCCCGCTCCCTGGTCGTCCGGCTCGCGCAGGAGGTCACGGTGATGGCCACGGTGGCCCTGACCCGCCTGGACCTGCTGGCGGAGGAGACCCCGGTGCTGCTGGGCGGCAGCGTCCTGACCGCCGGTCACCCGCTGCTCGACGACACCATCCGCGATCTGCTGTCCGCCCGGGCCCCCGCGGCCCGTCCCCGCGTGGTCACGGCCAGCCCGGTGCTGGGGGCCGCCCTGCTGGGCCTGGACCGCCTCGGGGCGGGGGCGGAGGCGGGCGAAAGGGCCCGCGGGTACTGGGAGTCGGGAAGGGTGTGACCGCAGAGGACCAGCCCCGCGACGGAACCGGTCCGGCGCCTCCCGCGTGTTCATGAACAGGGGGTGGTGTGCCCGGCGTGCGCGCTCCCACGGGCACGCTGCGATCCGATCAAGATCCAGTGAAGGCCGGTGCGCGAGCCGGTCCGGACGGTGATACTGGGCGGCGAACGGATGACCATGGGGGAGGTCGAGTGACACACCCGCCGAAGAGCAGCGCGGCGCCACCGGTGCCGCGGGCCGCCGCCCCCGGCGTGCCCCCGCAGCGGCCGGTCCCGCCGGCGCCCCCCGTGCCGCCCGTGGCCCCGGCCCGCCGTACCGCCTTCGCCGAGGGTGTGGACCGGCTGCGGGCCGCCGCGACCACCGAGCCCGGGCGGCTGCGGATCATCGGGGCCGTCCTCGCGCTGCTGGTCGTCGCGTTCGGTGCCGTCACCGCCTGGCAGACCGGCGAACGGGCGGCCGCCGCCGACGACGTGCTGCGCCGCAGCCAGCCGCTCAGTTCCGGTGCGGCCGGGATCTACCGTTCGCTGGCGGACGCCAACACGGCGGCCTCCAGCGGCTTCCTCGCGGGCGGCCAGGAGAGCGCCGCCACCCGGGACCGGTACGAGAGGGACATCCGCGGCGCCGCCGGCGGCCTCGTGACCGCCGCGTCGAGCGCCGAGCCCGGCTCGGCCGCCGAGGCGGCCATCACCCGGCTGAACCGGCTGCTGCCCGAGTACAAGGGCCTCATCGAGCGGGCCCGGACCTACAACCGGCAGGGCTACCCCGTGGGCGGCGCCTACCTGCGCTACGCCAACGAGAAGATGCAGCAGGACATGCTCCCGGCGGCCGAGGACCTCTACACCAAGGAGAACCAGCGGCTCGACGCCGACTACGCGGACGCCACGCCCTACCCCTGGGCCGCCATCGCGCTCGGCGTGGTCGCGCTCGCCGCGCTCGGCTGGGCCCAGCACCGCTCGTACCGGCGCACCCACCGCGTCCTCAACCACGGCCTGGTCGCCGGCACCGCCGCCACCACGGTCGTGCTGCTGTGGCTGGTCGTCGGGCACATGGTCGCCCGGTCGGGCCTGGACGGCTCCTACGAGCACGGCATCCGTTCGCTCAGCGTCCTGCACGACGCCCGGATCGCCTCCCTGAAGGCACGCGGGAACGAGAACCTGAGCCTGGTGGCGCGCGGCGCCGAGACCGTCACGGTCGGCGGCAAGGCGTACGACGCCTACTACTACGACTTCGACAAGGACATGGGCGTGCTCGGCAAGCGGCTGACCGAGGCCGGCGCCCTCGCCGACGACGGCGCCGGCACCACGCCGATCAAGGCGGCCGAGGGCAACATGGCGGTGTGGAAGCAGCGTCACGCCTCGGCGCGCGCCGAGGACGAGAACGGCAACTACCAGCAGGCGCTGGACAAGGTGATCGGTGCCAAGGGGGCGACCGGTGAGTGCTTCGACAGCGTCGACGCCAACCTCGCCCGGGCCATCGACCACGAGCAGAGCGAGTTCCAGCAGGCCGCCGGTGACGGGCGGGACGCCATGACGGGGCTGCCGGTGGGTGCGGCCGTCCTCGCGGTGCTGGGCGCGGCCGGCGCCGTGGCCGGCATCGGGCGCAGGCTTTCGGAGTACCGGTGACAGGGGGCAGGGTGATGTACGGGACGCGTGCACGGGCCTCCCTGCGGGGCTGGGGCGGCGTCGGCGCGATGGCGGTGCTGTGCGCGCTGGCGCTGGCGTTCGTGCTGTTGCTGCCCCGCACCCAGACGCCCGCCGAGGGCGGGCCGGCCGGACAGCGGGTGACCACGGGCAGCCAGGCGCGCGCCGACGGCTGCACCGACTCCGAGGCGCAGAAGCAGACCCTCGCCCCGTCCGGCGCGGACGGTCCGACGATCGACGCCATCAAGGGCCGCCCGGGCGCCAGGCGCAAGCTGATCGTCGGCGTCGACCAGAACAGCTACCACTGGGGCTACCGCAACCCGAACACCGAGGGCGCTGAGCTGGAGGGCTTCGACATCGACCTGGTGCACCGGATCGCGCAGGACATCCTCGGGGACCCGGACGCCGTGCAGTTCAAGGCGATCCCGACCAGCCAGCGCATACCGGCCATCCAGGGCGGCCGGGTGGACATGGTCGTGCGGACGATGACGATCACCTGCGACCGGCTGGCCCAGGTGGCCTTCTCGACGCCCTACTTCAAGACCGGTCAGCAGGTGCTCGCGCCCAAGTCGTCAGCCGTCACGGGCTACGACGACTCCCTCGCACACAAGAAGGTGTGCACCGCGGCCGGTTCGACCGCCCACACCAAGCTGGACGCCGACAGGAAGGCCGGCGAGCTGCCCGCCTCCACCGACATCGCCGCCACCGTGCCGAACCAGCTGGACTGCCTGGTCCGGCTGCAACTCGGCGAGGTGGACGCGGTGGTGACCGACGGCGCGCTCGCCGCGAGCCAGGCCGCCCAGGACCCGGCCGTGGAACTCAAGGGCAAGGCGTTCACCACCGAGTACTACGGCGTGGCGATGAAGAAGGACGCCACCGATCTGGTGCGCCGGGTCAACCACATCCTGGCCGACTACCGCGCGCACGGCTGGCAGACGTCGTACGACACCTGGCTGTCGGCGACACTGGGGAAGGACTCGGCGGCCTCCGAGCCGCCCGCGCCGCAGTATCTGCGCACCAGCTGAACCCCGCCAACCACGACAGGCCGACCAGACAGCAGCGAGAGGTGATCGATGGGCGTCACGGACCCCGCCGGGCCGGTGATGGACCGGGACGAGGTGGACCGTGCGCTGGCGCGGCTCGGCCAGGAGCACGAGGCGATCGAGACCTCGCTGCTGGCCCTGCAGGACCACGCGGGCCGCAGACTCCTCGAAGGCGCCGAACTGACCGGTGTGACCAGGGAACGCTGGCAGACCACGGAGAGCCGGATCACCCTGCTGTGGGGGTACTTCGACGCCTACGCGGCCGCGCTGCGCTCCGCCCGCGAGATCCGCTCCCGGCGCCGCTGGTCCAGCCGCGAGGACCTGGTCGAGCTGACCGGGCTGCTGCGCGGCGAGTCCGTCACGGTCGCCGGGGACGGCACGCTGAGCGAGACGTTCTCGCTGACCGCCCTGGTGGACCGGATGAACGAGCTGTACGCGACGAGCCTGGACCTGGTCGTCGCCGCCGACGCGGTCTGGTCGGCGCTGCCCGCGCGGATCGACCTGCTCGCCGCCGAGCTCCAGCGCACCCGCAAGCTCGCCCACTCCGTCGGGGTCCGGCCGGGCGAGCACCCGGCCGGTGACGACCTGGAGCGGATCACCCGCACGCTGACCAGGCTGCGCGAGGAGGTCGTCTCCGACCCGCTGGCGTACTGGGTGCCGGCCGAGGGCAGTTCGGCGCCCGGCGGGGGCCGCCCGGACACCACGGTGTACGACCGTGAGGCGCGCGCCCTGGAGGACGTGCGGCGGGAGATCGACGCCGTGCTGACCGTCCGGCAGGACGCGGAGGCGCGGCTGATCCGGCTGCGGGACCTGCTCTCGCGGGCGGACCGCACCCTCGCCGAGGCCCGCACGGCGCGCGGCGAGGTGCTGGCGAAGATCGCCGCCACCGAGGTGCCCGTCGTCAGCGGGCCGCCGACCGTGCTGCAGGAGCAGCTGGCCACCGCCGCCGAGTACCGCAGGCAGGCACGGTGGCACCGGCTGTCGCCGCTGCTGGAGTCCCTGGAGCAGAAGGCGGAGGACGAACTGCTGCGCGCCCGCGAGTCGTTGACGGCGGTCACCGCGCCGCTCGCGGTCCGCGCCGAACTGCGCGGCCGGCTGGACGCCTACCGGGCGAAGGTGGCCCGGCACGGCCTCGCCGAGGACCCGCTGCTGATCGAGCGCTACGACGCGGCCCGGCGGATGCTGTGGAGCGCGCCCTGCGACCTGCGCGTCGCCGAACAGGCCGTGCTGCGCTACCAGCAGTCGGCCGCCGAGCAGCTCGGCAGCGCCGCCGCGCCGCAGGACCGTGAGGGGGACCGGTCATGAGCCGGCCGGGACAGACCTGTCAGCGGCCGGGCTGCGCGGGGACGTACGAGGACGTCGGGGGCGGCGAGCTGTACTGCGACACCTGCGGACTCGCGCCGGTCGTCGCGGCGGGCGGCATGGTGGGCTCGCCGCCCACCGGAGTCACCAGGGGCTCGGCACAGAGCGGCAGTTCCCGCAGCTCCCGCAGCTCGCGCACGTCCTCCCAGTCGTCGAAGTCGCGCCGCTCGGTGTCCGGGCGGCTCTCCCGGTCCCTGTCGGGACCGTCCACCGGCCGGTCGGTGTCGGTGCGCAGCTCCGGTTCGTCCTCGGGGGCGTCGACCCGCGGCCGGCTGGGCGCCGGGCTGGTCAGCGTGCCCCAGGTGCCGCGGCCCGACCCGCGCGCCATGGTGCTGGACCACCCCGAGGTGCCCGAGCGGAAGCGATTCTGCTCCCGCTCGGACTGCGGGGCGCCGGTCGGCCGGGCCCGCGGGGAGCGCCCCGGGCGGACGGAGGGCTTCTGCACCAAGTGCGGGCACCCGTACTCCTTCGTGCCCAAGCTGAGGGCCGGGGACATCGTGCACGGCCAGTACGAGGTCGCCGGCTGCCTCGCGCACGGCGGGCTCGGCTGGATCTACCTCGCCGTGGACCGGGCGGTCTCCGACCGGTGGGTGGTGCTCAAGGGCCTGCTGGACACCGGCGACCAGGACGCGATGGCCGCCGCCATCTCCGAGCGGCGCTTCCTGGCGGAGATCGAGCACGCCAACATCGTGCGGATCTACAACTTCGTGGAGCACCTGGACCAGCGCACCGGCTCCCTCGACGGCTACATCGTCATGGAGTACGTCGGCGGCAAGTCGCTCAAGGAGATCGCCAACGGCCGCCGCACCGCCGACGGCAGGCGGGACCCGCTGCCGGTGGAACAGGCCTGCGCCTACGGCATCGAGGCCCTGGAGGCGCTCGGCCACCTGCACAGCCGCAACCTGCTCTACTGCGACTTCAAGGTCGACAACGCCATCCAGACCGAGGACCAGCTCAAGCTCATAGACATGGGCGCCGTCCGCCGCATGGACGACGAGGAGTCGGCGATCTACGGCACGGTGGGCTACCAGGCGCCCGAGGTCGCCGAGGTCGGCCCCTCGGTGGCGAGCGACCTGTACACCGTGGGCCGTACCCTCGCGGTGCTCACCTTCGACTTCCAGGGCTACACGAACGTCTTCGCGGACTCCCTGCCCGACCCGGACACCATCGACGTCTTCCGCCGCTACGAGTCCTTCTACCGGCTCCTGGTGCGTGCCACCGACCCCGACCCGGCCCGCCGGTTCGCCTCCGCTCAGGAGATGGCCGAGCAGCTGACCGGTGTGCTGCGCGAGGTCGTCGCGCTGCAGAGCGGGCAGGCCAGGCCCGCGCTGTCGACGCTGTTCGGGCCCGAGGTGCGGGTCGTGGACAGGGAGTTGTTCCCGCGTCTGGACGGCGAGGTGTCCCGGCTGGGTGCCCGGCCGGTGCGGAGTTCCGCGGCCGGTCCCGCCCTTCCCCCGCCGTCCCTCGTCAGGCCGGTCGAGACCCCGGCCGCGGCGCAGGCCCTGCCGGTGCCGCTGGTCGACCCGGGCGACCCCAACGCCGGTTTCCTCGCGGGCCTCATGGCCTCCGCACCGGCCGAGCTGATCAGCGCGCTGGAGGCGGCGCCCACCCGGTCCGTGGAGAGCCGGCTGCGGCAGGTGCGCGCCCGGCTGGAGAGCGGCGACCACCGGGCCGCGCTGGCGAGCCTGGCCGAGCTGGACGAGGAGCGGCCCGACGACTGGCGGGTGGTCTGGTACCGGGGCGTGGCCGCCCTGGTCACCGGCGACTTCGAGGGCGCCGCGCTCGCCTTCGACGCGATCTACGACGCCTTCCCCGGCGAGGCCGCGCCCAAGCTGGCACTGGCCCTGTGCGCGGAGGTGCTGGGCCAGCTGGACAACGCCGCCGAGTACTACCGCCTGGTGTGGGCGACCGACCCGAGCTATGTGAGCGCGGCCTTCGGTCTCGCCCGGGTGCAGCTCGCGGCCGGGGACCGGCGGGGCGCGGTGGCCACGCTGGAGTCGGTGCCGGAGTCGTCCATCCACTACACGGCCGCCCGGGTCGCCGCCGTCCGGGCCCGGCTCAGACAGCGCACGGCGAGCGCCGGTGACGTACCGTTCCTGGACGACCTGACCGCCGCCGCCGGGCAGGTCGAGGCGCTGGACGCGTACGGTCTGGACCCGGTCCGGCGTGAGCGGTTGTCCGCCGAGGTGCTCGGCTGTGCGCTGGACTGGATACTCTCCGGAGGCCAGGACACCGCCCGGCCGGCCCCCGGTGGGCAGGTGCTGCTGGGCACCGGTCTGGACGAGCGGGGCCTGCGCTTCGGACTGGAGCGGGCCTACCGGACGCTGGCCCGGCTGGCGCCCGGCGGCGAGGAGAGGATCGAGCTGGTGGAACGGGCCAACCGTTACCGCCCCCGGACGTGGGTGTAGTTGATGTCGCAGATGCCCCAGCAGACCGCACTGCCGAAGTGCCCGAGCTGCGCGGAGCCCGTCGAGCCGGGTGACCTCTTCTGCGGAGCGTGCGGTCACGACCTTTCGGTGGTGGCCGCTTCTTCGCAGGACCATCCGACCCTCACCATGACCGGCTCGGCCGGGCCCGGGGACGCGGCGGGCTGGCCGGCCGCGGGGCCGCCCGGCTCCGGCGGCACGCCGGCGGCGCACCTGCCGACCGACCTGCCGGGCACCGACTCGGGCGGCCGGCCGCTGCCCGCCGGGGAACCGGGGGAACCGGCGCGACCGGGGGAACCGGCCGCTGCCGGCGTCCGCTTCGACCGGCCCGCCGAGCCCGACGAGTACCCGCTGCAGGCGCCGGACCCGCGCGCGGCCGTCGACGCCGCCGCGGCCGCACCGGACGGCCCGGCCGCGGATCCGGCACAGGTCTGCGTGGCCTGCCGGGCGGGCCGGGTCGACGACGACGGGTACTGCGAGAACTGCGGGCACGCCCAGCCCCGCGAACGCGACCACATGGAGCAGGAGTCGGGCCCGGTCGCCGCCGTCAGCGACCGGGGCCTGCGCCACCACCGCAACGAGGACGCCTTCACCGTCGGCCACACCACCCTGCCCGACGGCGGCCCGGCCGCGCTCGCCGTCGTCTGCGACGGCGTCTCCTCGGCGACCCGCCCCGACGAGGCCTCGCTGGCCGCCTCCCGGGCGGCCGGGGACGTCCTGCTGGCCGCGCTGCCGCGGGGCACGCACCCGCAGCAGGCCATGCACGAGGCGATCGTCGCCGCCGCGCAGGCCGTCAACGCTCTCGCCGAGGAACCCGCCACGGCCCGCGAGCACACCCCGCACCAGAACGCCCCGGCCTGCACGATCGTCGGCGCGGTCGTCACCACCGGGCTGCTGGTCGTCGGCTGGGTCGGCGACAGCCGCGTCTACTGGGTGCCCGCCGACCGCGCCACGCCCCCGGCCCGGCTGACCGAGGACGACTCCTGGGCCGCGCAGATGGTCGCCGCCGGGCTGATGAGCGAGGCCGAGGCGTACGCCGACGAGCGCGCCCACGCGATCACCGGGTGGCTCGGCGCGGACGCCTACGAACTGGAGCCGCACACCGCGGCCTTCAAGCCGGACCGGCCCGGTGTCGTGGTGGTGTGCACCGACGGCCTGTGGAACTACGCCGAGACGGCCGGGGAGATGGCCGAGGTGGTACCCGCGGACGCGGCCGCGCGTCCGCTGCACGGCGCCCGCGTGCTGGTCGGTCACGCCCTGGACGGCGGGGGCCACGACAACGTAACAGTGGCGGTCCTGCCGTTCCCGGCGGCGTCGCAGGGGGAAGTATCGGCCTGAGGCCGTACAAAACGCCGGATCGACGGAAAGCCGCGGCGGGCCGGAGGGGACCGGTCCGCCCACATCCACCGCCTCGCGTCAGCGGGGTGCTTTCAAGGGGGAGTCGAGCAAGCATGGCCAATTTCGCGAAGTCGAACGTGCCGCAGTTCTCGGTGGACGTCTACCAGAACGAGTACCTGCCGGAGGGCGGCCGCGAGGTCGACGCCATCGTCACCGTGACGGCGACGGGCGGCGGCACCGTCGGCAGCGCCGTCGCCGCACCCGTGTACACACCGGGGCAGCGGCCCTCCGCCGCGGTGGCGGTCATGGTCGACTGCTCGGGGTCCATGGACTACCCGTCGACCAAGATGCGCAACGCCCGGGACGCCACGGCCGCCGCCGTCGACACCCTGCGCGACGGCACCCGCTTCACGGTGATCGGCGGCACGCACGTGGCCACGGAGGTCTACCCGGGCGGCGGACGGCTCGCGGTCGCCGACGCCACCACCCGGGAGCAGGCCAAGCAGGCGCTGCGCCGGCTGACCGCGGGCGGCGGTACGGCCATCGGCACCTGGCTGCGGCTCGCCGACCGGCTGCTGTCCTCGGCGGACGTCACCATCCGGCACGGCATCCTGCTGACCGACGGCCGCAACGAACACGAGTCGCCGCAGGATCTGCGGGCCACGCTGGACGCGTGTGCCGGCCGGTTCACCTGCGACGCCCGGGGTGTGGGCACCGACTGGGAAGTGAAAGAAGTCACAGGGATCGCCTCGGCGCTGCTCGGCACCGCCGACATCGTCGCCGATCCGGCGGGCCTGGCCGCCGACTTCACGCGGATGATGGAGTCGGCGATGGGCAAGGAGGTCGCCGACGTCACCCTCAGAGTGTGGACGCCGGTCGGCACCACCATCAGATTCGTCAAGCAAGTCGCCCCCACCGTCGAGGACTTGACCGGCCGGCGCACCGAGGCCGGACCACGCGCCGGGGACTACCCCACCGGCTCCTGGGGCGACGAGTCCCGCGACTACCACCTGTGCGTGGAGGTCCCGTCGGCCGGGCTCGGCCAGGAGATGCTCGCCGCCCGCGTCAGTCTCGTCGTCCCGCAGGCGGACGGCGGGGTGCGGAATCTGGGTGCCCAGGGCCTGGTACGGGCCGTCTGGACCGACGACATGGCGGCCTCCACCTCGATCAACCCCCAAGTCGCGCACTACACGGGGCAGGCGGAACTGGCACAGGCCATCCAGCAAGGACTCGACCTTCGCAAAGTCGGCGATTTCGATGGAGCAACGGCCAAACTGGGGCGCGCGGTTCAGCTCGCGAGCGCCTCGGGGAACGCCGATACTGCGAAACTGCTTGCGAAGGTGGTGGACGTGGTCGACGCGGCGACGGGTACTGTGCGGTTGAAGACGAGGGTCGCGGAGGCCGATGAGATGACTCTGGAGACCCGGTCCACCAAGACTGTTCGAGTGAAGAAGTGACGCTGCCACGCGGCGGCGCATCCAGCCGGACCCTCAGGAGAAGGGGAAGCACCGACATGCCGACCTGCCCGAACGGACACCAGTCGGGTTCCGACGACTGGTGCGAGGTCTGCGGTCACCGCATGGCCGGTGCCGTGCCTCCGCCGCCCCCACCGCCGCCCGCGGGCGGCGGCTACGGATTCCCGCCGGCCCAGGGCAACCAGCCCGGCGGCCGCCCGCAGGCGCCGGGTGCGCCCGAGGCGGAGCTGTGCCCGCAGTGCCGTACGCCCCGGGAGGGCGGCGCGCCGTTCTGCGAGGAGTGCCGGTGGAACTTCCTGACCAACACGGCCACCTCCTACACCCCGGCCGCTCCGCGTCCGCGGCAGCCCCGCTTCGAGCCGCCGAGTGCCACGTACGGAAACGGTGACTCGTACGAGTACCAGGGCTCGCGGCCCTCTCAGGTGAACCGGCCCGCCGAGCCGATCCCGTCCTTCGGCAGCGAGCCGTCCGGCCCGACGCCGTTCGGCGGCGACCGCGGCCCGTCCGGCCCGCCCACCTCACCGGGCCCCTCCGCCTTCGGCGGCGAACGACGCCCCACACCCCCACCGCCCGCCTTCGGCACGGTCCCCGGCCAGAACCAGGGCCCCGGCGCCCCTTCCGCCTTCGGCGGCGGCCAGAGCCAGGTCCCCGGCCAGGCTCAAGGCCCCGGCTCCGGCGGCCCGTCCGGCTTCGGCGAGGCACGGGGACCGGGCCAGGGCCCGGGGTCCGGTGGTCCCTCCGGCTTCGGCGGGGGACCGGGTCGGGGTCCGGACACCGACGGTCCGTCCGGCTTCGGCGGGGGACCGGGTCGGGGTCCGGACACCGACGGTCCGTCCGGCTTCGGCGGGGGTCGGGGTCCCGGTCAGGGGCAGGGTCAAGGTCCCGGTTCCGGCGGGCCTTCCGGGTTCGGTGGAGGTCCTGGCCAGGGCCCCGGACAGGGACCCGGTCAAGGCGCCGGTTTCGGGGGTGGCCCGGGGCAGGGGGCCGGTGGGCCTTCCGGGCAGTCGCCGTTCGGCCGTGAGCCGTCCGGTCCCGGTGGCCGGGTTCCGCCCGGCACTTCCCAGGGTCCCGGCGCTTCCCAGCGTCCCGGCGCGTCCGGTCCCTCCGGCTTCGGGGGCGACCCGTCGCGCGGGGGACCGCCGTCCGCGGGTCCCGGTGGCGCCCCGCAGGCGTTCCAGCAGTCCGGACCGCCCGCTCCCCCCGCCTTCCCGCAGGAGACCGGCCGGCCCACGGCCGGCGTTCCCGGCTCCGGCGGCCCGTCCTTCGGTGGGCCGTCCTTCGGTGGCGGTGACGACGACTGGGTACTCTCCCCGCCGTCGTCCACCGGCCCGTCCGGGCCCGGCCAGGGACCGGGGCAGGGCCCCGGTGGTCAGGGCGGTGGGTACGGCTACCCGCAGCCCGGCGCCGGCTTCCCGCAGGCGCCGCAGCAGCCGGCCACCTGGACCGCGACCATCGGTCCGGACCGCGAGTACTTCATGGCGATGATGCAGCGCTCCGGCCCCGAGGCCGCGGGGCTGAACCTGCCCGCGTACTCGCCCGAGCAGCAGCGCACGCTCACCGGCAACCAGATCACCATCGGCCGCCGCCGGCACTCCACCGGCGACACCCCGGACATCGACCTGGCCGTGCCGCCGGAGGACCCGGGCGTCTCGCACCAGCACGCCGTGCTGGTCCAGCAGCCGGACGGCACCTGGGCGGTCGTCGACCAGAACTCGACGAACGGCACCACGGTCAACGGCTCGGACGAACCGATCCAGCCGTTCGTCCCGGTCCCGCTGCGGGACGGCGACCGCGTGCACGTGGGCGCCTGGACGACGATCACCGTCCACCGGGGCTGAGAACGACCGGCCGACGGGCCGGCCGGGGAGAGTCCGATCCGGGAAGGGCCGGTCCCGGAAGGGCCGGTCCCGGAAGGGCCGGTCCCGGAAGACACTTCGGGGACAGAGCCGGTCCGGGAGACGCGGCCCGGCGAAGCGCCCGCCGGGGAAGCGCCCGTAAAGGAAGGGCTGGTCAAGGGAGGGCTGGTCAAGGGAGGGGCCAGAGATACGGCCCCTCCGGGTCGTCCAGCCAGGCCCAGGCCCGCTTCCCGGCCACCGTGACGCCGTACCGTTCGCGGGCCGGTTCGTCCTCGCGCTCCCACAGCTCGTAGGCCGCCCGCGGTTCGAGGGTGCCCCGGACCAGCGTGAGCATGAAACGGAACAGGGCCCGGTCCGGCAGCCCGGTCAGGGACGCGCCCTCCGGTTCCGCCCGGCCCTCGCCGCGCAGCGGCACGAAGTAGGCGGGCGTGGACAGGAAGCGGCCCTCGGCGTGCTCCGCGTCCCGCACGGTGAGCGCCAGCAGTCCGGTGGCCAGCGGGGTCAGGATGCGGGCGCCGGGCCGGCACTGGGTGAGCCAGGCGCGCGGCACCCTGGGCAGCGCGCAGGTGGCGATGATCCGGTCGAAGGGGGCGCGTTCGGGTACTCCGCGCGCGCCGTCGCCGGTGACGACGGCCGGCCGGTACCCGGCCGCGGTCAGGTGCTGCCGGGCCGATTCGGTGATCTCCGGTTCCAGGTCGATGGTGGTGACCAGGTCGTCGTCGCCCAGCCGGTGCGCGAGCAGGGCCGCGTTGTAGCCGGTGCCGGCGCCGACCTCCAGGACCCGGTCCCCCTCCCCCACCCGCAGGGCGACCAGCATCTGCGCCATCAGGGAGGGCTGGCTGCTGGAGGAGAGCAGCTCGCCGTCGCGCAGCCGGGTGGCCAGCGGCATGTCCTCGTAGGCGCCGCGCACCCAGAGCTCCCGGGCCTCGGCGTCCTGGCTCTCGCGCCAGCGGCGCTCGTAGCCGCCCTGCCCCGTGACGTAGTAGTAGGGCACGAACAGGTGCCGGGGCACCGTCGCGAACGCCTCCCGCCACACCGGTTCCGCCGCCCAGGCGCCGTCGGCGTCGATCTCCCGCACGAGCCCGGCCCGCGCCGCGGCGGCCAGCTCGTCGATCTCGGTGTCGTAGGCGCCCATGGCTCCACAGTAGGGGCGAGCCGTCGTACCCGGGTCCTAGGCCTTGGGTCCTCGGTCACCCGGTCTGAGACCATGTAGGGGTGAATGAGATTCGGCGCGGCACGCTTCAGGAGCAGACCTTCTACGAGCAGGTCGGCGGGGAGGAGACCTTCCGCCGGCTCGTCCACCGGTTCTACGAGGGAGTGGCCGGGGACCCGATCCTGAAGCCGATGTACCCGGAGGAGGACCTCGGCCCCGCCGAGGAGCGGCTGACCCTGTTCCTCATCCAGTACTGGGGCGGCCCCACCAGGTACAGCGAGAACCGCGGCCATCCCCGGCTGCGCATGCGGCACGCCCCGTTCACCGTGGACCGCGCGGCGCACGACGCCTGGCTGAAGCACATGCGGGAGGCCGTCGACGAACTCGGCCTGTCCGAGGAGCACGAGCGGACGCTGTGGAACTACCTCACGTACGCCGCCGCGTCGATGGTGAACACCGCGGACTGATCACCGGGGACTGAACCGGGGGACTGAGCACCGCGGCCCGGGTGGGCACTGGGGCCCCGGCGCGCACCGGGGCCCGGACCACTGGGTCCCGGACACCGCCCGGCGGGCACCGCGGCCGAGGCGCTGCGGCCCGGACACCACCGAGCGAGGCACCGCGGGCCGGGGCGCTGCCGAAACCGCCCGGCGAGGGGATGAGCCTTCAGCGCACGCTGACCCCGAGGGAGCCCAGCCCGGAGCGGCGGACGGCGACGGAGCCGTACGGCGTACGGAGTCTGAGCCACGCTCCCGAGGAGAACAGCCCGGTGTCGGCCGGCTCGGTCCCCGGGCGCAGGAAGCCCAGGGACTGTGCCGCGTGCACGGCCCGCACCGGAAGCCGGGTCCGCCCGATCTGCCGGGACCAGATGTCCGCTCCGATCCGGTCCAGTTCGGCCCGGCCGCGCCGCTCGGGCGCCAGTTCCTCGGTGCGCGAGCGGAACTCGGTGACCGCCGCGGCGACGGTCGCCCGCAGCGTGTCGGGAGCCGGCAGTCCGGGCTCGGGCCGCCAGCCGCCGCGCGGCGGCAGCACACCGGCCCACGGCGGACCGGTGACCGCGTCCGGCACGGCGGCGGTGGCCGCCCGCTCCTCCACGGACTCCAGGAACTCGCCGGCCGAGACGGTGACGTCGAGGGTGAGGTCGAGCCCGTGCTCGTACGGCTTCGCCAGCCGCACCGCGCGGATGGCCAGCACCTCGAAGGACGGCGGCCGTCCGAAGACGGCGAGTGCCGTGCCGGCCGCCTGCAGGCGCACCGCTGCTCCACGGTCGTAGTGGAGCAGCCGGGACAGGAAGGCGGCGAGGTCCGCCGCCTCCGTCTCGTCGCCGAGGTGCAGCACCGTCATGCGGCGACGGCCCGTCCCTCGGCGTCGTCCCGGTACTGCCCGAGGAACTCCCGCTCCTCGGCGGTGATCCGGCGCGGCCGCTGGGTCTCGAAGTCGAACGGGACGATGACCGTCGAGGCCTGCACGTAGACCTGGTCGTCGTCCTTCACCTCGCAGGAGACGGTGAAGGACGCGGCCTTGATCTCCTTGACCCACAGCTCGATGTCCACGGGCGTGGGCCGGTGGACGAGCTGGCGCTTGTAGTCGATCTCGTGGCGTGCCACCACGGACCCCTGCTTGGACTCCTTGCCCCGCAGGGACAGGAAGTCGATGCGGGCCTCCTCCAGATAGCGGAGGAAGACCGCGTTGTTGACATGTCCGTATGCGTCCATGTCGGACCAGCGCAGAGGGCAGCGGTAGATGTGGCGCAAGACCGATCAGCCCCGGGTGAGCTTCTTGTAGGTGGCGCGGTGCGGACGCGCGGCGTCCGCGCCCAGCCGCTCGACCTTGTTCTTCTCGTACGACTCGAAGTTGCCCTCGAACCAGAACCACCTCGACTCACCCTCGTAGGCGAGGATGTGCGTGGCGACCCGGTCCAGGAACCACCGGTCGTGGGAGACGACGACGGCGCAGCCGGGGAAGTCCAGCAGCGCGTTCTCCAGCGACGACAGGGTCTCGACGTCGAGGTCGTTGGTGGGCTCGTCGAGGAGCAGCAGGTTGCCGCCCTGCTTCAGGGTCAGCGCCAGGTTGAGCCGGTTGCGCTCACCGCCGGACAGGACGCCGGTCGGCTTCTGCTGGTCCGGGCCCTTGAAGCCGAAGGCGGACACGTACGCCCGGCTCGGCATCTCGACCTGGCCGACGTTGATGTAGTCGAGCCCGTCGGACACGACCTCCCACAGCGTCTTCTTGGGGTCGAGGTTGGCGCGGGTCTGGTCGACGTAGGAGATCTTGACGGTCTCGCCGACCTTGATGTCGCCGGAGTCCGGCGTCTCCAGGCCCTGGATCATCTTGAACAGCGTGGTCTTGCCGGCGCCGTTCGGGCCGATCACGCCGACGATGCCGTTGCGCGGCAGCGTGAAGCTGAGGCCGTCGACCAGGACCTTCTCACCGAAGGCCTTGTTCAGCTTGTCGACCTCGACGACGACGTTGCCCAGGCGCGGGCCCGGCGGGATCTGGATCTCCTCGAAGTCCAGCTTCCGCATCTTGTCGGCCTCGGCGGCCATCTCCTCGTACCGCGCGAGGCGGGCCTTGGACTTGGCCTGGCGCCCCTTGGCGTTGGAGCGGACCCACTCCAGCTCTTCCTTGAGCCGCTTCTGCCGCTTGGCGTCCTTCTGGCCCTCGACCTTGAGGCGGCTCGCCTTGCTCTCCAGGTACTTGGAGTAGTTGCCCTCGTAGCCGTGCAGTCGGCCGCGGTCGACCTCGCAGATCCAGCCGGCGACGTTGTCCAGGAAGTACCGGTCGTGGGTGACCGCCACGACGGTGCCCGGGTACTTGGCCAGGTGCTGCTCCAGCCAGTTCACCGACTCGGCGTCGAGGTGGTTGGTGGGCTCGTCGAGGAGCAGCAGGTCGGGCTGCTCCAGCAGCAGCTTGCAGAGCGCGACGCGGCGCTTCTCACCACCGGAGAGGTTGGTGACGGGCCAGTCGCCGGGCGGGCAGCCCAGCGCGTCCATGGCCTGCTCGAGCTGGGCGTCGAGGTCCCACGCGTTGGCGTGGTCCAGCTCCTCCTGGAGCTTGCCCATCTCGTCGAGCAGCGCGTCGGAGTAGTCGGTCGCCATCAGCTCGGCGATCTCGTTGAACCGGTCGAGCTTGCCCTTGACCTCGGCGACACCCTCCTGGACGTTCTCCAGGACGGTCTTCTCCTCGTTCAGCGGGGGCTCCTGCAGCAGGATGCCGACGCTGTAACCGGGCGAGAGGAAGGCGTCACCGTTGGACGGCTGCTCCAGCCCCGCCATGATCTTCAGCACGGTCGACTTACCGGCGCCGTTCGGACCGACGACGCCGATCTTCGCCCCCGGCAGGAAGCTCAGGGTGACGTCGTCGAGGATCACCTTGTCGCCGTGCGCTTTGCGCGCCTTGCGCATGGTGTAAATGAACTCAGCCAAGAGAAACCGTCCGGCAGCTTGAAATCTGGCAGTGGGCAGATACACCCCATCTTGCCGTACCGCCACCCCTGAGCGGAAACCCGTTAGGCACGGGGGCTCTGAACTGGGGTTTCGCGCTCGGCGCCGTTGCCTCACCTGTCGCCGTCGGTCGTCATCGATCGGCCTCGGGCACCCTCGCACGACCAGAGACGGCCCGGCGTGGGCACGGATCAAGCACTGGAGGGGCAGGCTCAAACCAAACCCATGGGGCATCGGGCGGCAGGCTCGCCGTCGACCCGCGTCGTACCCGATGAAGTCCTCGTACGCGATGGGTGTCCGGCGCGGTCGACGGCTCGGCGGGCGATCAGCCGGTGGCCGTCGATGCCCGCCCCGGTCGAGAGGCCGGGACCTCTTCGGTGGTGGGGGCCTGCGTCGCGCGGTGATGGGCTCGGCGCGCCAGGCCCTGCCGGTGGTCCTGTGTGTGCCGCGCCGCCTCCTGGCCCGCGCTGCGCTGGTTCATCAACAGGTCAAGGGCTGATCGGTGTACGGCCAAGCCGCCGTATGGGTTCCGTGCGCACCCTGATCGGCACCCCGACATAGGAGGATTTGCTCCGATGCTCGCTGGCTACTGTGGTCGGGCTCCATCATCCACGGGGAACCACGGGGGAAGAGGTGACGGCGGTGGGAGCGCCGATACGTTCGCGTCTGTTCGACTACGCCGAGCCGGATTCGGTCGCTCCGTCCAGACCGGCGCCCGAGCCGCAGCGATCGCGTTTGCTGGACTTCGTCGAGGAGGCGCCGCCCGGGCGGCATGATGCGGACGACCGTCCGGGACCGAAGCCGGGTGTTCCGGCCTATCACACGCCGGTGTTCGTCCCGGCCCATCCGCGGTCTGTGGTCGCGACGGGCGCCGGGGGCAGCCTGGCCCGCGTGCCGTTCATCGTCTTCGAGCTCTTCGCGCACCCCTCGCACGGCACTGTGGCCTTCGCTTTCACCACGCCGGAGAAGCTGGTGGAGGCGCTCGGGGAGTCACAGCCGTGGGTCGCCACGTCCATCGGCCCGCTTGCCGAGGGGGTCCGTGAACAGGGCGTCGGTGTCCTGTTCGACCCGCGGGTCGTTCCCGGACACCACAACTGGCAGCCGGAAGACCTGGCCGCCTACGCCCAGGAGGTGCGCTGATGTCGGCTGACTTCAAGGCGATCTACGGCGACCTCAGCACGATGGCGACGACGTTCCACGACCAGGCCACCGAGTGGCGCAGGCTGCACTCGGACGTGGCGCCGCCCATGGGCAGCGGGGGCGATCCGGGACTGGACCACGCGATCAAGGAGGTCGCCGACCTCATCATCGGGCTGCACATCGGCCTGGCGGACAGGTTGGACGAGCACGGGGACAAGGTCGGATACGCGCGGGACTCCTTCCACCGGCACGACATCGACGTGCATGGGCTGTTCGACGACCTGCATCTGGAGGAGGGCTGATGGGCGACAGCTGGGTCGGCGGCGACATCGGCGCGCTGCGCACGATGTCCGACACGTACAAGAACGCCAAGGAAAAGCTCGACGGCGTGGTGAAGCCGCTCACCCGTGTCGTCGACGAGCTGGCCACCGACGCCAGCTGGAAGGGCGAAGCCGCGAGCACCTTCCGTGGGCAGTGGACGGCCGACGCGATCACGGCCGGCGCCTTCGCCACTCTCGTGTACGACGCGGGCAAGATACTCGGAGACCTTGCCGACGCCCTCTCCACCTGCGACACCGCTCTGAAGAACGCCGAGCACGTCGCCACGCGCAAGGGCGTGCCGACGGGGGGAGGAGGCGTCGTCGCTCCGACCGTCACCTCCGACCCCACGACGGCGGCCGCCGTGAAGGAGTACGAGACGGCCCGCACCGAGATCCTGCACACTGCGCAGCATGCCCGGCTGGTGGCAGCGGACAAGTTGCGGGGGTTGTACCTGCAGGTCACGAAGAAGGATTCCTCGGTGTCCACGGGCGACAAGATCACCATCGACGACTTCCTGCGCGGCCTGTACGCCTACTCCGCCGAGGACACCCGGGCCGACGGCAAGAAGGCCCGCACCCAGATAGACGCGGCCAAGGCCGAGGAGCGGGCCGCCAAGAAGCAACTCAAAGCCGAACGCAGGGTGTTCCAGCAGCAGGGCCGCAGGATGCCCGACGATCTCCCCGCCAAGAGCGCTTACGACGATGCGGTAGGCAAGGTCAAGGCGCTGGAAGACGACATCCTGGCTGCCGACCACGGCGGCGACAGGCTGCCGCTTGACCGCGCGCTGAACGTCAAGATGGTCGACGCGGCGCATGCGTTGCGTGTCGGGGAGGGCGTCGAGAAACTCCCGGACTTCCTGAAGGAGGTCCCCGTCCTCGACGTCGCCGCGGCAGGCGCCTGCGGTCTGCTGGAGGCGAAGGACGACCACGACAAGGGCTGGTCCTGGCAGCACTCCATCGTCGTGGACGGCGGCGCCGCGCTCGGCGGCCTGGCCGTCGGCGCGGCCATCACAGCGGCACTCCCGGTGGAGGGTGCCGCCGCCGTCTGCGTGGTGGGCACGGGGGTGATCATTGGTGCTACCGGCATCATCGACCACTCGTTCCACGAGCACTGGAGCGAGGACATCCACGACCACGGTGTGGTCGGCGGTCTCCTGCACGGCTCCGGCCACGTCCTCTCGCAGACAGGGGACGACTTCGTACGACTGAAGGACGACGTCTGGCATGGCATCAAGAGCTTCCTCTGACACGGCCGCTTCCCGAAACCCGGTTCAGATCCCGTCCCTACCGGGGCTCGGCACCTCCTGGTACAAGCGCGGAGTGCGCTACTGGCTGCGCAGGGTCTTCACGGGACTTCTCTGGCTCGCCTTGCTGGCCTTTCTCGGTTACATCGTGGTCCGGCTCTACCAGTCGTTCCGAGTCGACCTGTCGTCCACTCTGCGCCTGGTGTGGGACTGTGCACAGGTGGCCCTGTCCTGTGTGGCGCTGGTCTCGGGATGGGTGGCAGGGCGCCGACGGCACGAGAAGGCGCTCCTGGACCCACCCACGCCGACAGAGACCCGTGCGGCGCGACGTACGCGGGCCGGCCGCAATGTGGGGCTGGCCTTCGTAGCCCGCATCCTCTGGCTGGTCGTGATGCCCGTCATGCCTGCGGTGTTCGCGTACGCCATCGGCGAGTTCCTCGTCGTCCTGACCGTTCGGGAGTCCGCCGCCGAGGTCGGCGCCCGCGCATGGGTGGAGAAGCATCGGTTGGGATCTTGACGACGAGATCGGCCCGGATCCCGTCCGCCGCCGCGCCGTCCCGCTGCCCCCGGACCGTGATCAGGGCGAGCGTTACGCTGCCGCCCGCGAGCACGGCAGGCACGCCCTCCGCCACTTCCACGCCTCGGTCCTCCTGGACGCCGGAGAAAGCATCAAGGCCCTGAGTCCCTACCTCGGCCACAGCGATCCGGGGTTCACCCTCCGCGTCTCCACGCACCGCATGCCGTCCAGTGAGACGCGGCGGATCAAGAACTGGAGACGCTAGCCCGGCACCGGACCCGTGGGGCATCGGGCGACAGGCTCGCCGCCGGCCCCGACAGTCTTGGTGATGCTGGCACGCGGTCTGTTGACGGTGCGGTCCATACGGCGTTGGATCTTCCCTGCCCGTGCGGGTGTACGGGTAGAGAGCTGGGACGATGACCGAGGACGCCAGACCCGGGCTGATAAGGGTGGCGTACTTCCAGCGGGCGTGCGCATTGATGATGGGCGGCGGCACGGTACTGTCCGAAGGGTTGCTCCTGGTCTTGATCGGTACGGCTCGCCGGCTGGAGACCCTCCTGGTGGGAGCAGTTGCGGTGGCTCTTGTGTCCCTGGTGCTACTGCCGCTGCGCTTCCGTCTCCGCGCCCGGCTTCGCCGCACGTACGAGCATGCCGTGCGGATCGACGGCGCCGAAGAACAAGCGCACACCGGCCAGAACGCGGCGCAGCGGCTGTCGCTGCGGCGCACGGCCGGATTCGTGGGTGGAGCGGTCTGTTGGATGACGCTCATCGGCCTGGCATCGCATCAGCTGATGCCGCCGCTCATGCTGGTTCCGGTGGCCGTGGCCCAGTGGGCGCAGTCCCGGGCGACCGCGAGATGGGAGCGGGTGAACGGGGCAGACCTGTGGCAGACCGTGCCCGGGCTGCTGGGTGCCCGAGGCCCGGTGTTTCGTGTGCCGGCAGAGCGCCGTATCTGAAACCACGGCCTTGGGGGCCGCCACTCCCCGCACCATTTCAGGAGCGAGGTGGGGCGACCCTGCGCGTGACCTGCGGATTCGCTACCCCGTGTCGGGCCTGGCCGAACTCGTCCCCGTGAACCCAGGTTCCCCGAGAGTCCGTCCGTTCTGGCACGAGAGCGGCACGATCCTGGGGCCGTGCCTCGGCCTCGCTGGGAACTTGGGTCATCTGGCTCCGCACCTGATCGACCGCACAGTTCCCAGTCGCTGCGGCGCGGGTGACGCCGGTCAGGCGTCCGTCTGTTCGCGCTTGCGGAGCAGTACCAGGACCGCGCCGCCGATGACGACCAGGCCGATCGCCACCCCCGCGATCAGCGAGGTGATCGCGGAGCCGCCGGTCGCGGCCAGGTCGGTGCTGTCCGCGGCGGCGACGCCACCCACCGTGGCCGGGCCCGGCTGGTTGTGGATCCGGGTGGTCCCGGTCATGATCGCGCCCTGCGTCTTGCAGTCGAGGACCCCGGTGAAGCGGTGGCTGAAGCCGTTCGGGCCGGTGATCGTGAAGTCGTACGCCTGGTCCTCCTGGAGCGGAACGGTCACCGTGCGGGAGGCGCCCGCGGCGATGGTCTGCTCGGTGCCCATCAGCTCGAAGGTGAACGGCTCGTCGCCCTTGTTGGACGCGACGACGTCCACTCCGCCCCTGGCGCAGTTCCTGCGCGCCGACACCGCCGGTATGGCGCCCTTGGCCGCCCAGGTGGCCGTCGCCGTGGCGGAGACCGTCGACTCGCTGGAACCGGCGAGGATCTGGGTCTGGCTGCGGCTGTCGGAGGCGAACGCACGGCCCACGGGCACCGTGGTCGACCCCTGCAGGGTCAGCTGGGCGCTGCCCGCCGCCGCGGCCTCGGGGACGTGGAAGTAGAGGCGGCTGCCGTCCTTGGCGGAGGTGAGCACCTTGCCGGTCTTGTCGGTGATCCGCACCCCACTGCCGGCCGCGTCCGCCGGGGCGCTCACCGCGACCGCGTCCGCGTTGGTGTGCACGGTCACCGGCCCGAGCAGGTCTCCCGACCGTCCGGAGACAGCGGGCGGGTCCAGGGTGAGGGAGGCCTGCGGCTCGCCGAGGTTCCCGGCGGTCTTCTGCAGGTAGTCCGCGAGCTTCTCGGCCTGCGGGTCGACGGCGTCGACCTTCGCGCCGTCCGAGTAGCGCCAGATGGCCACCTGCGTGCCGGCGGCCGCGTCCTGCTCGGTGAGGCTGCCCACGCCCGCCCGCCGGGCCAGTTCGGCGAGGTCGTTGACCTGGGGGTAGGAGTTCTGCAGGATCCAGCCGATCTTGCCGGCGTCCCTGTTGGCGCCCAGCGACGTGCCGTTCCAGGACGTCTCCTGGTACCGGGCGTCACGCTGGGTGGGATTGTGGAGGTCCACGCAGTACGTCTGCAGCGTGCCGCCGCCGTCCACGGACATCTCGAACAGCCCCGCCGAGACCCGCTGATCGACGCCGTCCCCGTGGATCACGGCCTCGCCGTAGGTCTTCAGGCCGTTGATCGTGGCCGTCGCCCCGCCCTGGGCCTGCGGAGTCCCGTCGGCCGCTGCCGTACCGGCGCCGGACAGCACACCGGCCGCGACGAGACCCGACACCGCGGCGAGGGCGGTCAGGCGGGCCGCTCCGGCGGACCGGCGCAATCCAGAGAGCGAAGAAAACACAGAATTCCCCTCCGAGCAGGACCCGTTGGACGTGGGGGGCGGTCCCACCAGCAGAATGAGCGGCCCCAAGGGGCACGCCCGGCATCCTATGGATCAGGCGGAGCATGACCGGCCCGTCGGATCATCCGACGGCCGATCCGATCCGTAATCGTTATCGCGAGAGCCGTTCGCGAGCTGGGCGTATCGACAAATCCACCTGCTGCAGGGGGTGTTCGGGCCGGAGTTCACCGGCACGCCTTGCCCGGAGCGGCACGCCTTGCCCGGAGCGGTACGACCAAGAGCGGCCGCGACGCCCAGCATCGGCCGCGAACGTCCACGAGCGCTCCGGGCGGCTCCCGGGCTGCCACGGGCGGCCATGTGCTGCCACGGGCAGCCACGGGCTCGACGTCGCCCGAGTATCGCCTCGCCCAGCCGGAGTTGACGGTTCGCCTGACGTCACGTCACCGCGATTGCCTCCGCCCCGGCTTGGATCGCATGGCCGTCCGGTGCGTCACCCGGGCGCGGTGTCTCCCAGTTCGGCTCCGGGCGGGCCGCCGCCGGTGGTGTCTCCGGTTTGGCCGCGCGGTGGAAGACCGCGGTGCCGCGGGCCAGGTCATGGCCGATCGCCACGGCGTCGATGTCGGCGGACGCCCACTGCTGCTGGCCTTCGCGCACTTCCGTGCGCACCTTCAGCCGGCCCTGCACCACCACGGGCTGGCCCACCTCCACCGAGGCGGACACGTTGACCGCGAGCTGGCGGTTGGCCCACACCGTGAAGAAGTTGGTGTGTCCGTCCGTCCAGACGCTCTTCTCCCGGTCCCAGTAGCGGGCGGTGACCGCCAACCGGAACCGGGCCGACGGACCCGCCGGCGACTCCCGGTACACCGGCGGGGTCGCCACGTTGCCCACCACACAGACGACGGTCTCGTTCATGCCCTCGCTCCCCTCCCCCGGCCGGTCCCAGCCGGCCGGGCGGACACGCGTACGGGCCCTTCCCGTACGGCTGCGTCTGCCGTGCCGGCACGTACGACTGCCGTACGCGCCCGCACAACCAGCCGACCGCCGCACCCCCGCCCTTCCTCCGGGCGGACCCGCCGTGCGATCGACGTGGCCTCAGACTGCCTCCGCCGGGCCGAGCCCGCTGAGCGCTGTGGACGACCGTGCCATCTGTGGAAAACCCCGCCACCCGCACGAGTGGCGCCTCTCCCGGTACCCCCTCGCCCACCCCACGCCACCCCAGCCCATCCCGCCCCCCGCGGACCACCCACTACGGCGGACCACTCACTACGGCGGACCACCCGCGGCACCCCACCCACGATGGCGGCCCGCCTACGCCACGACACTCACGGTGGCGGCCCGCCTACAGCCGCCACGCACCTCACCCCGTGGCTCCCCACTGGCCCCGGCCACCCGGCCCACGGCGGGCTCATCGGACCCGGAACTCCCCGCTCCCACGACGGCCCGTCGGATCCGAGACACCCCATCCCCCACGACGGCCCACCGGACCCGAGACACCCCGTCCCCACGCCGGCCCACCGGACCCGACGAACTCCGTCCCCACGACTGCCCACCGGACCCGACGAACTCCGTCCCCACGACTGCCCACCGAACCCGACGAACTCCGTCCCCACGACTGCCCACCGAACCCGAGACGCCCCGTCCCCACGACGGCCCGTCCGACCCGGACACGCGGCTCCACGCCGCCGCCCGGGCCGACCCCGCGCCGCCGAATCCCCGGCACAGGCACCGGCACCAACGCGGGCACCGGCACCTCAACCGCTCCTCCTCAGCCTGCCCCGGCCCCGCTCCGTACGACACGCCCGTACTGCTCGCGCACCTCCCGGTACCGCAGCAGCTCGGCCGCCACCGGATCCAGCACCCGGGCCCGGCCGCAGCTCCCGGCCGCCTCCCGCAGCCGCCGTTCCGCGTCCTGGCCGTAGCGCCGGGCGGGTCCCCGCGCCGCCATCCGGCAGCCCCACTCCACCAGCGGCCCGCCGACGATCCCGCAGATCATCAGCAGCACCGGAACCCCCAGGTTGGGGGCCATGACACCGGCGATCTGGCCCGCGAGCCACGCACCGCCCACGATCTGCAGCAGCGTCATGGACGCCTGGACCAGCACCGCCATCGGCCACCAGCTCGGCCGGGGCGGACGGCCCGGCGGCAGTCCTGCTCGCCCCGCCAGCTCGTCCAACGCCTCGGACAACCCCTGCGAGCCGCGTACGGCCGCCTCGCGCACCGCCTGCGCCCACGGCGCGGGCAGCCCGGCGGAGGCCCGGTCGGCCACCGTACGGACCGCCTGTTCCACGCGCTGCCGGGCCGTGGCCTCCTCGTCGGCCTGGGTGCGCACCGCGATGCGGCCGGTGGTGCGCTCGCCGCGGCCCTGGTACCAGCGCCACAGCCGGAGCCAGGGAGTGCCGCAGGCCCGGTTGGCATTGCGCAGCCAGGCACGCTCGGCCGCCTCGCCGGCCGCCGTGGCGCCCACCGAGTCCGCGAGCCGCGCGGCGAACTCCTCGCGTGCCTCCTCACTGAGGCCGACCCGCCGCCCGGCGGCGTACACGGGCCGCAGCTCGGCCGCGGCGGCGTCCACGTCCGCCGCGACCCGACGGGCCGCGGCACCGCGTTCGGCCACGAACTCGCCGAGCGCCTCGCGCAGGTCGCCCACGCCGTCACCGGTGAGGGCGGACAGGGCGAGCACGGTGGCGCCCGGTTCGCCGTACTCACCGAGCGCGACGCCGTCCTCGTCGAGCAGCCGCCGCAGGTCGTCCAGGACCTGGTCGGCGGCTTCTCCGGGCAGCCGGTCGACCTGGTTGAGGACGACGAACATGACCTCCGCGTGTCCGGACATGGGCCGCAGATAGCGCTCGTGCAGTACGGCGTCGGCGTACTTCTCCGGGTCGACCACCCAGATCACCGCGTCGACCAGCTTGAGGATCCGGTCGACCTGTTCGCGGTGCTGCACGGCGGCGGAGTCGTGGTCCGGCAGGTCGATCAGGACGAGCCCGCGCAGCTGCGCCTCGGCCTCGGGGCTCTGCAGCGGGCGGCGGCGCAGCCGGCCCGGGATGCCCAGCCGGTCGATGAGGCCTGCCGCGCCGTCGCTCCAGCTGCACGCGATGGGGGCGGCCGTGGTGGGGCGCCGGACCCCGGTCTCCGAGATGGCCACGCCCGCGAGGGAGTTGAACAGCTGTGACTTGCCGCTGCCGGTCGCGCCCGCGATGGCTACGACGGTGTGCCGGCCGGAGAGCTTGCGGCGGGCGGCCGCCTCGTCCAGGACACGGCCCGCCTCGGCGAGGGTGCGGCTCTCCAGGCGGGTGCGGGAGAGCCCGACGAGTTCGCGCAGGGCGTCCAGTCGGGACCGCAGCGTCCCGTCGTACGCCAGCGGGGCGGGATTGTGGTTGCTCGGCGCGCGGACCGGGGCCTCCAGGGCGGTGGCGCGTTCGGCGGCCAGCGCCGCGGCGGCGGCCCCCGTCACGCGCCGAGCGATCAGACCGTCGTCCCAGGCCTCCGCGGATTCGGGGTCCACGTCGTTCGCCGCGCCATCCCCGGGACGCGCTGTCCCCGCGTCTCCGGAGGGCCGCGACTTGGACAGCTCCTCGACCGGGCGGGACTTCGAAGGCTCTTCGGCCGGGCGGGACTTCGAGAGCTCTTCGGCCCGGCGGGACTTCGAAGGCTCTTCGGCCGCGCGGGACTTCGGTGCGTCCTCGCCGGGGTCGGACTTCGGTGCGTCCTCGCCGGGGTCGGACTTCGGTGCGTCCTCGGTGGGGTCGGGCTTCGGTGACTCGCCGACGGGACGGGTCTTCGGCGCCGCGTCCGCAGGTCGCGACTTCGACGGCTCCTCGACGGAGTCGGAATTCGACGCGTCCTCGCCGGCGTGAGACTTCGACGGCTTCTCAGCGGTAAGGGACTTCGGCACCGCCTCAGCCGGTCGCGGCTTCGACGGCTCCTCGACGGAGTCGGAATTCGGTGACTCGTCGACGGGGCGGGGCTTCGGCGCGTCCTCTGTGGGCTGGGGCTCAAGCACGTTTCCGGCGGGACGGGGCTTCAGCAGCTCGACCGGCTTGCGGGGCACCAGCGCGTCCTCGACGGCACCCGCCGCCGGACGGTTTCCCCCGGTACCCGGTGCCGACGTCCCCTCGACGGAACCGGACCTTCGCTCGTCCTCGACGGTACCGGGCTTCCGCGCGTCCTGGTCGGGAGCAGGCTTCTGCGCGTCCTCGTCAGGACGGGGTGTCCGCGCGTCCTCGTCAGGACGGGGTGTCCGCGCGTCCTCGGCGGGCGCAGACCCCAGTACGTCGTCCAGGGAACGGGACTTCAGTCCGTCCTCGACGGGAGGTGTCGTCAGTACGTCCTCGGTCGGGCGGGACTTCAGCACGTCCTCGGCGGGGTGAGTCTCCACGTCCTCGGTCCGGCGGGGATTCAGCACGTCCTCGGTGGGACGCGGCTTCAGCAGTTCGACCGGCTCACGGGGCACCGACGCATCCTCGACGACGCCCGCCGCCGACGTGCCCTCGACGGACACGGGCTTCCCCGGCGCCTCGACCGACCCGGACTTCCGCGCATCCTCGACCGAACGATGCGTCCGCGCTCCCTGGACGGAGCCGGGCGCTCCCGCGTCCTCGACAGACCCAAGCGCCCGCTCGCCCTTCCCAAGCACCCGCTCGCCCCCGGCAGACCCCCGCGTCCGCCCATCCTCGGCGGAAGCGGGCGTTCGCCCCTCGGTGGCGGGCCCGGGCTCCGCCGCGTCCTCGACGGGACGGGAGTGTCGTGTGAGGTCGCCGAAGCGGAAGCGGGATCGCGGTTCACCCTCGGCGGGCAGGTCCCGCAGCAGGTCCTCGAGAGAGCGAGACCTCAGCCCGTTCTCGGCGGGACGGGATGTCCGCGTGCCCTCGGCGGGACGGGCCGTTCGTGTGCCGTCGACGGGACGGGCCGTCCACGTGTCCTCGATGGGACGGGCCGTCCACATGTCCTCGACGGGACGGGCCGTCGGCACGTCCTCGACCTGGCGCGGTCTCGGCGTGTCCCCGGTGTTGCGCGGCTTGGGTGTGTGCAGGCGCGCACCGGTACCGGCGTCGCCGCTCGCCCCCCGCTCCGGCCGGTTCTGATACGCGCTCGCGTCCACCACGGGTGCGTGCTTCTCGTCGCCTACGCGCACAGGCTCTCCGTCCTCCACGCGCGCGTGCCTCTCGTCTCCGCGCGCGAGCCACCCGTCCGCGCCCATGAGCCTCTCGTCACCCACGCGCGCGTGCCGCTCGTAGGCCGGCTCCACATCCGCGCCACGCGACTCGTCTCCTCGCGACTCCATGCCCCGATCCCCCGGTCCGCTGTCCGCGCCCTCGTCCGTAACGTCCCTCACACGCGCGTACCGCACCCGCGGCACGTCCTCGCCCACACCCGCACCTTCCACACGGGGCCCCCACGAGCCCTCGGCCCGGTGTCCGGGGCCCACGAGCCCCGAGCCGACGTGTCCCTCAGGCTCCGCGGCCCGTCCGGGGCTTCTGTCACCGCCCTGCGCATCGCGTCCCATGGGGTCGATGTCGCCGCCGTGCTCTCTGTGCGCGGAGTGGTCGGTTTCACCGGCGTGCTCTCCGTGCCCGGAGTGGTCGGTTCCGCTGCCGTGCTGTC
This sequence comes from Streptomyces sp. NPDC096012, assembly GCF_040426375.1. Classification (NCBI taxonomy): domain Bacteria; kingdom Bacillati; phylum Actinomycetota; class Actinomycetes; order Kitasatosporales; family Streptomycetaceae; genus Streptomyces; species Streptomyces sp. NPDC096012. Next base: position 64,282 of record NZ_JBEOTD010000020.1, read on the forward strand.
TGCGTCCGATGTGGTCGATGTGATCCGTGTGGTCCTGGTCAGTGACGGCGGTCACCGGTCACCTCTCCTTCTGCAGTAGCGACAGCGCCGCGATGAGTTCGGCCTGGGGCTCGGGGTGGACGTCCAGGGCATCGAGCGGGGCGAGGCGCCGCTCGCGTTCGGCGAGCATCACGCGGTCCACGTGCTCGCTGAGCAGCCGTCCGGCCCGGTCCCGCAGCCGCAGTGCGCCATGGGGGCTGAGCCGCTGGGCGAGCCCCTCACCCGCGTTGCGGGCCCGGCGCCCGCCCAGCAGGGCGGTGGCGACCAGGGCGGCGACGGCCTCGGAGTCGGGCGCCGTCGTGCGCTCCAGGACCCGCACCTCGTCCTCGGCGTACTCCTCCAGCTCGCGCCGCCAGCGCCGTACGGCGAGGCCGATTCGATGCTCGGCGCTCTCCACGGAGGCGTCACGGACGGCCAGCTCCGGGGCCGCCGCGGCGGGCTCGCGCCGCCAGATCTCGTCGACCCGTTCGTCGGCCGCGGTGACGGAGCACAGCAGCAGCGCGCCCAGGCTCTCCACGAGGGCGTTGAGCAGTTCGCCGGCGGTGCAGTCCAGGGGGAAGGCCCGCCACCGCTTCAGGGCGTCCCCGGCCAGGACGGCACCGGACTGGAGGCGGCCCCGCACGCGTGCCTGTTCCGCGTCGTAGGCGGAGTCCACGGCGGAGGTGAGCCGGAGGGCGGCCGCGTACTGGGCGGCCGCGGCGGCGGCCAGCTCGGGCATGCGGGCCTTGAGCGAGTCGAGGACTCCGTGGGCCGTGCGGGCGATGACCTGCTGCCGGGCTCCTGCGTCCTGGGCGTGGTGGACGAGCCAGCTGCGCAGGGCCGCGACGGCGGTGCTGGGAAGGAGGCCGGCGCCCCAGGCGGACTCGGGCAGCTCGGGCACGGTGAAGCGCGGTACGTCGCCGAGACCGGCCTTCGTGAGCAGGGCGCCGTACTGCCGGGAGACCTCGGAGACGACCTGGTGGGGAACCCGGTCCAGGACGGTGACGAGGGTGACGTCGTACTCCTTGGCGGTACGCAGCAGATGCCAGGGCACGGCGTCGGCGTAGCGGGCGGCCGTCGTGACCATCACCCAGATGTCCGCGGCGCAGATCAGTTCGGCGGCGAGAACACGGTTGTCGGCGATCAGGGAGTCGATGTCGGGGGCGTCCAGGAGGGCGAGCCCTCGCGGAACGGAGTCGGCGGTCTCGACGCGCAGCACCCGCCCTGGGGCGTCAGCGGGTGCCAGGAGGTCGTCGACCGGGTCCTGGTGGGCTGTCCACACGCGCGTGAGGTCGGGCAGCACGCGCATGCCACTGAACCAGTGATGATCCTCCGGATGGCAGACGAGGACCGGTGTCCGGGTCGTCGGCCGGAGCACGCCCGCCTCGCTCACCCGTCGACCGACGACGGAATTGAGGAGCGTCGACTTGCCGGCGCCGGTGGAGCCGCCGATGACGGCCAGCAACGGCGCCTCGGGGTGTCGCAGCCGGGGTAGCAGGTAGTCGTCGAGCTGTGCGAGGAGTTCGTCGCGGTTGGCACGCGCGCGTGGGGCCCCGGCCAGGGGCAGCGGAAAGCGTGCGGCGGCGACACGGTCGCGCAGAGCGGAAAGTGTGTCGAGCAGCTGAGGCCGTACGTCCAAGGTCACCACATGCGAAGAATGCCCAATTTTAGGGGAATTCTGAAGCATATAGACATGTCTGCGTGCCGACGGTTCGGATCGGACAGAAGGGACGACCGGGACACCGGCCCAGTCCAGGCATAACGAGTGCACAACACCCGGTGCGTCAGGCGTCAAAAGCGATGCACGATTCGCACCTGCCTGCGATTATCAGGACCGCTTCACCGAACCTCCACATCGAGCCACGGAGGCGAAGCGACAGGGGCAAGGAACAGGGAGCCCTATCCTTGTCCCCGGCAGCGTCACGGATCAGCCCGCCCAGGGCGCCGGGTACAAAGCCGGCCACCAGGCCCCCGTAGCTCAGTGGATAGAGCAGGCGCCTTCTAAGCGCTTGGCCGCAGGTTCGAGTCCTGCCGGGGGCGCCATCTCTCGCCCTCCCGAACGGGAGGGCTTTTTGCTGGTCAGAGACGTTTCACCCGGCACGACGAAGCCCCGGCCCCTCCCCCGACGATCAAGGGAAGGCGCCGGCACTGTCCGGCTCTCACCGGGTTTTCGCGGGTGACCGTGTCGCATACGTGCCGAAATTCTCGGCCAGGCGCGGTCGGGAGTCAGTCGGCGTCCCACTGTCCGGGGAGGTCCCCCGCGGCTTCCAGCCGCCGCTCGAGATCAGCCAGCTGCACCTCGACACAGCGGGCGTAGCGGCCGGGAGCACGGGGACGCCGTTTCCGGCCCAGTCAGCCACCTGAGCGGGCGGGATCCCGTCGTTGAGCCGCTTCGTCAGGTGCGTGTGCCGGTCGTCGTACACGCGCTTGCCCGTGGGCGACTCGAAGACGTGCTCAGGCAGCACCGCCCTGCGCGCACTGCGCCAGGCGCGCCGGATGACGGAGCCCGCCAGAATGCCGCCTGTCGCGCTCTGGACCAGAAGATCACCCGGTTGGAGCTGCCCGTCCTCGATGTGCTGCCGCAGGATGCGCGTCAGGGCCGGATGTCCGGGCACGGTACGTGTCTCGCCCTCGGGCCGGCCCTTCAGGTCGCGCTCTTCGTGGATCTTCCCGGTGTCGGTCCACTGCTTGCCGACCCGCCTGCCGATCTCCGGCGTCGCTGTGTGGATCAGCAGCTCGCTCCACTGGTCCGCGGCGTCTGGGCCGGGGAGGGTGACGTCCTGCACACGCATGGCTACCGCTCCCTCCGGCCGGAGACCGCAGTAGTACAGCGTCGCGAAGAACGCGTGCAGCCGCTTTCCGCCGCGAGGCCGGCGTCGGATGCAGTCGAGGAGCGCCGCCGCTTGGTCCGCGTTCAGCAAGGACCGCTTGTCGACGGCGTTGCTGGTCCTGGTGACGATCCGTCGACGACTCCTTGCCCTTGGGAAGCGGGTTGGTCCGCAGGACGCGCCGCCGGATGGCGTGCTTCATGGCGACGTCGAGCATCCGCCGGTGGCGCTTCCGGGACCAGGTGCTGCCTCGAGGTGACCGCGGCTGGTTGCGATGCGGAGCACGTCTCGCAATGCCCCGGTCAGTTCCTTGGCCAACCGGCGCAGGTCCTCCGGGCCCTGGTCGTGGTCGTGGTCGCGGTCGTCGAGGGTGTCCAAGGCATGCTCCAGCAGCTCGGCAGCCGTTCCCAGTTGTACCGCTTCGATGTTGTCCGCCAGGCGGGACATGTAGCCGCCCTTGTCGTCGGTGTTCAGGTAGCAGGGCTTGCCTTCCGGCCCCGACCACGGGAGGAGTCGTAGTTCGTTCGGTGCCGTCATCCTTGGGTCTGCCTCTCATCGGTCACGTGATGGGTGGTGAAGACCGCGTCGACGCGATCCCCAGGGAACGCCAGTAGGGCGGCTTCGACGACTCGCCCGGCGGTGTCGGTCGCGACGCGTGTGATCGCGAGGACGGTCTTGGAGGAGCTGGTCCGGAGGGCCGATGCTTCATCCGGCGTTGATGGGCGGACGCATACCGTCTCCCGATCCGTTGCCGACGGCGAGCCCAGAATGGCGAGTCGTAGGGCGGTCTCCTGCCAGGAGGGTTCGTCGTTCAGCGCTTCGGCCGGGACCAGGTCGCCCGGGATGTAAATGCGGGCCAGTCCGTGCGGTGGCTCTCTCCCTCGTGGCTGACGCAGAAAATCTCAGCGAGTGGACTACCCGTCGGCACCTTGAGCAGCGTCGTCAGGTGGCTGTCTCCCGGAACCGTGGTGGTGCGCACGGTGACGCACAGAGCCGCTTCAGCAGCGGTCCACGGGTCCAACGTCCCCCATCCGCCGACGTACACGATGTTGGGGGGTGGTCGACGGACGAAGTTGCCCTTGCCGTGGATCTTCTTGACCAAGCCTTCGCCCTGGAGGACCGCGAGGGCACTCCGCAGTTCGGCGATGTGGGCCTCGGATGGAAGACGTTTGCCGGGCTTCATGCGCCCGGCCATGATCTGCTGCCGAGTTGGATGACATCGCCACGTTGCACGGTGGCCGCGGTGATCTCGACGTTGGACACCAGCGCACCGCCGGGTGTCCAGCCGCTCACTGCTCCACCTCCGCGGGCGTCGAGTGGTGGGACGCCGAGTGACACGGGCAGGCGCACGTCTCGTAGACAACCGGCAGGTCGATCGGTGCGGAGACCGGCGAGGACTCCGTGCAGGCAAGGTGCGTGCCGATACGGCAGGCAGTCGACCGGTAGGAGACGGTCGAGGCATCGGTGATCTGGGGCTGTTGGCGGGGAGGCATCAGCTGACTCCCGCAGGCCGCGACCAGGCTTGAGCGGGCAGGTGGGAAGCAACTACCACCGCGCGCGGTCGTACTCGTTTCTCCCAAGCCAGCACGTACGGGCGGACGAGTGCGTTGTCCTCCCCCGCGAGCCCCGCGAGCGGGTGCCGGTGGTTCGCGCCGTCGGAAGCCCGGCCCAGGTTGACCGTCGTCGGGTCAGCGGACGGAGGGAAGACGGGGGCGGCCGGCGGCCTGGAAGGCGTTAAGGGGCGGCGGTGCCTGCCCTTGGGGAAGTACCGCGCTGTGGTGAGCGACACGGCACGGCGGATACGGTTGAGCACGCTGCTCAGCTCCTATCGCTGATGGCTCGGTCCCCCGACATCGCCCGTCGTGGGGACCGCTTTGTGCACGACCGCCCAGAGGGTGCGGCCGTTCAAGCTGGTGGCGAGGAGCCCGAACCGATCGGCCTCGGCCACCACTTCCAGGACCTCCCTCCATGACTCGGCGGAGAGCGATTCCGGTAACTCCGCTTCGACCGACGTGTACCGGTCGTGCTCCTCCACGCGCGTGGGAAGCCCGACGGCGGACAGCCGGGCAGCAATGGCTGCCGCGCTAACTCCCCAAGCGGGCACAGGGCAGCCTCCGTCAACTGGCGATCACTTTAAGTGAAGCTAGTTAACTAGCTTAGAGCTAGTGGACTAGATTTTCCATATGCCTGAGCAGCCGCCCTATCTCCGCATCGCCGATGAACTCCGGCGCCGGATCGCGGAGCACGTATGGGAGCCCGGGGACCGTCTGCCGTCCCGCGCCCAGATCGGCCAGGAGTACGGGGTCGGTGAGAACGTGGTTCGCCGGGCTCAGGAGCTGCTGATCTCTCAAGGTGTACTGGAGGGCCGCGCCGGTTCGGGCACGTACGTCGCCGAGCCCCGGCAGCGGGTACGGGTGGTCCGTTCGTCCGCGCGTGAGCGGCCCGACGGGTCTCCGTTCCGGGCGGACATGAAGGCCGTGGGCAGGCAAGGCGATTGGGAGAGCCGGACTGAGGCCAAGGTGCCGGCGCCGGCGGACATCGCGGCGCGACTCGGCATCGCCGAGGGCGACCTGTGCGTCCGGACAACGTACGAGTTCCTGGCCGACGGCAGGCCCGTACAGCTGTCCACGAGCTGGGAGCCGTACGACCTCACCGCCGGCACTCTCGTCGTCCTCCCCGAGGGAGGGCCACACGCGGGAGCCGGTGTCGTGAACCGCATGGCCGCGATCGGCGTCACCGTCAGCCACGCCGTGGAGCAGCCCGAGCCGAGGCAGGCGACCGCCGAGGAGGCGTCCCTCCTGGGCATTCAGAAGGCCGCACTCGTCACGCACATCCGGCGGACGTACTACAGCGACCAGGGGCGGCCCGTGGAGACGGCGGACATCGTGGTGCCCGCCGCTCACTGCGAGATCGTCTACGAGATCCCGATCAACCGCTAGCTCCGCTCGCACAAGGCGCCTTCAGGTTGGCGTGCCAAGTAGGGTCCGCAGGCATGACCACCTCTCCCGGTCGCGTCGGCAGCAGAGAAGAACTGGCAGCGTTCGTCCGCTCCCTGCGTCTCAGCTACGCCGAAGAAGGAAGCTCATGGGAGAACGCGGACCTTCCGAGCTTCTTGGACGCCTTGGTTTCCTGGATCGACGATGCGGACGGGTGGTACGGCAACACCGGCCGGGAGTTGCCGCCCGGCGGTGACTGGACGTTCTTCGCCCGAGCACTGCAAGCGGCGACCATGTACGAGTAGGCCGAGCCGTGCCGAAGGCCAGTCGATGACGCACTGGAGCTGCTCGCCTCCGGTGTCCTGCCGCTGGAGACGCGTCGAGCGGGGGTGTCCGGGCACTGTCCGCGAAACCCCCGGACGTGACCAGGGCCTCCCATGGTCGATCGGCCGGCTGTCCCACGGAACCGATCACGATGCTCTGCCCGGTCCTGGCGTCCCACTGCCCCGTCCTCGTTCAGTACCGGTGGCCGGGCCAGTGTGGGTCCGTCCAGCGGGCTTCGCCGTCGAGTCCGAGCAGCCGTATCCGGTGCTGCAGATCCGCCGGTGCGCCCGACTCGCGGAGCCGGGACGCACCGGGGCCGAGGAGCCAGGCGACCAGTCGGGCGCGCATCTCCTCCGCGTCATGGTCGTACCAGCCGACCGTCCACGGCAGGCTGTCTCCCAGCAGTTCGTACTCCCATTTCGCCGCCGCCTCGGCGAGACGCCGGTCGCTGAGGTGCCCGGTCCGCTCCTCCCATTGCGCGAGCCAGGGGCCGACCGAACCGGACGCCTCGGCACACAGGACGAAGACCCGATGCGCCGGGACGACCGCGTGCGGATCGGTGAGGCTCTGCTCCCACCAGGCGTGCAGGAACTCGCGCACCGCACCGGCGTGGTCCTCGGGCCACTGCTGCCAGCGGCCACGGGCGAAGGAGGCTCCCGCCTCTTCCGGTTCGTACCGGGGAGCCGCGCGGCCGGCGACCAGGGCCCGGGCGAACTGCGGCAGGATGCGGCGCAGCACGGCCGCGTGATCGGTCCAGTCGACGGCCTGCCAGGTCCGGCGCAGGAGATCCGGCTCCAGCTCCGCGTCCGGCGTCTTCAGCAGGGAGATCTCCTGCGAACTTCCCCAGTGACATTCGCAGTTGTGCTCGTCCGGATGTGCGGTCATGCCGCGGAACGTCACGTCGAGGTCGTCCAGGGCGGCGCCGAGGCGGCGGCGTGCGGGATGGTCGGCGAGATGCATGGAAGGCCCGGCCTCCGAGGACTCCGTACGGCTTCCGCCGACCGAAGATCGCCACGTTACCGCATGGCGCGGCGCGGCTCTACGGCCGCTGCCCCGGGGGCGGTTCGGCCCGCGGCGAGTCGGCGGGCGGGCCGTGGGAGAGCGAGCGCTGTACGGCGTCACCTCAGGTCACGGTCCTCGTGAAGCCTGCCGTTAAAGTCGTCCTCGAAGCTGCCGAAGCCGTCGGAACCGGCGTGGGGGGAGAGATCGCGTGCGACTTCGCTGTGTGGTGCTGGACGACTTCCAGGGTGTGGCCACCACGATGGCCGACTGGTCGGTGATCGAGGACGAGGTCGAGGTCGTCACGCTGCGCGAGCACCTCGACGGCGAGGACGCACTCGCCGCGGCCCTCGCCGGCTACGACATCGTCGTCACCCTGCGCGAACGCGTGCCGTTCCCCGGCTCCTTGATCGCCCGTCTCCCCCGTCTGCGGCTGCTCGTCGCCTCCGGCATGCGCAACGGCGTCATCGACTACGCCGCCGCCGAGGCGCACGGCGTCACCGTGTGCGGTACGGCGAGTTCGGGCACCCCGCCGGTCGAGCTGACCTGGGCGCTGCTGCTGGGTCTGGCCCGCGGGATCGTCGAGGAGAGCAACGCGCTGCGGGCGGGCGGTCCCTGGCAGTCCACGGTCGGCGCCGACCTGCACGGCAGCCGGCTGGGTCTGCTCGGGCTGGGCCGGATCGGCAGCCGCGTGGCCCGGGTCGGACTCGCCTTCGGTATGCGGGTCAGCGCCTGGAGCCGGCACCTCACCAAGGAACGCGCCGCGGAGATCGGCGTCGAACTCGCCGCGTCCAAGGAGGAGTTGCTCGCGAGCAGCGACTTCGTCTCCGTCCACCTGGTGCTCGGCGACCGCACCCGGGGCCTCGTCGGCGCCCCCGAACTGGCGCTGATGAAGCCGACCGCCTACCTGATCAACACGTCCCGCGCAGCCATCGTCGACCAGGACGCCCTGCTCGACGCGCTGCACGCCGGGCGGATCGCGGGGGCCGGCGTCGACGTCTTCGACATCGAGCCGCTGCCCGCCGCCCACCCGATGCGCACGGCCCCCCGCCTCCTCGCCACGCCCCACCTCGGCTACGTCTCGCAGGCCAACTACACGACGTACTACCGCCAGGCGGTGGAGGACATCCAGGCCTACCTGGCGGGCTCCCCGGTGCGACGACTTCCCTGACCCCGGCCGAACGCCCGGCCGAACGCCTGGCGGAAGGCCGGGCGGAAGGCCGGGCGGAAGGCCGGGCGGAAGGCCCGGCCGCCAGGCGTCGCCCCCGGCGTCACGCCGCCGTCGCCCCCGCCGTCACGCCGCTGTCCGCCCCCGCCGTCGGACCACACCGTCGCGCCGCCGTCACCATCCGCCCCCACCGTCACGCCGCCGTCACCCCCGCCGTCACGCCGCTGTCCGCCCCCGCCGTCGGACCACACCGTCGCGCCGCCGTCCAACGGCACCGTCACCCCCACCTTCACGTCGTCATCCGCCCCCGCCGCCACGCCTGCCCCCACCGTCGGGCCCGCCCCCACCATCACGCCGTCGTCGCCTCCGTCGGCACCAGGGCGTAGATCCCCTCGCTCCGGCGCAGGTGGTGCAGGTCCACCAGGTAGCGCCGCAGCGTCACATGGTCGATCTCGTCGGAGTCCTCGCACCAGGCCCGGAGCCGCTCGTTCACCACGCGTTCCGGGTACTCGACATCCGGCTCGAAGGTCTGTTCGGCGATGTGCCGCAGCACCCGCTGCTTGCGCGTCCAGCGGGCCGGCAGCCGTACGAGACGGCCGTCCCGTACGAAGGTGTCCAGTACGTCGCCCCCGGCCCGCCGCGCGGGCCGCTGCCCGCGGGCCAGCTCGCGCAGGAGGTCGTAGGCGACGGTGAGCCCGCCGTCCGCCCCGTCCGCCACCGCGCCCTGCTCGCGCAGCCTGAGCAGCGCGAGGGCCGTGTCCTTCGCGCTGAGGCCGGCCGCCTCGGCGACCTTCTCGGGACGGTCCGCGCCCAGCACCACGGCGGCGAAGGCGCGCAGCCGCCCCTCCTCGGCGAGCAGCCCGATGAGTTGCCTCGACCGCTCGGCCGCGCCGGAGAGTGTGTCGGTGTCCATGGGCCGCAGGCTAGGGGAGCGCCACCGCCCGGCGCCTTCGAATATCGCCGGGGCGACGTATCAAAGGGTGATCCGCCGCTGATCACCGTGACCACGCCCGGGCGGCGCCGTTGAACGGGGAGTGCGGCGGCTGGCCTGCCGCTGCGCCTTTTCCGAGCAACAAAAGGAGAACGAGATGGCTCGCATCGCGAAGGCGGCCGCTGTCGTCCTCGGTACCGGCGCTGTGGTGATCAGCGGGGCCGGACTTGCCCTGGCCGACGCGGGCGCCCACGGCGCGGCCGCCGGCTCGCCCGGCGTGCTGTCCGGCAACCTGGTCCAGGTTCCGGTCCACATCCCGGTCAACGTCTGCGGCAACACCATCGACGTCATCGGCCTGCTGAACCCCGCGTTCGGCAACGCCTGCGCCAACCCCGGCACCCCCGGCAACCCGGGCGGCTACGGCAACTGATCCGACGCACGGACAAGGAAGGGCCCCGGCACTCCGAGCGCCGGGGCCCTTCCCCCTGCCGGGTCACACCCACCGGCCGACCGGCACCCGCTCACCGGCAGGCACCCATCGGCCGCACAGCCGCCGCCCACACCCACCGGGCAGGCACCCATCGGCCGCGACCCACACCCACCCCACCGGGCGGGCACCCGTCGGCCGCAGCCCCCGCCTACACGCACCGGCACGAAACCATCAGCCGCAACCCCCGTTCACCCCCACCGGCGCCACCGCCACGGGCCCGCTCACCCTCACCGGCGGCATCCCCCACGGGCCCCGCTCACCCCCACCGGCGGCATCCCCCACGGACTTCGCCCCCTCAGCGGCATCCCCCACGGACTTCGCCCCCCAGCGGCACCCCTCACGGACCCCGCTCACGCGTACCGGTAGATCCGGCTCGCGTCCTCCAGCTGGTCCGGTGTCTCGCTCCACGGCGGGAGTTTCTCGTGGCGGCCCACGACCCGGTCGTGCTGTCTGTCGGCGATGCCGGGCGGTTCGGCGGGCAGATAGCGGTGGGTGCGGTGGGCCCGCTGCCAGCGGTACCACTGCAGGTCAAGGAAGGCGTGGTGGAGCCAGAACACCGGATCGTTGACCGAGGCGCCGCCGAGCATCGCGCCGCCGACCCAGCGGTGCACCCGGTTGTGGTTGTGCCAGGACGCGCTGCCGGTACCGGTCCCCCAGCCCTCCAGCTTGTTGCGGAAGCCCTTGCGGACGGTCGAGTCCCAGGGCCACGCGTCGTAGACCGGGTCGTCGAGTGCCCACTTCAGCTCGCTCTTCGTGGGCAGCTGGATGGGGGCGGCGGCGCGGCCCAGGTCCCGGGTGAGGAACCGGCCGTCCGTGACGCCCTCCTTGATGGTCCAGTGGCCCGCGGAATAGGCGAAGGGGCCTGTCATCACCTGCCGGTCGGAGCGCCGCCCGTTGCCGCCGAGCAGGTCCTTCGTCCAGGGCACGGAGGTCGTCGTACGGTCCCGGGTCCAGTCCCAGTACGGCACCGTCACCGAGGAGTCCACGCGGCGCAGCGCCCGCTCCAGTTCCAGCAGGAACCTGCGGTGCCAGGGCAGGAAGGAGGGCGCCATGTGGGCGGTGCGCAGGCCGTCCTCGCCGTCGGCGGTGTAGAAGTCGATGTGCATGCGCACGAACTCGTCGTACTCGCCGCGCCGTTTCAGCTGCAGCAGCGCGTCGACGAACCGCCGCCGTTCGCCCGAGGTGAGCGAGCGGACGTTCTTACGCACGTACGCCATGCCGGCCCCCCATGTGCGCGTGGCTCCCGGGGTGTTCGCCACCCATCGGGCCCGGTGCCAGGTCACGCAGCCGCTGCCCGGGGCCGATCTGGTCCACGGCCGCGCGCGTCGCCTCCAGCGGGGTCGCGTACGACGTGTAGTGGTCGGCCATGCTCAGCCAGGTGCCGTCGGCCCGGCGCATCAGGTGCAGCGGGCGGCCGTCGACGGTGATCTGCCAGGCTCCGTCGGCAGCCCTGCGCCCCACCGCCGGCACCAGGACGCCCTGGATGCGGCGGCCCCGGTAGGTCTCGTCGAAGGATCGGCCGTCAAAGGCCCCGGCCGGCGGCACGGGCCGGGAGGCGGCGACGACCGGGGCCAGCGCCAGGGCGGCGGCGGAGGCCAGCAGCCCTCGCGCCACCTCTCTCCGGGACGGTCTGCGCACCGCCGTTGTGACCTGCTGCTCCGTGCCCACCGCCAGTCCGCCGGCACCGATGACCATCGCGCACTCCTCGTCCGGGTTCCAGATCATGTCCGTACCGGTAACCGCCGAAAGGCGGCCGGGGTCACCGCCCGAGGGCCATCCGATGGGTACGAGGGCCATCCGGTGTACGGGGCGGGCGTACGGGGGCCGGTGTACGGGGGCACCCCGGCAGGACGGCAGCCGCAGGACGGGGCGCAGCCGCAGGCGGGGCGCAGCCGCAGACCACGGCGAACTCCGTGGTGGTGGCGGCCCGTGCCGTGGGGCCGGGAGGTTACAGGCCCGGGCCGGTGGTCAGGTTCGCGTCGGTGACCGTCTGGAGGACCGGTGCGAGGACGCCGGCCTCGGGGAGCTGGGCCTGCGGGAGCCCGAAGTTGTCCGCCCTCGGCGCGGTCAGCGGCGCGTCCACGGACAGGCCGGGGGCGAGGGCGCGCAGGTCGGAGGCGGGCGCGTCGACGCCCACGTGGTCGAAGCCGTCACCGAGGACGTGGGGCAGCGGGGACCTGGCGTCCAGGCCGGGCAGGCCACCGCTGACCGGCAGCTGGGGCAGGGCCCGGTCCGGCAGCAGCCGGCCGGTGACGTACCGCGGCCCGTCGGGGGCGCCCGGCTTCACCAGCGGCAGCTCCGCGGCGAGATGGGGCACCTCCATGTCGAGGGCCGTGGAGACGCCGCCCAGGGGCACGGGCACGGGGACCGTACCGGCCGCGACGGCGGGACCGGCGGTCCCGACGGTGGCCGCGATGCCCGTGACGACGGCGGCGAGGGTTCCTCGAGTGGTCGACTTCATGTCAGGTACGGTCCCTTTCAGGATGCGGGGGGTTCGACGTCCGTACCGCGTAACGAGCCGGAAAGTGCATCAGTTCACAATTCCCCCGGGTGCCGTAATAGTCAGTTCTTCCAGAAGTCCCACCAACGGGTCGGTACCAGCATGGCGGTCACTCCGATATGCGGCAGCGGAAGCACCCGGGTGAATTCGGCGAGGAATGCGTTGGGCCGTTCGGGCGCGGGCAGGCCCGGCGTCGGATCGGAAAGTCCGGCCACCGAGGTCTGTCCGCTCTCCATCACGATCACGCTGCCGCGGGAGACCACCGGATTCAGGCCGCACCCGGGCACGAGGGCGGGGGTCCAGGAGCAGTCGGAACTCGTGGAGGGTGATGATCCGGGACGCGAGCGGGCCGGCCGCCCCCCGTGAGCATGATCAGCAGGGCGGGGGCGCGGCCGCCATCCGCCTGCCGGCGCATCAGACCCGCAGGCTGCGGGCGGGCAGGAAGGCGTGCGCGGCGGCGTCGGTCGTCTCCGGGGAGCCCGCGAACACGGCCAGGGCCTCGCCGTCGACCGGCCGGCGGGGGCCGGTCGAGGGGCAGACGCGGGTGGTGAGCATGAAGTAGGTGTAGCCGAGCTTCTCGACCGCCCGCAGCCAGTCGGCCGGAGGGGTGACCTGGCTGCTGATCTGGGGCATCTGCAGGACGATCTGCCCGGCCGCGACGAGCATGCCGACCTTCAGGCTCGGCCGGGTGGTGCCGTCGACGGGCTCGCCGCCGATGTGCAGGCCGAGGTCGCCGATGAGCCGCTCGACGGCGGCCGACGCGGCCTCCGGGCCGTCCGGGCCGTCGCCCAGGGAGCAGGCGAGGAGACAGGGCGTCCTGCCGTCGCCCTCCTCGTTCCTGGCCATCCAGGCCAGCAGGACGAAGGTGCCGAGGTCGGCGGCGCGGAAGGGACGGAGTTCGCTGGATGCTGAGGTCACCGCGCGACCATACAGACGGGCCCCGGCCGTCCCGGGCGGCTTCTCACCCTTCCGGAGCAGCGCCCCGGGAGGCTCCACACGATCGGGGGACGGTGCCCCGGAAGCGGCGCGGGCCGGTCCCGCGCGTGCGGTACCGGCCCGGGAGCCCGTCGACGTCGGCGGCGCGGGGCGTCACCTTTCCAGGGGCAGGCCGCCGAGCAGTCCCCGGTTGAGGGAGGCGGAGGCGTCGTTGAAAGTGCTCAGCACGGATTCCTTGTTCTCGGTGTCGAGCGCGTCCGACTGGTGCTGCAGCGGCATCAGGTCTTTCACGGTCGGGGGGTTCTTGGCGAGCGTGTCCACCGCGCCGTTGAGGCTCATGGGCGGCAGGTGGCCGGCGTCGTAGGCGAACGCGGGCGCGGCGGCGCCGGCCAGGGCCAAGGAACCGGCGACGACGACGGCGGCCTTCAGGGACTTCATCGTGTTCCTTTCTTCGGCGACTCACGTCACCCCAGGGAATTCCGGTGCCGTGCCTAACGATTTCCGGCCGGGCCGGAAACCCCGCGCTCACAAGACATATGAAATTCCCCGAAAAGCATTGCGCCGCACCGTGCCCGGTACGGGGCTCGGCACCGCGCTCGGTTCCGGCTCGCTACCGGGCCTGACAAGGGCCCAACAAGGGCTCGACAAGGGCTCAAAGGGCTCGACCAGGGCGCGATACGGCGGCTCCGCACGGCGTTCCGTCGCCCTCCGCGGCGCTCCGCGCAGCGTTCCGGCATCCTCCGCGGCGCTCCGCGCAGCGCTCGGCCGCCGGGCTGGTGGGCCAGGCGGCCGAGCGCTGGGGTGTTCCGGCGTCACTCAGCCGCCGTCGACGGTGCCGGGGGCAGGCTCAGCGAGGGCAGGGCGGCCAGGGAGGGGGCGGCGGAGGTGACGCCGCCCAGGGACGAGCCGAGCAGGCCGAGGAGGTTGTTCAGCACGCCGGTGGCGGAGGACAGGACATCGTTGAGCTTGGAGGTGAGGGATCCGACCAGGTTGTCGATCGCCTGGTTCAGCGTGGCGAGCAGGTCGTCCACGGCGTCGCGGGCCATGGGCTGCTTGGCGTCTTCGCCCTGCTGCGCGGTGACCGGCACGGCCGCGGCCGGGGACTGCGACGGGCTGGCCGCCACGTCCGGCATCGCGGGCTGGCTCGGGGCGGCGGGCGTGGTCGGGGCCGCCGGGCTGGAAGGTGCGGCGGGGCTGAGGGGCGCCGTGGGGGCGGTGGGCGCCGTCGGTGCCGTGGGGGCGGTGGGCGCCGTCGGTGCCGTGGGCGGGGTGGACGCCACCGGCGGCGCCGGGTCCGCCGCGACCCGGGCGACGGCCTCCTTCGCCGCGTCACCGAGCCGCTTGGCCTGGTCGGCGGACAGCCGGCCCTTGGTCAGGGACTGCTCGAGCAGGTCGGCCACCGGATCGAGGGCGGCGTCCGCGTCGCGGAGGGCCCTGGCCTGGGCCAGCAGCTTCTCGCCGCCGGGGACGGCCATCGGGGAGGTGGCAGGGGTGTGTTCGCGCGCCGAGTCCGCGGCGACGACGGCGGGGCCGGTGATGCCGACCAGGACGGCAGCGCAGAGGACGGTGGACGCGAGACGCCGGGGCGGCAGACCACGCATGGTGGGTGTTCCTTTCGGTGAGCGTCGGGACCTGAGCCCACCGTCCGTTCGCCGATCGCACCCCGCAACCGCTCGGACACCCCGCGTGATCCATCCGGGGGAGCGAAACCGGCCGCCCGCCCCGCGGGGTTTCGCGGGTCGGGCGGCCGGCCGAAGGAGTGCGTGCGGACGTCAGTCGTTGACGCAGGTGTTGCCGAACGCGGGGTTCAGCAGAGCGATGACGTCGACGGTGTTGCCGCAGACGTTGACCGGCACGTGGATCGGGACCTGGACGGCATTGCCCGACAGAACGCCCGGGGAGTGGGCGGCGACGCCGCCGGCGCCGGAGTCGGCGGAAGCCACGCCGGCACCACCGGCGACGGCCGCGACGGCGGCAGAGGTCAGGACCAGGCCCTTCGCGATACGCGACATGGAGAGGTGCTCCTTGGGATCGACACAACATCCGGGCGGATGCCCGGCGCTGTGTCAACGCGCGGCCCCCGTCGGAGTTGTGCGGCCAAAGGAGTGATCCACCCGGGAGGCGCCCCGGGATTGCGGAAGAACACGTTCACGCTTCCGACACACTTGCCCTATTTGACCGTATTAGTGCTGATGGTGACTAGAGTTGCCAACTTCTCCAGCACGTGCGAAAGGGCACCGCCGGTCATGCGCAAGTCTCCGCAGCGCCACCACGCCGTGCGACTCGGCGGGTTCGTCCGCGCGGTCGGCTCACCCCTCGGCCCCGGCCGCCCGCGGGCGCACGCCTGCGCCACGTACGCCCACTCCGCGCACGCCTGCGCCGCGCACGCCTCCTCCGCGCACGCCCGCGTCGCGTACGTCCACTCCGCACACGCCTGCTCCCGGCGTACGCCGGTCGCACCGCGCGTCGCCGCCCCTCCACCGGACGACGTACCGGACTCCACGACCGGGGGGCCCGACGACGTACGGGCCCGGCGGGTCCCGGCCTACGTCAGGCCGCCGGGCCGCGACCGCGGCGTGTTCGATCTCGGTACGGCTCTGCGCCCCGGCGGTGACCCGGGGGGCTTCCGGCTCGTTCCCCAGGGGGACGCGGCGTGGGCCGGTGGGCTCGTCGACGCCGTGGACGTCCGGCAGTGAGGCGCGTCCCCGACCGCAGTCCCGAGCGCCCCCGTGAGCGAGGAAACCCGCGAATGCACCAGTCAGCACCCGAGCCCGGGACCCGGGTCCTGCACCTCGCGCAGCCCGTCGACGGCGGTGTCGCCCGGGTCGTACTGGACCTGGCACGGGCCCAGCTCGCGGCCGGCCTGGACGTCACGGTGGCCTGCCCCGGCGGCTCGCTGGCGGCCGGGCTGCGCGAACTGGGCGCCGGGGTACGGCACTGGCGGGCCGGCCGGTCACCGGGCCCCGGCCTGCCGGGCGAGGTACGGCGACTCGCACGGCTGATCGACGAGGTACGGCCCGAACTGGTGCACGCGCACAGCGCCAAGGCCGGCCTGGCCGGCCGGCTCGCCGTGCGCGGGCGCGTGCCGACCGTCTACCAGCCGCACGCATGGTCGTTCGAGGCGGTCGGCGGCCCCACCGCCGCCCTCGCGCTGCGCTGGGAGCGGTGGGGGGCGCGCTGGGCCGACCGGGTGGTGTGCGTCAGCGAGGCGGAGCGCACGACGGGAATACGCGCCGGCGTACGCGCCACCTGCACCGTCATTCCGAACGGGATCGATCTCGACCGTTTCCGACCGGACCCGGAAGCCGTCCGCCCAGAACCGGAACTCTCCTTCCCGGAACCGCGAACGCCTCGCCCGCAGCGGAAGGCGCCCTGCCCGAACCCGGACGTCCCCGCCGCCGCGCACGCCACGGCGCCCGGTGCCGCCCGGGCCGCCGTCCTGCCGGACCTCGGTCCCACCGCCCCCCTGGTGGTCTGCGTCGGGCGGTTGTGCCGGCAGAAGGGCCAGGACGTGCTGCTGCGGGCCTGGGAGGACGTCCTCGGCGCGGTGCCGGGGGCCCGGCTGGCGCTCGTCGGCGACGGGCCCGAGAGCGCCGGACTACGCCGACGGGCCCACCCGTCGGTGCTGTTCACCGGCGCGGTCGAGGACGTGGTGCCGTTCTACCGGGCCGCCGACCTGGTGGTGCTGCCCTCGCGCTGGGAAGGCATGGCACTCGCCCCGCTGGAGGCGCTGGCCTGTGCCCGGACCGTCGTGCTCACCGACGTCGACGGCGCCCGCGAGAGCCTGCCGGCCGCCCTCGCCGCGCGCTGCCTGGTCCCGCCGGAGGACCCCGTGGCGCTGGCCGGGGCAATCGCCGGGCTGCTGACCGACCCGCCGCTGCGCGCGGCGCTCGGTGACCAGGGGCGCCGGCACGTCATGTCCACGCACGACGTGCGGCACACCGCCGAACAGGTCGCGGCGCTCTACCGCGAACTCCTCGGCGTCCGGCCGCCCGTGTCCTCCGAGTGCAGGGAGTCCATCCACTCGTGACTGCGGAAAGTACCGTCCCGTCCCCCGGCGCGCAGCCGTGGGACCGCGGACTCCCACCCGTGTCGGTCCTGCCGTCCCGCACGGCCGGCGGCTTCCGTTTCCCGCTGCGGCGCCCGCCCGCGCGGCCCGCCTCACCGCTGTCACTGCTGACCACGGACCTGCTCGCCGCGCTGGTGGGTGCGGTCGCGCTGGACGGGGCCGCCCAGCGTCCGCTGCCGGTCGCGGCCCTGCTGTCCGGCGCGCTGCTGCTGCGCCCGCACTCCGTGCGGCCGGTGCCCGGCGTGCTCGACGAACTGCCGGTGGTGTGCGGGCGGATCGCGGTGGCCTGGCTGGGCCTCGCGGCACTGCTCGCCGCCCTCGATCCGCAGCGCGCCCTGTCCGCCCGGACCCTGCTGGCCGGCTGGGGGCTGCACGCGGCGGCCGCCTGTGCGGGCCGGGCCGTGGTGCACTGGCGGCGCCGGACGGTGCTGCTGCGCCGGCCGAGCACCGCGCTGGTGATCGGGCCCGCCGCGACCGCGCAGCGCGTGGCCGCCGCACTGCTGCGGCACCCGCGCTGCGGGGTGCGGCCGGTCGGCGTCGTGTCGGAACACCCGGAGAACGGCGGCGGGTTGCCGGTGCTCACCAGCGGCGAACAGGTGGAACGGGCGCTCGTCCAGAACGGGGTACGGGTCGTGCTCACCGTCGACCCGGCCGTACGCACCCGGCAGGGTCCGCTGCTGCGGGCGCTCACCGAGTCGGGGTGCACCGTGTGGGAGGTGGACGCGGACAGCCCGGCCTACGAGGTGCGCGAGCAGCTCGCCGGGTTCGCCGTGCGCCGGCTGCGCCTGGGCTCCCGGCGGCGCACGAGTGCCGGCAAGCGGCTGCTCGACGTGGTGGTGTCCGGGGCGCTGCTGGTGCCGGTCAGCCCGCTGCTGCTGCTGTGCGCGGTCGTGCTGCGGCTCACCGACGGGCCCGGCGTGGTCTTCCGTCAGGAGCGCATCGGCAAGGACGGCCGGCCCTTCACGCTGCTGAAGTTCCGCACCCTGCGCCCGATCGACGAGCGCGAGGCGGCCACCCGGTGGAGCGTGGCCGGCGAGCGCAGGATGAGCCCCTTCTGCCGCTTCCTGCGGCAGACCTCGCTGGACGAGCTGCTCCAGCTGTGGAACGTCTTCCGCGGTGACATGAGCCTGGTCGGCCCGCGTCCGGAACGGCCGTACTTCGTCACGCAGTTCAGCCGCGCCTACCCCGGTTACGCGGCCCGCCACCGCATGCAGACCGGCATCACCGGCCTCGCCCAGATCAACGGGCTGCGCGGGGACACCTCCATCGAGGACCGGGCCCGGTTCGACAACGCCTACATCGACAACTGGTCGCTGTGGCAGGACGTCTGCATCATGCTGCGCACCGCGGCCGCGCTCGTGCGCTCGACGGGGAGCTGACCGATGGCCCTGGACCCGCCGCTGCGCCGGCCCCCGCGGTTCTCCCCGGCGCTGCCCGTGGTGGCCGTGGTCGCGCTGCTCGCCCTGCCGCTCCCGCCCGGCGGTGAGGGCGGCGCGGGCCCCGCCGACGCGCTGTCCGCGCTGGTCGTCGGCTACTGCGCGGTACGGCTGCTGCGCGAACGCCGTCGCCCGCTGTCCCGGACCGCCGCCCTGGTCCTCGGGCTGCCGGTGGCCGGGCTGTCGCTCGCGGCGATGAACGCGCTCTCGCCCGGCGCCGGCGTCACCGGTCTCGGCCGCTACCTCCAGATCTTCGTGCTGGTCCCCGCCGCCGTCGTGCTCCTCGTCCGCGGCCGGGCCGACTTCCGGCTGCTGGCCTGGTCGTTCGTGGCGCTCGCGGCGTGGCAGGGCGGGATCGGCGTGCACCAGTACGTCACCGGGACCGGCGCCTCGTACCAGGGCGAGGACATCCGGGCGGTCGGCACCTTCGGGGCGGCGGACGTGATGGGCATGGCCACGGCGGTGTCCTTCGGGCTGGTGTGCGCGGTGGGCCTGGCACTCGGCCGCTCGTCGGCACGGGAGCGGACGTTCGCCGCCGTCTGCGCCCTCGCGCTGCTCCTGCCGCTCGCCCTGTCCTTCAGCCGGGGCGCCTGGATCGCCGGCACCGTCGCCGTCACCGCGCAGCTGCTGCTGGCCGGGGTGCGGCGGGCGCTGAAGACCGGGGCGGTGGTGGTGGCCGCGTGTGTGGTGCTGGTGGGCGGGTTCGGGGTCGGTACGGCGATGCTGCAGGAGCGGATCGGCAGCATCACCCAGGTCACCGCCGCGCCCGACCAGTCGGTCACCGACCGGTACACGATGTGGGCGGCGGCGGTCGACATGTGGCGCGGGCGTCCGCTGACCGGCGTGGGTCTGAAGGGCTTCCCGGAGTACCGCGACGGACACGCCTCCCTGGCACTGTCGTCCGGCAGCGACACCGAGGGGGCGGGGGCCGCCTTCCGCCGGCAGCCGCTGCTCTCGCCGCACAACATGTATCTCCTGGTCCTCGGCGAACAGGGCCTGATCGGGCTGCTGTGCCTCGCGGGCGGCTGGCTGGCGCTGCTGGTGTGCGCCCTGCGCGGCCTGTGGCGGATCCGGGCGGCCGGCGGCCCCGGCCTGGAATGCGCGCTCGTCGCCTGCGGGCTGCTGGTCTGGCAGCTCGTGGACTTCGTGTACGCCGACATCGGCGGCCCCTCCACCGTGCTGACGGCGGTGTGCTTCGGGCTGGTCGCCTGGTGGGCGCTGGTCGGCGGCGACGAGATCACCCCACGCGACGGCACCGGCGTCCGGGGCGGGCGAACAGTGACGACAGGTGAGGCGGCCCTGCGATGACCAGCCCCAGGACCGGCGGGGCCCCGGGTCCGGAGACCGGAGCGGTGCCGGGTGCGGAGACCGGAACGGTGCCGGATCCGGCAACCGGCGCGCTGCCGGGGACAGGGAACGGAGCGGTACCGGGGACGGGGTCCGGAGCAGTACCGGGCGCGGGGACCGGCGCGGGGCGTGGCCCGGCGGCGAACACGGCGCGGCGCCCGACGGCGGATGCGGCACGCGGGCTCACGACAGACCCAGCGTGCGGGCTGACGTCGGACACGCCACGCGGGCTCACCGCAGACGCGGTGTGCGGGCTGACGGCAGACCCAGCACGCGGGCTGACCGCTGACTCAGCACGCGGGCTCACCGCAGACCCAGCACGCGGGCTGACCGCAGACCCGGCACGCGGGCTCACCGTAGACCCAGCACGCGGGCTGACGTCGGACGGGGCGCGCGGCTCGGTGGGCGACACGGCCGGCGGTCCGGCGGACGCGCTGTCCGCGCGCCCGGGCGGCCGCCGGGTCCGTCCGCGGCTCGCCACACGGGGCGCACGCCCGCGGACCGCCGCCGACGCCACCCCGGCCACCCTCCCGGTGGCCCGCTCCGCCCCCTCCGGCACGCAGCAGCGGACGCCCCACCCCGACACCGGCGGAGCCGGAGCCGGACAGCCTCCTGCCCTCTCCACGGCCCCGCCGGCGAAACGGCCGACGCCCCCCGCCACCCCCGCCCGCGCCGGACGACCGCCGGTCCCCCTCACCGACCCCGGCGCCGAAGAGCACGGGCCCCGCCCCCACACCACCGGTTCGGGCACCGGCACCGGCACCGACGGCGGCGGCGAACAGCCGACCGCCCCCTCCCCCACCCCCCGACAGCCGGCCACCCCCACCACGGCCCTCCCCGCCGCCCCGGCCCGCCCCGCCGTCGCGGAAGCCGGTTGGGAGGCCGGGGGGTTCGGGCAGGTCGTGCCCAGCAGCCGGTTCCTCGCCAAGGCCACGCTGCTCACCGCCTCCCTCTCGGTCGCGGCGGCGCTGCTGGGGCTGTTGCGGGACCAGTCGCTGGCCCGGTTGTTCGGGGCCGGGCAGGACACCGACGCCTTCCTGGTCGCCTGGACCGTGCCGGAGTTCGCGGCCACCCTGCTCATCGAGGACGGGCTGGCCTTCGCGCTGGTGCCGGCGTTCAGCATGGCCCTGGCCCGCCGCGCCCAGGGTGTACCCGGAGACCCGGTCCGCTCACTGGTCGCCGCCACCCTGCCCCGGCTGTGCCTCGCGTTCGCGGCGGTGGGCACGCTGCTCGCCCTGGCGGCACCGCAGTTCGTCGCCGCTCTGGCGCCCGGCCTGCCCGATCCGGGGCTCGCCGTCGACTGCACCCGGATCGCCTCGACCTGCGTGCTCAGCTTCGGGCTCGCCGGATACTGCAGTGCCGCGCTCCGTGCCCACGGCCGCTTTCTGGCGCCGGCCGCGATCTACATCGCCTACAACGTCGGCATCGTCACGGCGATGTACGCCCTCGGAGGCAGCTGGGGGGTGCGCTCGGCCGCGTTCGGGGTCGCGGCCGGCGGCTGTCTGATGGTGCTGGCCCAGCTGCCGTCGCTGCTGAGGCAGTTGGGCCGGCACCGGCGCAGCGGGGCGCGCCCGGTAAAGGAGGCCGGGGCCGGGGCGCGGCCGATGGCGGGGCCGCTGCTGGCCACCGTGCTGCTGTTCGCGCTGTGCCGGCAGTCGCAGGTGCTCGTCGAGCGGTTCCTCGCCTCCAGCCTGCCCGCCGGGGCCATCTCGCATCTGAACTACGCGCAGAAGGTCGCGCAGATCCCGATGACCCTGTCGATGATGCTGTGCACGGTCACCTTCCCGGTGGTGGCGCGGGCGCTGGCCGAGGGCGACGCCGAGCGGGCCCGGGTCCGGGTGGAGCGGGATCTGGCGGTGGCCGCCGCCCTGGTGCTGCTCGGCACGGCGGCGGTGATGGCCTGCGCCCCCCAGCTGATCCAGCTGCTGTTCCAGCGGGGCGCGTTCACGGCCGGGGACACCGCGGCCACCGCGGGGGTGATGCGTGTCTACGCGCTCGGGCTGCTCGGGCAGACGCTGACCGGCGTCCTGGTCCGCTCCTACTTCTCGGCCGGCCGCGCCACCTGGTACCCGGTCGCGGCGATGACCGCCGGGATCGCGGTCACCACCTGGATGGGCGCCCGGACGGTCGGCGCCTGGGGGGTCACCGGGATCGCCGCCGCCAACGCCGCCGGCATCACCCTCACCGCCGCCCTGCTGCTCGCCGGCATGCGGCGGCGGAGCGTGCCCGTGCGGACCGGGCGGGTGCTGCACGAGCTGAGCCGGCCGGTCGGGGCGGCGGCGGGCGCCGCCCTGGCCGGCGGTCTCGCGGCGCGGCTGCCCGCGTCGCCGCTCGCCGGACTCGCCGTCGGCGGCACCACCGTGGCCGTCGCGTTCGCCCTGCTCGGCCGGGCCCTGGGCGTCCAGGACGTGGCACCGGCACTCCGTTTCCTACGCACCCACACCCGAAGGCTCGCTCATGCTCTCCTCCGTTGAGACCGCCGCCCCCACGCGGCCGGCCCGAACGTGCCGCGTCCCGTGGATCGCGATGTACCACTCGGTCGGCGACTGCTCCGACGACCCCTACCGCATCACGGTCACCCCCGACCGGCTGGACCGGCAGCTGCGCTGGCTGCGCGAACACGGGCTGCACGGGGTCTCGGTGGCCGAACTGCTCGCCGCCCGCGCCAGGGGCGAGGGGCGGGACCTGGTGGGCCTCACCTTCGACGACGGCTACGCCGACTTCCTGGACCACGCTCTTCCCGTGCTGGCCCGCCACAAGTGCACGGCCACCCTGTTCGT
Source organism: Streptomyces sp. NPDC096012 (assembly GCF_040426375.1). Taxonomy (NCBI): domain Bacteria; kingdom Bacillati; phylum Actinomycetota; class Actinomycetes; order Kitasatosporales; family Streptomycetaceae; genus Streptomyces; species Streptomyces sp. NPDC096012. Next base: position 87,044 of record NZ_JBEOTD010000020.1, read on the forward strand.
GCTGCCCGGCCGGACCGGCGGCGACAACGCCTGGGATCCGCGGGGCCCGCGCAAGCCGCTGCTGACCGCCGAGGGCATCCGGCGTGCCGCGGACGCCGGTGTGGAGATCGGTTCGCACGGCCTCACCCACGTCGACCTCACGCGCGCCGACGACGCCCTGCTGAAGGCCGAGACCGCCGACAGCCGCACGCTGCTGGGGGAGCTGACCGGGGTGCCGGTCACCGGCTTCTGCTACCCGTACGGCACGGTCGACCGGCGCGCCGTGGACGCCGTACGGCAGGCCGGTTACGGCTACGCCTGTGCCATCGACCCCGGCGGGCTGACCGGCCCGTACGTCCTGCCGCGCCTGCACATCGGGCAGAACGACACCCCCGTGCGCCTGTTCCTCAAGTACCGGCTGCACCGCTTGCGCCGGCGGCCCGTCGAGGGGCTGCGGTGAGGGCCCTGCACATCATCACGGGGCTCGGGGTCGGCGGGGCCGAGCAGCAACTGCGGCTGCTGCTACGCCACTTGCCGGTGGCGTGCGATGTGGTGACGCTGACCAACCCCGGGGCGGTGGCCGCCGGGCTGGCGGCCGACGGGGTGCGGGTGGAACACCTCGGCATGGCCGGCAACCGCGATCTGGCCGCGCTGCCCCGGCTGGTGCGCCTGATCCGGGACGGCCGCTACGACCTCGTGCACACCCATCTGTACCGGGCCTGTCTGTACGGCCGGATCGCCGCCCGGCTGGCCGGTGTCCGCGCGGTCGTGGCCACCGAGCACTCCCTCGGCGACTCGCAGCTGGAGGGCCGGCCGCTCACGGCGGGGGTGCGCGGCCTGTATCTGCTGGGCGAGCGCCTCGGCCGGTCCACCGTCGCCGTCTCCGCCACGGTCGCCGAACGGCTCACCCGCTGGGGCGTGCCCGAGCGGCGCATCGCGGTCGTCCCCAACGGCATCGACCTGGCCCGGTTCGCCTTCGACCCGGTGGCCCGCCGCCGCACCCGCGAGCGACTCGGCCTGCCCCCCGACGCGTTCGTCGTCGGCGGCATCGGCCGCCTCGCACCCGGCAAGCGCTTCGGCGTGCTGATCGAGGCCTTCGCCCGGCTGCCGGCCGACTGCAGGCTGCTGCTGGTCGGCGGGGGCCCGGAGGAGGGCGCGCTGCGCCGGGCCGCCGAGCGGGCGGGGGTCGCCGGCCGGGTGCTGTTCGCGGGCGAGCGGCCGTACGTCGCCGACGGTTCGCCCGGCCCCGACCTGCCCGCGCTGGTCTCGGCGATGGACGTACTCGCCGCGCCGTGCCCCGAGGAGGCGTTCGGACTCGCGGTCGTGGAGGCGCTCGCGGCCGGCCTGCCGGTGCGGTACACGTCCTGTCCGGCCCTGGAGGACCTGCCGCCCGAGGCCGCGCCGTACGCGGTGCGCGTCCCCTGCGACGCCGGCGCCTACGCCCGCGCGCTCGCCGGTGTCCGGGCCGCCGGGCCCGGCCCGCGCGCCGCCCCGGAGGCGGCCCGCCACTACTGCATCACCCGCAGCGCCACCCGGCTCATGGACGTGTACGCGGCCGCGCTCGCCCGCACGTCCCCCCAGGTCCCGATCCAGCAGGGAGCAAGCCCGTCATGACCGAGATCCACACTCCCCGGCACACCCACACCTCCCGACTCCGCCGCGCGCTGCCGTCCTGGTCGTTCGTGGCGGCCGGGGTCCTCGCGGGCGGGCTGCTGGGCGGCGCGTACGGGGCGCTGAAGACGCCCACGTACACGGCGACCAGCTATGTCATCGCGGTGCCCACGGGGAGGTCCGACACCGCCACCGCCCTGGGTTTCGCACAGGCCTACGGGCGGGTCGCCACCCAGCTCGCGGTGCTCGGCGACGCCGGGAAGTCGGCCGGGGTCCCGGTGAACACCCTGCGCGACAGCGTGCGCACCGCGACCTCCCCGGACGCCCCGATGGTCGCCGTCTCCGCCACCTCAGCCCACCCGGCGCGGGCCGCCGCCATGGCCGACGCGGTCGCCCGCGCGCTCACCCGGCAGGCCGACGGCGTCAAGGCCGACACACACGTCGAACTCCTGCAGTTCTCCAAGGCGGTGAAGCCCACCGCGCCGGCCTCCGCGTCGGCCGGGGTGACGGGGCTGGTCGGGGCGAGCGCGGGCGGCCTGCTCGGCGGTCTCGCGCTGCTGACGCGGCCGCGGCGCCCGCCGGCCGGAGAGGCCGCGCCGGTGGCCTCGGTGCCCGGTCCGGCCGTCGCCGCCGACGCGCACGGCCGGCCGTGACCGCGACCTGCACGGCGCGCGCCGCCCAGCCCGCTCTCGCCGCCGAACTCGTCACCGACGAGGCCGCCTTCGCGCGCCTGGCCCCGGCCTGGGACCGGCTGTACGCACGGTGCGCCGCCGCGACCCCGTTCCAGAGCCACGCCTGGCTGCACTCGTGGTGGCTGTCCTACGGCAGGCCTGGCCGGCTCAGGCTGGTGCTGGTGCGCTCCGGTGAGGAACTGGTGGCCGCCGCCCCCCTGATGCTGGTCCGCCGGCCGCTGCCCGCGCTGGTACCGCTCGGCGGGGCGATCTCCGACTACGCGGACCTGCTGCTGGACGACGACGATGCCGGGGGCGCGGCCGGCGCGCTCACCGAGACGCTGGCGGACACGGCCCGTACGGCGCTGATCGACTTCCGCGAGGTGCGGCCGGGCGGCGCGGTGGAGCGGGTCTACGACCGCTGGCCCGGTCCGCGTCGCGTGCTGCGGGACTCGGTGTGCCTGGAGCTGCCGGCCGTGCCCATGGACGAACTGGTGGCCCGGCTGCCGTCGAACAAGGCCCAGCGGGTACGGGCCAAGCTGCGCAAGCTGACCGCGCTCGGCGTACGGCGGCGGGCGGTCGGTCCCGAGGACGTGGACGCGGCGCTCGGCCGGCTGCTGGAGCTGCACCGGCTGCAGTGGCAGGGGCGCAAGGTCACGTCCGAGCATCTCAGTCCCCGCTTCCGGGCGCACCTGGTGCGGGCGGTCGGCCCGATGGTGCGCTCCGGGAGCGCGGTGGTCACCGAGTTCCGGCTCGACGGAGAGGTGGTGGCCGTCGATCTGAGCCTGCTCTCGCCCGGCCTCGCCGGCGGTTACCTCTACGGCGCCCATCCGGGCCTGCGCGAACGCAAGGCGGACGTGGCGGTGATGCTGCTCGACGCCTGTGCCGAGCAGGCCGCCGCGGCCGGGCGCGGCACACTGAGCCTGCTGCGCGGCGACGAGCCGTACAAACACCACTGGCGTCCCGAACCGGTCGTCAACCAGCGGCTGCTGCTGGCCCGGCGGCGCACCGCCCCGCTGCTGACGGCCGCGCTGTGCGACGCGGCCGCCCGGCAGCGGGGCAAGGAGGTGCTGCGCCGGTGGCGGGAACGCGGCCAGGGCTAGCGGCTGCGCGACCACCAGTCGAGCCGGAGGCAGAGCTTGCCGCCGAGCCAGTGCTCGACCCAGTCGCCCAGTTCCAGCGGCGAGCAGTTGGCCGGCGGCTTCTGGGTGGGCGTCGGGGCCGGCTCGGTCGCGGGAATCGGGATCGGCATCGGTGTCGGGGTGGGGGTGGGGGCCGGCTGGTCGGTGCGGCCGTACAGCGCCGCCCGGTAGAGCCGGGACGCCCGGGGGTTTCCCGTGCACTGCCACACGCCGTGCGGGCAGTAGTCGGTCAGCGTGTTGTACAGCGGCTGGTGCTCGTCGATCCAGGCGAGCATGCGCCGCATGTACTCGGCGTTGTCACCGTTGCGGAAGAGCCCCCATTCCGGGTAGGAGATGGGCTTGCCGTGGGCTTTCGCGAAGTCCACGTGCTGCTGCAGGCCGTAGGGCTCCCTCACCTGTTCGTCGAACGACATTCCGGTCGGCTGGTCGTAGGAGTCCATGCCGATGATGTCGACCGTGTCGTCGCCCGGGTAGCACTCGGTCCAGGGCACGGCGTCCCGGCCGCGGCTGGGCGTGAAGTCGAACCGGAACCTCTGGCCCGGCACCGACCGCATGGTGGTGACGATCCTGTTCCAGTACGTCTTCCAGGACTGCGGGTCCGGTCCGCACCGATGGGTGTAGGTGACGCCGTTCATCTCCCAGCCGAGCACGATCACCGTGTCCGGCACGTTCAGCCGCACCAGCCGCTCGGCCAGGGCCTTGAAGTGGTGGTCGAACGCGCCGGCCGCGGCCTGCCGCAGCAGCCGCCGCACCTCGGCGTCGGAGACGTGCTCCTCGTTGCGTTCCTGCATGGGCACGTTGAGGACGAGGGTCCGGTCGGCCTTCTCGAGCCGCCAGTGGGCCCATACGTCCAGGAAGCCGGGCGGCCCCTCGATGTCCTCCCACTGGCCGCCGGGCAGATAGGTGTGCGCCACCTTCAGCTCGGTCCCGCCGAGCCAGTGGCCCAGCTCGGCCATGCGCGCCACACCCCTCGGCCCGGAGTCGAGGAAGGCACCGAAGGGCGGGACGGCCTTGGCGGTCGCCGGGGCCGCCGGGGTGGTCGGGACGGCCGGGCTGACCGGGGCTGTCGGGGTGGCCGGGCTGACCGGGGCTGTCGGGGTGGCCGGGCTCGGCGGGCTCATCGGGCTCGGCGCGCCGGTCGGCGCCGGGACGGGCGGATCGGCGAACCGCACCGCCCCGGCCGCCGTTCCGGGGCCGGCCACCAGAGCGGCCGACGCGGCGACCGCCACCGCGACCACGGTCAGCCGGCGGAAGCGGTCCCCTCGCTGCTGTGCAGCCATGCCTGCTCCTCCCTCCACACCACTGCGTTTCCACTGTCTGCTTCCTGTTATTGACACACAGTCATATCAATATGAATTCCGTCGGCGGGGTTACGGCTTTCAGGTGGGCCCGAACCGCCGCACGGGCGAACGGACGAGAAGGGAAGAACACCCGTGTCGCTGCTGGACATCCGGGTCCCCGCAGTTCTGCTGCGCCTCGACCCCAATCCCTTTCACCACGGCACCCTGGGCGCCGTACGCTCCCTCGGCAGAGCCGGAGTGGACGTGCACGTCGTCGCCGACACCACCGCAAGCCCGGTTCGCGCCTCGCGATTCGTGCGCCGGCTGCACCCCCCGCCGCGGCCCGGCGCCTCCCCCGGCGAGATCGCCGCGGTGCTGCGCCGGGTCGCGGCCCGCATCGCACGCCCCGCCGTGCTCGTCCCGCTGGACGACGCGAGCGCCGTCGCCGCCGCCCGGCTCCGCGAGGAACTCGCCTCCTCCTATCTGCTGCCGCAGCAGCCCCGCCTGCTGCCCGAACGGGTCGCCGACAAGGTGCGGCTGGCCGAGGTGTGCGCCGCCGCCGGCATCCCGCACCCGGTGACCCTGGTCCCGGACAGCGCCGACGACGCGGCGGCGGCCACCTGGCGGCTGGGTCTTCCGGTGGTGGCCAAGTGGAGCCGTCCCTGGCTGGTCCCCGCCGGCCGCGGGCTGCGCTCCACGGTGGTGGTGCGTTCGGCGCGGGAGGCGCGGGAGCTGTACCTGCGTGCCGGGGAGGCGGGCAGCGCGCTGCTGTTCCAGACGTTCCTGCCGCCGGGGCCGGACCGCGACTGGTTCTTCCACGGGTACAGCGACCGCACCGGCATCCTGCGGGCCGGTGGATCCGGCCGCAAACACCTGGCCTGGCCGCGCGGCGCGGGACTGACCGCGGCCGGCCAGTGGACACCCAACCCGCAGGTGCGGGCACTGGCCGAGCGGCTCACGGCCGAGCTGGGCTACCGGGGCGTCCTCGACCTGGACTTCCGTCGCTGCGGCAGCACCGGCCGCTACCACCTCCTCGACTTCAACCCCCGTCCCGGCGCCCAGTTCCGGCTGTTCACCGACAGCACCGGCCTGGACGTCGTACGCGCCCTGCACCTGGACCTCACGCACCGGCCGCTGCCGGACGGCGCGCCGCGACCCGGGCGGCGGTTCGTGGTGGAGAACTACGCCCCGCTGACCGCGCTGCGCCGGGCGCCCGAGGGCCGGGAGCTGGCCTGGTACGCGGCGGACGACCCGGCCCCCGGCCCGGCGATGTGGGCACTGTGGTGCCGCCACGCGCTGGGCCGCGTCACCGGACGCCTGCGCCCCCGGCCGGCCCCCGCACCGGTGGGCCCCGCGCGGCCGGCGCACCCGTCGGACGGCCTGCCGGACCGGGACGGTGACCTGACGGATCTCCCGGCCGGCCGCGTCGCCGGCTTCCCCGACGAGGAGAAGGCGAGCAGCCGCTGATGTACGACCTGCTGGTGGTGGGCGCCGGCCCGTACGGCCTGTCGATCGCCTCGCACGCCGCGGCGGCCGGGCTCACCGTCCGTGTCTTCGGACGGCCCATGCAGGCCTGGCGCGACCACATGCCCCGCGGCATGTTCCTGAAGTCGGAGCCGTGGGCGTCCAACCTGTCCGACCCGGAGGGCCGCTGGCGGCTCGACGTCTTCTGCGCCTTCCGGGGCATGACGGCCCGGCACGCCGAGCCGATCGGGCTGGAGGTGTTCGCGGAGTACGGCCTGTGGTTCGCCCGCAACGCCGTGCCCGCCCTCGACGAGCGGAACGTGCTCCGGGTGGCCCCGCGCACCGGCGGCTTCGACGTCGTCACCGAGGACCGGGAGACGCTGACCGCGCGCACGGTCGCGCTGGCCGTGGGTGTGCTGCCGTTCACCGAGGTCCCGGCCGCCCTGCACGGCCTGCCGCCCGCCCTGGTCTCGCACAGCAGCGACCACGCCGACCTCGACCGCTTCCGCGACCGGGACGTCACGGTGGTCGGCGGTGGCCAGGCGGCCCTGGAAACGGCCGCGCTCCTCGCCGAACAGGGCAGCCGGGCCCGGGTGCTGGCCCGATCGGACCGGCTGCGCTGGAACGACGTGCCGCCCCCGTGGGAGCGCCCCTGGTGGCGCTCGGCCCGCTCCCCGCACAGCGGTCTCGGCCCCGGCTGGCGGAACTGGTTCTACGCCGGGCGGCCGGGCCTGTACCGGCGGCTGCCGGAGCGGACGCGGGCCCGGATCGCGGCCGGCGCGCTGGGCCCGGCGGGTGCCTGGTGGGTGCGCGAGCGGGTGGAGCGCCGGGTGGAGGTGGTGCTCGGCCGGGAGATCGTGAGCGCCCGGGAAGTGCCGTACGGGCTGCGCCTGGAGACGGCGGGCCGCCGGGGTGGGGCCGGTGTGCTGGAGACCGAGCACGTCATCGCGGCGACGGGATTCCGCGCCGGCCGCGACCGGCTGCGCCTGCTCTCCCCCGAGCTGCGCGCGCTGCTGGCGACGGGCGCCGACGGGGCGCCGGAAGTGGGGCTGGAGTTCGAGTCGTCGTACCCCGGCCTGTTCCTGGCCGGTCTCGTCACCGCGGCGGGCTTCGGCCCGGCGATGCGGTTCGTGCACGGCGCGACCTTCACGGCGGGCACGCTGGTCCGCGGGGTGAGGCGGCGGCTGCGCTCGGGTCCGGCCGGCTGGCGTGTCCCGTCCGGCAGGCGTGACGGCCTGCCGGAGGCGGTACGGCGCTGAGAAGGCTGCGACGGGCACCGGTACCCGGGGCGCGTCGCAGCCGCGGGGGTGCCGGGCACTGGGCTCCGGCACCCGCGCGCTACTTGCCGGTGGTGGCCCGGCCGCGGCGGTACAGGATCGTGCCGGCCGCGATCAGCGCGGCACTGGCGGCTGAGGTCGCGAGCATGGCCCGGCCGTCACCACCGGTGTGCGGAAGGGAGGGCGGGGACCCCGGGTGGTGCTCCTCGCCACCGGGGGGTGGCGGAGTGGTCTCCCCACCAGGTGGAGGTGTCTCCTCCCCGCCGTACGGGGGCGGGGTGGTGTGGTCGTCACCACCGTACGGGGGTGGGGTGGTGTGGTCGTCCCCGCCATACGGGGGCGGGGTGGTGTGGTCGTCACCGCCGTATGGAGGTGGGGTGGTGTGGTCATCACCGCCGTATGGAGGTGGGGTGGTGTGGTCATCACCGCCATAGGGGGGCGGGGTCGTGTGGTCATCACTCCCGTACGAGGGCGGGGTCGTGTGGTCCTCACCGCCGTACGCGGGCGGAGTGGTGCGGTCGTCACTCCCGTACGAGGGCGGGGTCGTGTGGTCCTCACCGCCGTACGCGGGAGGAGTGGTGCGGTCGTCACTCCCGTACGAGGGCGGGGTCGTGTGGTCCTCACCGCCGTACGCCGGCGCAGTGGTGCGGTCCTCTTCGTCGTGCGACGGAGGAGTGGTGCGGTCCTCGTCGCCGTACTCGGGCGCACCGGTGTGGTCCTCACCCCCGTACGCGGGCGCGGTGGTGTGGTCCTCTTCGTCGTGCGACGGAGGGGTGGTGCGGTCGTCGGAGTCGCCGTAGCCGGTGTCCTGCGTGTCATGGTGCGGCTTGCCGACGACGTCGGTGTGCGAACCGTGGTTGGCACACTTGTTGGCGAACGCCGGGTTCAGTGCGGCGGCCGCGTCCACGGAGTTGCCGCAGATGTTGACCGGGACGTTCACCGGGGCCTGGACGTTGTTGCCGGAGAGCACGCCGGCCGATCCCTGGGCGGCGCCGTGTGTTTCCGTGTCGGCGAGCGCTGAGCTGCCGTACAAGGACAGCATGCTGGTCGCTGCGGCGGCGACGACCATGCCCTTGCTGAGGGTCTGTCGCAATCTCGTTGTCTTCCTGCTCGAAGGAGTGGAAAAGGCCGGTCCCGGAACGAAGAATCGAGGTTCGACGATCCAAGACCGGCCACGACACAGCCGGGGCTGGTGCTTTGTGCTGCGCCTCAGTCGTTGACGCAGACGTTGCCGAACGTCGGGTTCAGCAGGCCGATGACGTCGACCGTGTTCCCGCAGACGTTGATCGGGATGTGGATCGGCACCTGGACGACGTTGCCGGACAGGAAGCCCGGCGAACCGACGGCCGCACCCTCGGCACCGGAGTCGGCGAAGGCGGGCCCGGCCAGACCCAGCGCCAGCAGGGCGCCCGCGACGGCAGCAACGCTCTTCTTCATGAAAGTTCCCTTCTCTGGGGTCATGCCCCGATGACGGCCAGAACCGTGTGAGCACGACGTGGACGGTCGTGGCACGGAGTGAGGCATAGACGCAAGGGTGGGCGGCGGAACTCGAACTGAGCGATAATCACTCTTTCGCACCGCCTTTCCCACACGTGTGCTCCTCGGCCGAAATTGCGTGGAAAAAAGCCCGGGCAGTCCGCAGACAAATGCAGCGGACGGCCCGGGCCGGCTTGAACGGCTCAGCCTTCGCCGTTGGCCGAGAGAACCGACAGGTCCTCCAGGACGTGCGAGATCGCGCCGTCCCGCTTGGTGTTCGTGGAGTTGTCGGCACACTGCTGCTGCAGGTGGTCGGACAGGACCGGGATGTCCTGGACCGTCACGCCGATGAGGGCGTCGACCGCGACATCCACGTCCTGGATGCCGACACACGGCTTGTTCAGCGTGCCCTGCACCAGCGACAGCTGCGGGCTCATGTCGCCCCGCGTGGCCGAGTTGCCGAACGACGACACGGCGCCGTTGCCATTCGCGACGGTCGGCCCGTCGTCGTTGCCGATGGCAAGCGCCTGCGGCGCGGCCGCCACCGCCATTCCCACGACAGAAGCGGCGGTCGCAGCGGCGACCATTGCCTTCTTGAGCACTTCGCGTTCCTTTCCTCGTAGCGACGCATGCCCTACGGCGACATCAACCCGACGCATCGGGAATGGTTGCGCCCATTCACCCGGTTGGCCCGCAAGATCCTGACAGGGGCCGGAAATCACGAAGTCGGAAAAACGCACGACCAGCCCAGTCATCGTCCGACGGAGTGAACGGGAGAAACCACACGGGGTCCGTGGAGTTGACCAGAACGCTCCGGTGGACGGGGTTTTCTCAGAAAGGACTGGCCAATGATCAGGAAGATTGTTGCCACTGCGGCCGTCGCCGCATCCGCCATCGGCGCCTCCGCTGCCGCGGCACCGCAGGCGCTGGCGATCGGAAACGACAGCGGGCCGACCGCCGCCAACGGCAACGGCTCGTGGCAGAGCTACGGCAACTCGGCCACGTACGGGAACATGAGCCCCCAGATCGCGCTGATCCAGGGCTCCTTCAACAAGCCGTGCATCGCGGTGAACGACATTCCGGTCGGCGTCGGCGCCCTCATCGGCGTCAATGTCCAGGACATCCCGATCCTGTCGGACCACATGCAGCAGCAGTGCACCGAGAACTCCACGAACGCCAAGCGCGACGGTGCGCTGGCGCACCTGCTGGAGGACGTGTCGATCCTGTCGCAGAACTCCGAGGCCGGCAGCTGATCTCGTCACCGGAGCGGGCCGCCGAGTGTCTCGGCGGCCCGCTCCCGCGTGTCAGCGGCGGTACAGCGCCTCGATCCGCTCCGCGTACGCCGCCGTCACCGCGTGCCGTCTCACCTTCAGCGACGGGGTGAGCAGCCCGTTCTCCTCGGTGAACTCCCCCTCGACGAGTGCGAAGGCACGGATCGACTCGGCGCGCGAGACCGCCTCGTTGGCGTAGTCGACCGCCTTCTGCACCTCCGCCCGCAGCCGTTCGTCGCGGGCCAGCTCGGCGACAGAGGTGCCGGGCGCCAGCCCACGGACCGCCAGCCAGTGCGCGAGTGCCTCCGGGTCGAGGGTGATCAGGGCGGCGACGAAGGGCCGGTTGTCGCCGACGACCACGCACTGCCCGACCGGCGAGCGGCTGCGCAGCCGGTCCTCCAGGACGGCCGGCGCGACGTTCTTGCCGCCGGAGGTGACGAGGATGTCCTTCTTCCGGCCGGTGATGGTGAGGTAGCCGTCCTGGTCCAGGGAGCCCAGGTCGCCGGTGGCGAACCAGCCGTCGGCGAGCACGGCGTCCGTGGCCGCCGGATCGTTCCAGTACGAGCCGAACACGACGCCGCCCTTGACCAGCACTTCGCCGTCGTCCGCGATCCGTACGCAGACCCCCGGGACGGGCAGGCCGACCGTGCCGGGGCGGGGCGCGAGCGGGGGCACGATGGTGGCGGCGGCGGACGTCTCGGTCAGGCCGTAGCCCTCGTAGACGATGATGCCGGCGGCGTGGAAGAACAGGTTGAGGTTGCGGTCCAGCGGGGATCCGCCGCTGATGGCGTAGCGCATGCGGCCGCCCAGCTCCTTGCGGATGCGCCGGTAGACCAGCAGGTCGTACAGGGCCCAGGCGGCGTACAGGCCGGGGCCCGGGCCCTTGCCGGTGCCGAGGAACTTGTGCAGGTAGGCCTCGCCGAAGCGGACGGCGATCCGGTCGGCCCGGTCGAAGGAGGCGGCACGGCCGATCTTCTCGGCGGTGGCCCGGCCGGTGTCGTGGATCTTCTCGAAGAGGTACGGCACACCCACCAGGAAGGTGGGCCGGAACTCCCTCAGTGCGGGCCTGAGCTCGTCGGGCCGGACGCTCGGGAAGTGGCCGGTCTCGATGCGGGCCAGCAGGCAGGCGAGTTGCAGGGTGCGGCCGAGTATGTGGGCGAGCGGGAGGAAGAGCAGGGTGGAGGCCGTCCGGCCGGTGACGGCCTGGAACACCGGGTGCAGCAGCTCCACGGTGTTGGCGGCCTCGGCGTGCAGGTTGGCATGGGTGAGGACGCAGCCCTTGGGCCGGCCCGTCGTGCCGGAGGTGTAGCAGACGGTGGCGACGGTGCCGGGGGTCAGCGCCCCACGCCTCTTGAGGAGTTCCTCGTCGAGGACGTCACGGCCGAGACCGGTCAGGTCGGCGAGGGCGCCCGCATCGAGCTGCCACAGGCGCGGGGGGCGGGCGTGGCCGGCCGTGCCGGTGGTGACCGTGACCGCGTTCCCGGCGGTCTCGGTGACGGCGAACCGGGCACCGGAGTCGCGGACGATCCACTCCACCTGCTCGGCGGAGGAGGTGGGGTAGACGGGCACGGACTGGCCGCCGGCCGCCCAGATCGCGAAGTCCAGGACGGTCCACTCGTAGCGGGTGCGGGACATCACGGCCACCCGGTCGCCCGTTTCCAGTCCGGCGGCGACCAGCCCCTTCGCGACCGCGGCGACCTCGGCGGCGAAGGCCGCCGCGGTGACCGGGTGCCAGGCGCCCCGCTCGCGGCGGCGCAGCAGCACCGCGGTGGGGGTCTCGGCGGCGTGCGTGAACGGCAGGTCGGCCATGGAGCCGGTGGTGAGCGGCGGTGCCAGGGGGGCCGCGCGGACCTCGCGCACGGTGCCCGTCGCGTCCCTGACCAGCTCCACCGACCCCCGGGCCGCCAGGTCGGCGCGCCGCCGTGCCCGTTTCAGATCCCTGCGTACGCCCATGACGGCTCCCGGATGCGGCTCGTGCCCTGCAAGGTCCTTACCGGTGCGTCAACTTACTCGTAAGTAAGGAAAGGTCAATGGGCTGTGCGAACGCGGCGTCGGGCGGTTCGTCCTCGGCGGCGATCGCCGTGCCGGCCTAGGAGACGACGTCCTTGCGGGCGAATCCGCGGAAGGCCAGGGCGAACAGCACGACGGCGTACGTCACCGAGATCGCCGTGCCCTGGATCATGCCGGACCACTCGGGGTGCGGCTGGACGGCGTCGGCCCAGGCGAACTGCCAGTGCGCGGGCAGGAAGTCGCGCCAGTGCCCCAGGGCGGTGACGGCGTCCAGCACATTGCCGACGATGGTCAGCCCGACCGCGCCGCCGACGGCGCCGAGCGGCGCGTCCGTCCTGGTCGACAGCCAGAACGCCAGTGCGGCGGTGACGAGCTGGGACACGAAGATGTACGCCACGACCACCAGCAGCCGCTGCGCCGCCGTACCGGTGGCCAGCGCGCCGCCGGTGGGTATCTGCAGCGGGCCCCAGCCGTAGGCGGCCGTGCCGGCGGCGAGGGCCACGACCGGCAGCAGCACCATCGCGGCGAGGCTCAGCCCGAGCGCGACGACCAGCTTGGACCACAGCAGCCGGGCCCGGGGCACGGGCGCGGCCAGCAGATAGCGCAGGGAGGACCAGCTCGCCTCCGAGGCCACGGTGTCCCCGCAGAACAGGGCGACCGGGACCACCAGCAGGAAACCCGCCGACACGAACAGGTTCACGGCGGCGAAGTTGGCACCGGACGCGGTGGCCGTGTCCATCAGCGTCACCTGGTTGTTGCGGCCGTCCGGGGTGCCGCCGACGGCGAAGGCGATCAGCAGGACGAACGGCAGCGCGGCCAGGATCGCGCCCATGACCAGGGTGCGGCGCCGCTTGAGCTGGCGGACCAGCTCCACGCGCAGCGGCAGCGTGCGGCCCGCGTGGTAGCCGGTCGCCGTCTCGGTGCGCTCGGCGAGCGTGCTCATGCGGAACCTCCGATCAGGGTGAGGAAGGCGTCCTCCAGGCGGCGGTGGGGGCCGACCGAGGCGACCGGCACCGCCAGGCGGACCAGCTCCACGACCAGCTGCTCGGCCGTGCCGCCGGGTTCGAGCCGGACCAGCAGTCCGTCGTCGGTGCGCACGGCGGAGGCGACGCCGGGCAGCGCGGCCACCTTCTCCGCGGCCGCTTCCTCCACCGGCGTCGCGGTGCCGACCAGCAGGGTGTCGCCGGAGCCGATGATCTCCCGTACGGGGCCGGCCTGGACGAGCCGGCCGCGGTCCATCACCACCAGGTGGGTGCAGGACTGCTCGACCTCGGCGAGGAGGTGGCTGGAGACGATCACCGTACGGCCGCCGGCCGCGTAGCGGATCATCACCTCGCGCATCTCGCGGATCTGGGGCGGGTCGAGGCCGTTGGTCGGCTCGTCGAGGATCAGCAGGTCGGGCAGGCCGAGCATGGCCTGGGCGATGGCGAGGCGCTGGCGCATGCCCTGGGAGTAGGTGCGCACCGCGCGGGCGAGCGCGTCGCCGAGCCCGGCGACGCGCAGGGCCTCGTCCAGATGGGCGTCCTCGGGCGGCCGGCCGGTGGCGCGCCAGTACAGCTCCAGGTTCTCCCGGCCGGAGAGATGGGGCAGGAAGCCGGCGCCCTCCACGAACGCGCCGACCCGGGACAGCACCGGCGCGCCGGGCCGGACGGGGTGCCCGAAGACGCGGATCTCACCGTCGTCCGGCTTGATCAGGCCCATCAGCATGCGCAGGGTGGTGGTCTTGCCCGCGCCGTTGGGTCCGAGCAGGCCGAGCACCTGCCCCTTCTCCACGCGGAAGGACAGCTCGCGCACCGCGTACCGGTCGGTGGAGCGGGCGTAGCGCTTGGTCAGGCCCTCGATCACCAGCGGCACTTCGGCCGCCGCGGGGCCGGGGGCGGGGGCGGCCGTGCGGCGGCGGCCGGTGAACAGCAGGGCGAGCGCGAGCAGCGCGCCGGTCGCGGGAAGCCACCAGACCCAGGCGGCCAGCGGTGCCGCGGCGGTGGTGACGGCGGGGGCCGTGGGTACGTCGAGGGCCCCCTTCAGGGAGACGGTGTAGGTCGCCGGGGCGGCCGGGGAGGCGTAGCCGAGGTCGGTGGAGGCGAGGACCAGCCGGAGCCGGTGGCCCTTCTGCACCTCGTGGTCGATCGCGGGGAGGGTGACGGTGACGTCCTTGCCCGCCCGGGCGCCGGTCACCCGGAAGGGGGTGACCAGTTGGGCGGGCAGGACCTGCCGGGTGCCGTCGGGGCCGACGTCGTAGACCTTGCCGAACAGGACGGCGTCGTCGCGGGTGGAGGTGACGTGGACGGTGGCGGTCGGCGCGCCGGTGATCCGCAGGTCGCGGGTGAGCGGCGCCGAGTCGAACCGGGCGGACTGGCCGGGGAAGTCGAGGGAGACGCCGACGCCGAGCGCGGACAGCTGGGCGAGGCCGCCGGAGCCGCCGAGGCCGGGGAGCGCGGAGACGCCGGGCGGGCTGGCGCCGGGCGGGTTGACGACGTGCTGCTCGCCGCCGGTGAGGGCGACGGCGTGGCGGTGGTCGTGCAGCCCGGGGTAGGCGGCGGCACTCGCGCCGCGCAGCCGGGCCGTGCCGTCGGTGGAGTCGACGCCGCCGGTGCGGGTGACCCGGAAGGCCGGGCCGGTGCCGGCGCCGCGGTCGCCCTTCAGGTACCGGTCGAACCAGGCACGCACGCGGGTCCGCACCCGGCCGGTCTCCATGTCCCCGCCGTCGTGGCCGCCGGCGATCCAGTCGACGTCGACCGGGGCGCCGTTCGCGCGGATCGCCCGCGCCGCGGCGTCGGACTGGCCGAGCGTGAACAGGGAGTCCGTCTGGCCCTGCGTCAGCAGGGTGGGCACCTTGATGCGGTCGCCCACGGCGGACGGCGAGCGCGCCTCCAGGAGCGCGCGGGCGGCCGCGTCCGGCGTGCCGGACTCGGCGACCCGGTCGTACATCCGGCACAGGGCGGGCTGGAAGCGGGCGCAGCCGCCGCCGGTGTTGAAGAAGACGCCGGTCCACAGCTTCTTGAAGACGCCGTTGGGGAACAGGGCGTCCGCGAGGTTCCAGTAGGTGATGGCCGGCGCGATGGCGTCGACGCGGTGGTCGTGCGCGGCGGCGAGCAGGGAGACCGCACCGCCGTAGGAGCCGCCGGCCATGCCCACGCGCGGGTCGCCGGGCCGGTCGAGGCGGACCTGGGGCTGTTTCGCCAGCCAGTCGATGAGCCGGGAGACGTCGGTGACCTCGCCGGCCGGGTCGTTGAGGCCGATCTTCCCGGTGGACCGGCCGAAGCCGCGCGCGGACCAGGTCAGGACCGCGTACCCGTCCCGGGCGAGGTCCTCTGCCTGCTGCCGCATGTCGTCCTTGCTGGCGCCGAAGCCGTGCGCCAGCAGGACGGCGGGGTGCCGGCCGGCGTCGGCCGGGGCGAAGAACGAGGTGTCCAGGCTCTCCCCGTCGACCGCCATGATCCGGTCGCTGACGCGGACCGGCCGGGCGTCGCCGGAGGCGACGGCGGCCGTCCAGGTGCCGGCGCCGGCGAGTACCACGACGGCGGCCGCGGCGGCGACGAGCCGGCGCGGCCGCCGCCGCAGCCCCCGCAACGCGGGCAGTCGAAGATCCATGGCTCAACGGTACGGGGCGGCACCGGCAAGCGCTGCCGACCCCGGGTCGACCGGTCACCCCTCCCTCGGGAGGAGAGGTTCGACGTGCCGTACCGCGGTCGTGGTACGGCACGTCGGGTCGGTCTCCACCGGGATCGGCCCGCTACGGGTTCGCGGTGGCCGATCGCGTGGTTGTCCCCGCCCCCTTGAGGCCCCTCCGGTCGACGCCCCTCCGGGCGGTCAAGGGCGCGTGATCCCCTCGGCCGCCGGCCGGCCGGGCTGGGCCGGGATGGCCGCCGTGGTCTGCGGGAGCTGTGCGTCCTCGGGGATCGACACCAGCCAGCGGGTCTCGCGGCGCGGGCGCAGGTAGAGCGCCCAGTACAGGGTGGCGACGGCGGTGATGCCGCCGGTCCACAGCAGGTAGCCCGTCTCCTGCTGGGTGAGGATGTACGCGAGGACGGCGATCAGGAGGACCGGCACCACGGGCCACAGCGGCATCCGCCAGGCGGTGGTGTGCTTGTGGGCGCCGCGGCGGCCCAGCAGGGCGGCGACCGCGACCAGCAGGTACATGCCGGTCACCGAGACGCCGGTGACGCCGTACAGGGTGTCCAGGTTGACGAAGCAGAGCAGCGCGCCCGGGACGCCGACGGCGAGCGTGGCCACCCACGGGGAGCCGAAGCGGCCGAGCTTGGAGAAGACGTTGTTGACCGGGCCGGGCCAGGCCTTGTCGCGGGCGGAGGCGAACAGGACGCGGGAGTTCTGGATGACCATGACGATGCCCGCGTTGATGATGGCGAGGGCGACGCAGAGGCTGACGAAGGTGCCGACCGCGGAGTTGGACCAGGCGGTGACCATGGAGCTGATGTCGCCGCCGGTCAGCTCCTTCAGGTCGCCGGCGCCCAGGGTGATGGCGGCGACGGGGACCAGGATGATCACGGTGGAGATGGCCAGGGTGGCGAGGACCGTGCGGGCCACGTTGCGTCGGGGGTGCTCCAGTTCCTCGGAGAGGTACACGGCGGTCGAGAAGCCCTGGGTGACGAAGAGGGCGATGGCGAGTCCGGACACGACCAGCATGGCCGTCACGGTGTCCGTGTGGCCGTGCTCGCCGGCCACCTGCATGGAGACCAGGCTGCCCACGCCGCGGTGGCTGTGGGTGAAGCCCAGCAGCGCGACGACGCCGGCGGCGATGACCTCCAGGACCAGGAAGATGCCGGTGATCCAGGCGTTGGCGCGCAGGTCGAGCAGGCCGGCCAGGGTGGCGAGCAGCATCACGCCGGCGCCGGTCATCGCGGGGTCGAGGTGCACGATCGGGGCGAGGTAGTCGGCGGTGCCCATCGCGATGACGGGCGGCACGATCATGACGACCAGCAGGGAGAGCACGAAGACCAGCCAGCCGGCGAGCCGCCCGGCCATGGTCGACACCATCGCGTACTCGCCGCCCGCGCTGGGGATGAGGGTGCCCAGTTCGGAGTAGCAGAACGCCACGGCGATACAGAGGAGGGAGCCGATGGCGATCGTCAGGGCGGTGGCGGTGCCGAGGGAGCCGAACAGGTCCGGGACGACCACGAACAGTGTCGAGGCGGGCGTGACGCAGGAGAGCGTCAGCAGGGTGCCGCCGACCACGCCGATGGAACGCTTGAGCTTCTGGGGGCTGTCAGCGGCCACGGAAGGTGCTGTGACGGCTG
Source organism: Streptomyces sp. NPDC096012 (assembly GCF_040426375.1). Taxonomy (NCBI): domain Bacteria; kingdom Bacillati; phylum Actinomycetota; class Actinomycetes; order Kitasatosporales; family Streptomycetaceae; genus Streptomyces; species Streptomyces sp. NPDC096012. Next base: position 104,480 of record NZ_JBEOTD010000020.1, read on the forward strand.
TCTCGACAGGGCGGAGCGTGTCGCTCATGCGGCGGTTCCGATCGACTCGTGCGACTGAGGGGGGCGGGAGCGCTATCGCCTCCGGCGGATCGTCGTACGTTCGTCTCGTCCGCTCCCGGCGCTGCCTAGAGAACCCCGACGAAAACCACCACGTCAATGGCCGTTTACCTTCGGAATCCGCAATCGTCGGGAGCGTCGAGCCGCATCACTTTCCCAGGCGATGGGAGCCGATAAGCGCATCCAGCAAGCTCATGTGGATGGTGACCTTGGTTTCAAAGGTCATATCGCTGCAATCCCTTCGTCACCCGTTTCGTCCGTCGTGAACGGGAACCGCAGCCAAGGTGACAAAAAAATGTCTGCGTGTCCGGTATCCGGACCCGTGGAGGGTCGCGTTCGTGCCGGTCCACGCGCTGCCCCGCCCGCCGCGCGCACCCGCGAACTCACCCGCGGTGACCGAGGAGCGGCGCACGCGGCGGCGTGGAACGCAGCGGTGCCCCGTCCTCTTCCGCGGAGAGGACGGGGCACCGTGCTGTGCGGCTCGGTGGCCGCTGTCGGCTCAGTGGCCGCCGTCGGCTCAGTGGTTGCGCGGGAAGCCCAGGTCGACGCCCGCCGGGGCGTCCGCCGGGTCGGGCCAGCGCGTGGTGACGACCTTGCCGCGGGTGTAGAAGTGCGTGCCGTCGTTGCCGTAGATGTGGTGGTCGCCGAAGAGGGAGTCCTTCCAGCCACCGAAGGAGTGGTAACCGACCGGGACCGGGATCGGGACGTTCACGCCGACCATGCCGGCCTCGACCTCCATCTGGAAGCGGCGGGCGGCGCCGCCGTCCCGGGTGAAGATCGCGGTGCCGTTGCCGAACGGCGAGGCGTTGATGAGGGCCAGGCCCTCCTCGTAGGTGTCGGCGCGCAGCACGCACAGCACCGGGCCGAAGATCTCGTCCTGGTAGGCCTTCGCGCCGGTCGGCACCTTGTCGAGCAGCGAGATGCCGATCCAGTGGCCGTCCTCGAAGCCCTCGACCGTGAAGCCGGTGCCGTCCAGCACGACCTCGGCGCCCTCGGCCGCGGCGCCCTCGACGTAGGAGGCCACCTTGTCCCGGTGGACCTTCGTGATGAGGGGGCCCATCTCGCTGGTCGGGTCGTTGCCCGGACCGATCTTGATCTTCTCGGCGCGCTCGCGGATCTTGTCGACCAGTTCGTCACCGACGGAGCCGACGGCGACCACCGCCGAGATGGCCATGCAACGCTCGCCCGCGGAGCCGTAGGCCGCCGAGACCGCGGCGTCGGCGGCCGCGTCCAGGTCGGCGTCCGGCAGGACCAGCATGTGGTTCTTGGCTCCGCCGAGGGCCTGCACGCGCTTGCCGTTGGCGGAGGCGGTGGTGTGGATGTAGCGGGCGATCGGGGTGGAGCCGACGAAGGAGACGGCCTTGACGTCCGGGTGCTCCAGCAGCCGGTCGACGGCCACCTTGTCGCCCTGCACGACGTTGAAGACGCCGTCCGGCAGGCCGGCCTCGGAGAGCAACTCGGCGATCTTGAGGGAGGCCGACGGGTCCTTCTCGGACGGCTTGAGGACGAAGGTGTTGCCGGTCGCGATGGCGATCGGGAACATCCACATCGGGACCATCGCCGGGAAGTTGAACGGCGTGATGCCCGCGACGACGCCGAGCGGCTGGCGCAGGGACGAGACGTCGACGCCGCTGGCCACCTGTGTGGACAGCTCGCCCTTCAGCTGCACGTTGATACCGCAGGCCAGGTCGACGATCTCCAGGCCGCGCGCGACCTCGCCGAGCGCGTCCGAGTGCACCTTGCCGTGCTCGGCGGTGATCAGCTCCGCGAGGGCGTCCCGGTTGGCGTCCAGCAGGGCCCGGAACCTGAACAGGATCGTGGTGCGCTGGGCCAGCGAGGACCGGCCCCAGGTGGTGAAGGCGTCCTTGGCCGCCGCGACGGCCGCGTCCACCTCCTCGACGGACGCGAACGCGACCTTGGTGGTGACCGCGCCGGTCGCCGGGTCGGTGACCGGCCCGTACGTGCCCGACGCGCCTTCGACGGTCTTGCCGCCGATCCAGTGGTTGACGATCTTCGTCATGCCCAGAGACTCCTTATTACAGATGGCGGCGTCGGGTCGAGACGTGCCGTTCGTACAGCTCACGGGCCTTGACCGCGGACGGTCGGGTCGCGGTCTCGGCCACAGGAACATCCCACCAGGCCTGCGCCGGAGGCGCGCCCGACACAGTGTCGGACGTTTCGGTCTCCACGTAGACACATGTGGGAGTGTCGGCGGCCCGTGCCTCGGCCAGCGCCGTGCGCAGGTCGCGCACGGTCTTCGCGCGCAGCACCCGCATGCCGAGGCTGGCCGCGTTGGCGGCGAGGTCGACGGGGAGCGGGGCGCCCGTGAGGGTCCCCTCGCCCGTCGGGTACCGGTAGGCGGTGCCGAACCGCTCCGCGCCCACCGACTCCGAGAGGCCGCCGATCGAGGCGTACCCGTGGTTCTGCACCAGCAGGACCTTGATCGCGATGCCCTCCTGGACGGCTGTCACGATCTCCGTCGGCATCATCAGATAGGTGCCGTCGCCGACCAGCGCCCACACGTTCCGCTCGGGCGCGGCGAGCTTGACGCCGATCGCGGCCGGGATCTCGTAGCCCATGCAGGAGTAGCCGTACTCCAGGTGGTACTGGTCGCGGGAGCGCGCCCGCCACAGCTTGTGCAGGTCGCCGGGGAGCGAACCGGCCGCGTTGACGATGATGTCGGACTCGTCCACCAGCGCGTCCAGGGCACCGATCACCTGCGGCTGGGACGGCCGGACGTCCGGTTCGTCCGCCTCGAAGCAGGCGTCGACGCGCTGCTCCCAGCGCTCCTTGTCCTCGGTGTACTCGGTGACGTACGCGTCGGAGACCGTGTGCCCGTGCCGCGCCAGGGCCTCGGTCAGCTCGGCCAGGCCGCTGCGGGCGTCCGCCACGAGCGGAAGCCCGGCCAGCTTGTGGCCGTCGAAGGGCGCGATGTTGAGGTTCAGGAAGCGGACGTCCGGGTTCTCGAAGAGGGTGCCGGAGGCCGTGGTGAAGTCGCTGTACCGGGTGCCGACGCCGATCACCAGGTCCGCGGTGCGGGCCAGCTCGTCGGCGGTCGCGGTGCCGGTGTGGCCGACGCCGCCGACGTCCTGCGGATGGTCGTGGCGCAGGGAGCCCTTGCCGGCCTGGGTCGAGGCGACCGGGATCCGGGTGGCCGCGGCGAACTCGGCGAGGCCCTCCTCGGCCCGGCTGTGGTGGACTCCGCCGCCCGCGATGACCAGCGGCCTGCGTGCCGCGCGGACCGCCCCGACCGCCGCGGCCAGTTCGGCGGGGTCCGCGCCCGGCCGGCGTACGGTCCACACGCGCTCGGCGAAGAACTCCTCCGGCCAGTCGAAGGCCTCGGCCTGCACGTCCTGCGGCAGCGCGAGGGTGACCGCGCCGGTCTCCACCGGGTCGGTGAGGACCCGCATGGCCTGCAGCGCGCCGGGGATCAGCTGCTCGGGGCGGGTGATGCGGTCGAAGTACCGGGAGACGGGGCGCAGGGTGTCGTTGACCGAGAGGTCGCCCGCGTAGGGCACCTCCAGCTGCTGCAGCACCGGGTCGGCGGGGCGGGTGGCGAAGACGTCGCCGGGCAGCAGCAGGACCGGCAGGTGGTTGACGGTGGCGAGGGCGGCGCCGGTGACCAGGTTGGTCGCGCCGGGGCCGATCGAGGTCGTCACCGCGTGCGCGGAGAGCCGGCCCGACTGGCGGGCGTAGCCGACGGCCGCGTGCACCATGGACTGCTCGTTGCGGCCCTGGTGGAAGGGCATGGCGTCCGCGTACTCGACCAGCGCCTGGCCGAGCCCGGCGACGTTGCCGTGGCCGAAGATGCCCCAGGTGGCGGCGATCAGCCGGCGCCGCTCGCCGTCCCGCTCGGTGTACTGGGCGGTGAGGAAGCGCAGCAGTGCCTGCGCGACCGTGAGCCTCGTCGTCGAGGTGGTCATCGGTAGCCCCCTGTGCTCTCTACGTGGTCCGGGTGGAAGCAGATCCGCCACTCCCGGGTCCCGCCCGGACCCGCCATGACGTTCAGGTAGTACATGTCGTGTCCGGGCTGGGCGATGGACGGGCCGTGCCAGCCGTCGGGGACGAGGACGGCGTCGCCGGTGCGGACCTCGGCGAGGACGTCGGATCCGCCCTCCCGCGAGGGGAACACGCGCTGGTAGCCGAGGCCGTTCGGGCCGTCGATCTCGAAGTAGTAGATCTCCTCCAGCTCGGACTCCTCGCCCGGCCGGTGCTCGTCGTGCTTGTGCGGCGGATAGGAGGACCAGTTGCCGCCCGGGGTGATCACCTCGACGGCGATGAGCTTGTCGCAGTCGAAGGCGTCCGCGGAGGCGAAGTTGCGCACCCGGCGGGCGCAGGTGCCGCTGCCGCGCAGTTCGACCGGTACCTCCGGCGCGGGGCCGTAGCGGGCGGGGAGTCGTCGCTCGCACTTCGCTCCTGCCAGGGCGAAGCGGCCTCCCGCGCCGGAGGCGATCTGGACCCGGGTGTCCCGGGGCGCGTACGCGAAGTCGGAGACGTCCGCGAACACGTTCTTCCGGCCCAGGAGTTGGAACTCTTCTTCCTCGATTCGCACGGTACATCCGCCTTCCAGCGGAAGCACGATCCATTCGCCGTCCCCGGTGGTGAACGTATGGGTACAGCCCGGGGTCAACTCGACGATCCGCAGGCTGCTGTGGGCCAGGGCGCCGCGTCCGGGGCCGATGTCGACGGCGTACCGGGCGTTCGCGGTGGCGCCCTTGCGCAGGTGCAGGTCGATGCTCGTCATGCGGCCCTCACAGCAGTCCTACGGCGGTGTCCACGGCGGCGGCCACATCGCCGTCCGCCGGGTACAGCAGCGAGCGGCCTGCCACCAGGCCGCGCACGGTGGGCAGTTGGAGCGCGCCGCGCCACTTCTCGTAGGCGGCGTCCTGGTCCCCGGGAGAGTCGCCGATGTCTCCGCCCAGCAGTACGGCGGGCAGGGTGGAGGTCTCCATGACCCGGGCCATGTCGTCGGGGTTCTCGGTGACCGGCACCTTCAGCCAGGTGTAGGCCGAGGAGCCGCCGAGACCGGAGGCGATGGCGATGGACCTGGTGACCGCTTCCGCGGACAGGTCGTTGCGCAGTCGCCCGTCGGGGGTGCGGCGGCTGATGAACGGTTCCACGAAGACCGGCAGCCGGCGTGCGGCCATGTCGTCGATGGCGCGGGCGGTGGACTCCAGGGTGGTCAGGGAGCCCGGGTCGGCGTAGTCGACGCGCAGCAGCAGTTTGCCCGCGTCGAAGCCGGCGCGCTGGATGTCCTCGGGGCGGTGGCCGGTGAACCGGTCGTCCAGCTCGAAGCTCGCGCCCTGCAGGCCGCCGCGGTTCATGGAGCCCATGACGACCTTGTGTTCGAGGGCACCGAGCAGGAGCAGGTCGTCGAGGATGTCGGCGGTGGCGAGGACGCCGTCGACGCCCGGCCGGGACAGTGCGAGGCACAGGCGTTCGAGCAGGTCGGCCCGGTTGGCCATGGCGAGCTTGCGGTCGCCGACGCCGAGGGCGCCGCGTGCGGGGTGGTCGGCGGCGACGATCATCAGCCGGCCGCTGTCGTTCAGCAGCGGCCTGCGGGCCCGGCGGGCGGCGGCCTCGGCGATCGCCTCCGGGTGGTGGGTACGGACGCCGACCAGCGCGCCGACGTCCACGCGGGGCCGCCGGGTGCCGTCGCCGCCCTCGTGGTGGGTGCCCGCGACCCTGCCCGCCCTCACAGCACCGCTCCGGCCTCGAGCGCGGCGGCCACCTCGTCGGGGGTCGGCATCGCGGAGGAGCACTCCAGACGGGAGGCCACGATGGCGCCGGCCGCGTTGGCGTGCCTCATGACCGTCTCCAGGTCCCAGCCGGCCAGCAGGCCGTGGCACAGGGAGCCGCCGAAGGCGTCGCCGGCGCCGAGTCCGTTGAGGACGGTGACGGGCAGGGGCGGCACCTCGGCGCACTCGCCCGAGGCGCTGACGGCCAGCACCCCCTTGGGCCCCTGTTTCACCACGGCGATCTCCACCCCGGCGGCCAGCAGCGCGCGGGCGGCCGCGTGGGGTTCGCGTACCCCGGTGGCGACCTCCACCTCGCCCAGGTTGCCGACGGCGACCGTGGCGTGGCGCAGGGCCTCGGTGTAGAAGGGGCGCGCGGAGCCGGGGTCGGCCCAGAACATCGGCCGCCAGTCCAGGTCGAACACCGTGGTGCCGGCCTTGGCCCGGTGGGCGAGGGCCGCGAGGGTCGCCGTACGGCTGGGGTCCTCGCTCAGGCCGGTGCCGGTGACCCAGAAGATCCGGGCGTCGCGGACGGCGCCCAGGTCCAGGTCGCGGGCGTCGATCTCCAGGTCGGGCGCCTTGGGCTGCCGGTAGAAGTAGAGCGGGAAGTCGTCCGGCGGGAAGACCTCGCAGAAGGTGACCGGGGTCGGCAGCCCGGGGACGGGGGTGACCCAGCGGTCGTCCACGCCGAAGCCGCGCAGCGCCTCGTGCAGATAGGTGCCGAACGGGTCGTCGCCGGTGCGGGTGATCACTGCGGTGTGCCGGCCGAGCCGGGCCGCGGCGACCGCGACGTTCGTGGCCGACCCGCCGAGGAACTTGCCGAAGGACGACACCCGGGCGAGCGGGACGCCGGTCTGCAGCGGGTAGAGGTCCACTCCGATCCGCCCCATGGTGATCAGGTCGTAGGCCATCGGCTTCCCTTCGTCGCGGCTCTCCCCGGCTTTCTAGTCCCGTACCGCGCACCCTGTCAATGTTTTGTCCGGACATTCGGACCAGCTGACCGGGTGTCCTCGGCCGGACCCACCGAGCCCTGCCGGGTTGCGGGCCCCGGAGTCAACGCGCCGCGCCCGCGGGCCGCGGACCGTCTTTGCGGCGGCTGTGTCACAAACACCCCCTTCGTGTCACAACTGTCGCGTGTACGCGGGTTCTCGGTCACACCCGGCCGACAGCCCCTGCCCCCTGGTCACTGTGCGTCGTTCACCGGGCACAGGCTTGGTGATCGCCAGCGAAGCGCCCGGCTCCCCCGACGACCGTCCCAGGTCGCCGCCGCGGCGCGCGCAGGGAGGTGCAACTCATGACCGACCGAAGGCTCTGGTCCTACAAGGAGATCGCGGCGCACATCAAGGTGCAGCCGGACACCGTACGGTCCTATCGCAAGCACGGGCTGCTGCCGGCGCCCGACCACGTGGAGGGCGGCAAGCCCTACTGGTACGCCGACACCGTCCGGGCCTGGGTCGCCTCCCGGCCCGGCAACCGCGGCCGCAGACAGGACTGAACGGACGGGACCGAACCCGGCCGGACGTGCCCCGGGGGGCGTCGGGACCCGCCGGACGTGACCCCGGCGGGTCTCCTGGACTGCGGACATAGGCCGCATCTGCCTAGAGTGCGGATGAATCGCCGTGTGCGGACCAGTTCGCCCAGCAGCCCGAGGACCCACGTGACGCAGTTCCCGCCGCCCGGCACGCCCAGGGCCCGCATCCCCGGCCAGCAGCAGCCCCCACCGCCGTACCCGCGCATCGGGGCCGGCCTGTGGCGACGGGGCCTGTACGGCGGGCTCGCCGCGTGGGCGCTGACCGCGGGGGCCGTGTACGCCACGCGGAGCACCGCACCGCTCCCGGCGCTGATCCTGCTCGGCGGCTTCCTGGTGCCGGTCGTCTTCGTGCTGTGGGCCTATGAGCGGCACGGCCGGGACCTGGGCGTCAGCGCCGTCCTCGGCTGCTTCCTGGCCGGCGGCGCGCTGGGGCTCGCCGGTGCCGCGCTCATGGAGGCGTACCTGCTGCGGCCCCGGCTCGGGATGTTCCTGTGGATCGCCCTCCTGGAGGAGGCGGCCAAGGCGGGAGTGCTGATGTTCGCGCTGCGCCGGCAGCCGGGCATCCGCGGGGTGCGGGCCGGACTGGTGCTCGGCGCGGCCGCCGGCCTCGGCTTCGCGGTCCCCGAGAGCGTCGCGTACGCCTTCGAAGCGGCGCTGACCACCGCGGGCACCGATCCGCGGATCCTGCTGGAGACGGAGCTGCTGCGCGGGGTACTCGCCCCCTTCGGACACGGCCTGTGGACGGCGATCACCGGGGGTGCGCTGCTGTCGCTGCGCCGGCCCGACGGGCACTTCCGGTACGCCCCGCCGCTGCTCGCCGCCTGCACGGGCGCCTGCCTGCTGCACACGCTGTGGGACTCCACGCACGGCCTGGCGATCCGGTTGGTGGCGCGCCTGACCGGCACGGGCTTCGGCCCGCAGCCGTTCGCCCAGGGCCGTCCCGGCCGGTCCGGCGCCGCGCAGGAGCACCTGTTCACGCTGTTCTCGGTCGGCGGCCTGGCCCTGGTGGCGCTGGTGGGGATCGGCTGGGTGCGGTCGCTGGCGCGCCGGGACACCCTTTGGAGAAATACCCCCTAGGGGTATACTGTGAGGACCATGGGGTTCCCTCGTGGGCCCCGCCCGCCCCACACGCCTCGACGAGGAGAACGACATGAGTGCCCAGACCGACATCCCGGGCTCCGTCACCGCCGTCTACAAGGTGACCGGCATGAGCTGCGGCCACTGCGAGGGCTCGGTCTCCGGTGAGATCTCCCAGCTCCCCGGGGTCAGCTCGGTGAAGGCCGTCGCCTCCACCGGCGAGGTGACCGTCGTCTCCGAGTCCCCGCTGGACGACGAGGCCGTGCGCGCCGCGGTCGACGAGGCCGGCTTCGAGCTGGCCGGCAAGGCCTGAGGAACCCGCTCACCTTCCCCGACCGGGCCGCGCCGACCAGCTGATACTGGCTCCGTACGGCCTGGTCCGATGTCTGGAGTCCGGACATGACCAGCACATCCGCAGACACCGTCATAGGCACGGGCCCGGCCTCCCGGGCCGAGCTGCTGATCGGCGGAATGACCTGCGCCTCCTGCGCCGCCCGGGTGGAGAAGAAGCTCAACCGGATGGAGGGCGTGAGCGCCACCGTCAACTACGCCACCGGAAAGGCGCGGGTCGCCTACGCCGACGGCGTCCAGGTCGCCGACCTGATCGCCACCGTGGTGAGGACGGGCTACACCGCCGAGGAGCCCCCGCCGCCGGAGCCGGCACCCGAGACGGCCCCGCAGGCGTCCGGGCGGGACCCGGAGACGGACGCCCTGCGCCACCGGCTGCTCGTCTCCACCCTGCTCGCCGCGCCCGTGGCCCTGCTCTCGATGATCCCCGCGCTGCAGTTCGACAACTGGCAGTGGCTCTCGCTCACGCTCGCCGCGCCCGTCGTCGTCTGGGGCGGCGCCCCCTTCCACCGGGCCGCCTGGACCAACGCCCGGCACGGCGCGGCCACCATGGACACCCTCGTCTCGGTCGGCACGCTGGCCGCGTTCGGCTGGTCGCTGTGGGCACTGTTCTTCGGCGACGCGGGCATGCCCGGCATGCACGACGAGTTCCGCCTCACCGTCTCCCGCGCGGACGGCGCCTCCACCGTCTACCTGGAGGTCGCCGCCGGGGTGGTCGCGCTGATCCTGCTCGGTCGCCATCTGGAGGCCCGCTCCAAGCGGCGCGCCGGTGCGGCCCTGAGGGCGCTGATGGAGCTGGGCGCCAAGGACGTGGCGGTGCTGCGCGACGGGCGCGAGGTGCGCGTCGCGGTGGACTCCCTCGCGGTCGGCGACCGGTTCGTCGTCCGGCCCGGTGAGAAGATCGCCACCGACGGCACCGTGGTCGACGGGGTCTCCGCGGTCGACGCGTCCATGCTGACCGGCGAATCGGTGCCGGTGGACGTCGGCCCGGGCGACCGGGTCACCGGCGCCACGGTCAACGCCGGCGGCCGGCTGGTCGTCGAGGCCACCCGGGTCGGCGCCGGCACCCGGCTCGCCCGGATGGCGAAGCTCGTGGAGGACGCGCAGAACGGCAAGGCCGGGGTGCAGCGGCTCGCGGACCGCGTCTCCGCGGTGTTCGTGCCCGTGGTCATCCTCATCGCGCTCGGCACGTTCGGTGTCTGGCTGGGCGTCACCGGGGACACCGCCGCCGCGTTCACGGCCGCCGTCGCCGTCCTGATCATCGCCTGCCCGTGCGCCCTGGGGCTCGCCACACCGACCGCCCTCATGGTCGGCACCGGCCGCGGCGCCCAGCTCGGCATTCTCATCAAGGGCCCCGAGGTCCTGGAGTCCACGCGCCGCGCCGACACCGTCGTCCTCGACAAGACCGGCACCGTCACCACCGGCTCGATGACCCTCCTGGGCGTGTACGTCGCCGAGGGCGAGGACGAGAAGGAGCTGCTGCGGCTCGCGGGCGCCCTGGAGCACGCCTCCGAGCACCCGGTCGCCCGCGCGATCGCCGCCGGTGCCGAGGAACGCGCCGGCACGCTGCCGGCGGTCGAGCACTTCGAGAACGTCCCCGGGCGGGGCGTACGGGGGCGTGTGGACGGCCGCGAGGTGGCTGTGGGGCGCCTGTTCGACGAGGTGCCGCAGGAACTGGTCCGCGCGGCCCGGGAGGCCGAGGAGCAGGGCCGTACGGCGGTGCCGGCCGGCTGGGACGGGCGGGCCCGCGGGATCCTCGCGGTCGCCGACGCCGTCAAGGAGACCAGCGCCGAGGCGGTGCGCGACCTGCGCGCCCTCGGCCTCACGCCGGTGCTGCTCACCGGTGACAACCGGACCGTCGCCGAGGCGGTCGCGCGGGCCGTCGGCATCGACGAGGTGATCGCCGAGGTGCTTCCCGAGGACAAGGTGGACGTCGTACGGCGGCTGCAGGCCGAGGGACGCGTCGTGGCGATGGTCGGCGACGGCGTCAACGACGCGGCCGCGCTCGCCACCGCCGACCTGGGCCTTGCGATGGGCACCGGCACGGACGCGGCGATCGAGGCCGGCGACCTGACCCTGGTGCGCGGCGACCTGCGCGTGGCGGCGGACGCGATCCGGCTCTCCCGGCGCACCCTCGGCACCATCAAGGGCAACCTGGCGTGGGCCTTCGGCTACAACGTGGCCGCGCTGCCCCTGGCCGCCGCCGGTCTGCTGAACCCGATGATCGCGGGCGCGGCGATGGCCTTCTCCTCGGTGTTCGTGGTGACCAACAGCCTGCGGCTGCGAACCTTCCGATGAAGTCGCCCGACATCGCCGGGTATTGGCCGGGATCGGGGCAAGAGTCCCCCTGGAGTCCGGCGCGCACCTCACATAAGCTCTTCACAAGGCTCGCGCATCATCCTTACGCTTGAGTCCCGATCGCCGTATCGGGGCTCTTGCGCACCTAAAGGACATATGCAAGAGACGCAGATCACAGTGACGCGAACGTAACCATCGAAGGGGTTCGAAGGTCTAAGTTGGCGATGTCAGACCAGCGTCTTGGGGGGCGCTGACTGGCATCTGAGGATGTCTTGGGGGACTTCCTCAGAGATGCGTTGCCGGGGCACGCACACCGGGAAGCTTTGAGCGGCCCTCCCAGCGTGCGTTGTCCCGGCAGATCGCACCGCGTCACTGGAGCACGGCGGGTTCCGCCCGTCGTGCTCAGACAGCGATTCAGGCGCTGTCCTCTCCGAGCGCCCGGCCGGATCCCGTGGGGGGAATCCGCACCGGGACATGGGAAGGCGCCCTGTTCGTCGGCCCGTGGGGGGACCGGCGTCACAGGGCGCCTTCCGCCTGTCGTTCTCTCCGCACCGCGCGCATTCCCGCACCGCGCGCCGTCGGCCCGGGGGCCGTCCCGCGCGGTCCGGCTCAGGGCCCGCCCGGGTGGACAGGCCCTGGCGGTCAGCGGGTCAGCGCTCCTCGACCGGCACGAAGTCGCGCTCGACGACACCCGTGTAGATCTGGCGCGGGCGGCCGATGCGGGATCCCGGCTCCTTGATCATCTCGGTCCACTGGGCGATCCAGCCCGGCAGCCGGCCGAGGGCGAACAGGACCGTGAACATCTCGGTCGGGAAGCCCATGGCCCGGTAGATCAGACCCGTGTAGAAGTCGACGTTCGGGTACAGCTTGCGCTCGACGAAGTAGTCGTCGGAGAGCGCGTGCTCCTCCAGCTTCAGGGCGATGTCGAGCAGCTCGTCCGACTTGCCCAGCGCGGAGAGAACGTCGTGCGCCGCAGCCTTGATGATCTTGGCGCGCGGGTCGAAGTTCTTGTAGACCCGGTGGCCGAAGCCCATCAGCCGGACGCCGTCCTCCTTGTTCTTCACCTTGCGGATGAAGGTGTCGACGTCGGAGCCGGAGTCACGGATGCCCTCGAGCATCTCCAGCACGGACTGGTTGGCGCCGCCGTGCAGCGGGCCCCACAGGGCGCTGATGCCGGCGGAGATCGACGCGAACATGTTGGCCTGCGAGGAGCCGACCAGGCGGACCGTGGAGGTCGAGCAGTTCTGCTCGTGGTCGGCGTGCAGGATCAGCAGCTTGTCCAGCGCGGAGACCACGACCGGGTCCAGCTCGTAGTCGTCCGCCGGGACCGAGAAGGTCATGCGCAGGAAGTTCTCGACGTAGCCGAGGTCGTTGCGCGGGTAGACGAACGGGTGGCCGATCGACTTCTTGTACGCGTACGCCGCGATCGTCGGGAGCTTGGCGAGCAGCCGGATCGTGGAGAGGTCGCGCTGCTTCTCGTCGAACGGGTTGTGGCTGTCCTGGTAGAAGGTGGACAGCGCCGAGACGACCGAGGACAGCATGGCCATCGGGTGGGCGTCGCGCGGGAAGCCCTTGTAGAAGTTCTTGACGTCCTCGTGCAGCAGGGTGTGCCGCGTGATGTCGTTCTTGAACGTCGTCAGCTCGTCGACGGTCGGCAGTTCGCCGTTGATCAGCAGGTACGCCACCTCGAGGAAGGTGGAGCGCTCGGCCAGCTGTTCGATGGGGTAGCCGCGGTAGCGGAGGATGCCCGCCTCGCCGTCGAGGTAGGTGACAGCGGATTTATAGGCGGCCGTGTTGCCGTAACCGCTGTCCAGCGTGACCAGACCGGTCTGGGCGCGGAGCTTCCCGATGTCGAAGCCCTTGTCGCCGACGGTGCTGTCGACCACCGGGTAGGTGTACTCACCGTCGCCGAACCGCAGTACTACAGAGTTGTCGCTCACGTCTTCCCTCACCGACGTAGTGCCTCATCTTCGAGGTGCCCTGACTGTCTCTACCATCCCCCATTTGGCTCAGGAGAGTGCACTCGGGGTCGACCATTGGGCCTATCGGCGGCACTCAGTGCCGCCAACCTGCTCATCCTGCCCCCTCCGGACGGCATCTGGAAGTGGTCTGTGACCTTTGCGACTCGTTTGATCGATCATTTTTTACGACGGCGGTCATCGCCCCTGGTCAGGGGCGCGCGGCGACCGGTCGGGAGCCGCGGAGCCTGAAGTCCAGCGCCGTGCAGCGCCGTCCCGCGGACACCGTGCGCACCGCCTGCCCGATCGCCTTGCGTGAACCGACGAGGACGACGAGCCGTTTCGCCCGGGTCACCGCCGTGTACAGCAGGTTCCGCTGGAGCATCATCCATGCACCGGTGGTGACGGGAATCACCACGGCGGGATATTCGCTGCCCTGGGAGCGGTGGATGGTCACCGCGTACGCGTGTGCCAGTTCGTCCAGTTCGTCGAACTCGTAGGGCACCTCCTCGTCCTCGTCCGTCAGCACCATCAGACGCTGGTCCACCGGATCGAGCGAGGTGACGACGCCCACGGTGCCGTTGAAGACCCCGTTCGCCCCCTTGTCGTAATTGTTGCGAATCTGGGTCACCTTGTCGCCGACCCGGAAGACCCGGCCGCCGAACCGCTTCTCCGGCAGGTCCGGCCGGCCGGGCGTGATGGCCTGCTGCAGCAGGCCGTTGAGGTGGCCGGCGCCCGCCGGTCCCCGGTGCATCGGCGCGAGCACCTGCACGTCGCGCCGGGGGTCGAGCCCGAACCTGGCCGGAATCCGGCGGGCGGCCACGTCCACGGTGAGCCGCCCGGCCTCCTCGGTCTCGTCCTCGACGAAGAGGAAGAAGTCCCTCATGCCGTCGGTGAGCGGGTGCTGCCCGGCGTTGATCCGGTGCGCGTTGGTCACCACACCGGACTGCTGGGCCTGCCGGAACACGCGGGTGAGCCGCACGGCGGGCACCGGGCCGCCGTCGGCGAGCAGATCCCGCAGCACCTCCCCCGCGCCCACGCTCGGCAACTGGTCCACGTCCCCCACGAACAGCAGGTGCGCTCCCGGCGGCACCGCCTTCACCAGCTTGTTGGCCAGCAGCAGGTCCAGCATCGAGGCCTCGTCCACGACCACCAGGTCGGCGTCCAGCGGGCGGTCCTTGTCGTAGGCCGCGTCACCGCCGGGCTTCAGCTCCAGCAGCCGGTGGACGGTGGACGCCTCGGCGCCGGTCAGCTCCGCCAGCCGCTTGGCCGCGCGGCCGGTCGGGGCGGCGAGCACCACCTTGGCGCGCTTGGCGCGGGCCAGCTCGACGATCGAGCGGACCGTGAAGGACTTGCCGCAACCGGGTCCGCCGGTCAGCACGGCGACCTTCTCGGTCAGCGCGAGCTTCACCGCGGCCTCCTGCTCGGGCGCGAGCTCCGTCCCCGTACGGCCCTTGAGCCAGTCCAGCGCCTTCTCCCAGTCGACGTCCCCGAAGGCGGGCATCCGGTCCTCGTCCGTCCGCAGCAGCCGCAACAGCTGCGAGGACAGGGACAGCTCCGCCCGGTGGAAGGGCACCAGATAGACCGCGCTGACGGGCTCCGGGTCGCCGTCGGGCCCGGGCACCCGCTCCCGTACGACCCCCGGGTCCGCGCCGTCCTCCGGCGCGCGGGCCAGCTCCGCGAGGCACTCGATGACCAGCCCCGTGTCGACCTGGAGGAGCTTGACCGCGTCGGCGATCAGCCGCTCCTCCGGCAGGAAGCAGTGCCCCTGGTCCGCGGACTGCGACAGGGCGTACTGCAGGCCGGCCTTCACGCGCGCGGGGCTGTCGTGCGGGATGCCGACGGACCGGGCGATCTTGTCGGCGGTGAGGAAGCCGATGCCCCAGACGTCGGAGGCGAGCCGGTACGGCTCCTCCTTCACGACGGAGATCGACGCGTCACTGTACTTCTTGTAGATCCGCACGGCGATGGAGGTGGACACCTCGACGGTCTGGAGGAAGAGCATGACCTCCTTGATCGCCTTCTGCTCCTCCCAGGCGTCGGCGATCTTCTTCGTCCGCTTCGGTCCGAGGCCGGGCACCTCGATCAGCCGCCCGGGCTCCTCCTCGACGATCCTGAGCGTGTCCAGCCCGAAGTGCCGGGTGATCCGGTCGGCGAAGACGGGGCCGATGCCCTTGACCAGCCCGGAACCGAGATAGCGCCGGATGCCCTGGACGGTGGCGGGCAGCACGGTCGTGTAGTTCTCCACGTGGAACTGCTTGCCGTACTGCGGGTGCGAGCCCCAGCGGCCCTCCATCCGCAGGGACTCCCCCACCTGGGCGCCGAGCAGCGCCCCGACCACCGTGAGGAGGTCGCCCGCGCCTCTTCCGGTGTCGACCCGGGCGACCGTGTAGCCGTTCTCCTCGTTGGCGTACGTCACCCGCTCCAGCACGCCTTCGAGCACGGCGAGCCGCCGCTCCGCCGTGGCGTTCCCCGCCTGCTCTGCCATGATCCGACGGTACCCGGGCGGTGTGACAGCGGGCGCTGTCACCGTAGCGGCCCGTGGACGACGGCTGCGGTCCCTCCCCGGAGTTCCCCGCCCGCATCGAGTCCGCCGCGGACGCGCCCTACCGCGCGCGCCGGACGGAGGGGGGCGTCGAGCCGACCGTGGACGTCCAAGCCCCGCAGCGGCGCGAGCCGTTGACCCGTTACCGGGACGGGCAGGTGCACACCGGGCAGCGGTGAGCCGGTGGGCCCCGCCACGTCACCGGCCCCAGTACTTCCTCAACTGGCCCTCCATGAACGGATGCGGACTCGCGCTCACTTCACCGGCGAAGGGGTAGTCGAGGACAAGGACGAGGGTGAGGCTCAGGCCTACCAGCAACGCGATCGACCCGACGAAAAGGAGCTGCACCTTGAGGTTCTCCACGCCGTAGAGCAAGGTGACCAGCATGACGACCAGCGCTCCCCCGTAGGTGAGGACCTGCAGGAGACCGGGCAATTGCTGCGTCGCCGCCAGGATGCGGGTTCTGCGCTGCGCGGTGATGTCGTTCAGCCGCTTGACCGACTCGTCGTAGAAGGCCTGTTCGGAAACGCTTTTGGGATTGTAGTCCTGGAGGACTCCATACAATGCCTCCAGCTTGCCCGATGTCGCGCTGAGGCTGTTCTTTCCGTCGCGCATCAGAGGCCACGCATCCTCTACGACGGCATGGACGTAGCCTCCGATCGCTCCGTCCAGCTTTTTCTGCACGTCGTCCGGAAACGAATGCGCGTTGCGGGAAATCACAGCGAGGTCGGTGGCTTCCGAGGTCACCACCGCTTGAACCTGCTCGAGTTCGGTCCACAGGGTCACGATGACGAAAGCAAGGACGATTCCGTAGATGGCCCCGAACAGTTCGAGTACCGTGCGGGACACGTCATTGGTCACGCCGTTGATCAACGCGGGGAAAACGCGGCGGGTCACCAGGCAGGCGACGAGCGAGAAAACGACAACGCCTCCGACGATGAGGATCGCGAGGCTGGCCGTATTCAGGTGGTTGAGCAGCCAAAGTCCCACGCAGGCGACTCTAGCATGCGCGACCGTCTATTCCTGATTCCCGATGACGATTCCATATCCCGTCGACCCGACCCTCGTTTTCGGCACATCGCCCCTTTCCGACCCGGCTCGCACGCCGTGCAGTCGGAATGACCGGTCGGCGAATCCAAGGGGGTTTCCCAGCTGCTTCGCCGGCCGGTGGACGAAGTCACGCGACCGGTCCGTTTCGAGCGATACCGCGCAAGGTGACGGGGTCCGCCTCACTTCTTCTTCCGGTGCTTCTTCCCAGCCTTCTCCTCGGCCTTACCCTGCGGCTTCCCGGCCTTACCGGGCTTGCCGGCTTTCCCGGACGTGCCCGGCTTCGCCCCGGGCCGGGCGGACGTCCCCATGAGCCGGCCGCCCGGTGGGCCACCGGCCGCGGAGTGCGGGGGTACGGCCGGCGTGCCGGTGTTCGGCTTACGGCTCGGGGTGACGGAGGCCGGGTCCGCGCCGCGTTCGAGGGCGGCGTCGCGGAGCCGTACGACGGAGGTGCCGCGGGTGGGGGACGCCGGAGCCGTGGATCGCGGCTCGCTCCCGGCGGAGGACTCGTCCGGGTGCTCGGCCCGCGCGGAAGGGGTGCCGGGGCCCCCGGTCGTTCCGGCACCGCCTCCCTGATGGGAGAAGCCGTCGGAGACGGTGAACGCGGCGGCCGTGACGGCGGCGAACACGGCCACTGCGCCGGTCACCGCCCGCCGCCCCCGTGCGGGCGCGGCACCCTTCCGGCTGGGCGCGGCCTCGGACCGGGGCGGCGAATGGCGGTGCGTGACGTCGGCCCTCGCCGGTGCCTCGCCGGGCACCATGCTCGTGACCTCGGCCGGGAACATGACGGACCGCGAGTCCTCCGTGCCGGCGAGGGCGCTCAGTGACCCGGCGCAGTCGCGTGCCGACGGCCGCGTCTCCTCCTCCAGCGCCGTCATGTCCCGCAGCAGGGCGGCGAGTTCGTCCGGCACGGAGCCGGGCGGCTCGGGCGGGCGGTGGAGTCGCGCGATCGCGGCCTCCAGGAGGCCTCCGTCGTATTCGAGTCTGCCCGTGAGGCATTCGAGAAGGACCAGCCCGAGGGCGTAGACGTCGGCGGGCGGGCCGACGGGGCGGCCGAGCACCTGCTCGGGGGAGAGGTAGGCGGCGGTGCCGACGAGGGTGCCGGTGGCGGTGCGGGTGGTGGAGTCGAGCAGCCGGGAGATGCCGAAATCGGTCAGGTGGGGCCGACCGGACGCGTCCAGGAGGATGTTCGAGGGTTTCACGTCGCGGTGGACGACCCCTGCCTCGTGGGCGTGGGACAGGGCCAGGGCTAGGTCGGCACCGAGCGCGGCGGTCTCGGCGGGGGCCAGGGGGCCCGCGGCGATGCGCTTCCTCAGCGTGGGACCTTCGACCAGCTGCATGACCAGGTAGGCGCGGCCGTTGTGCCGTCCGGCGTCGTAGACGGTGACCAGCCCGGGATGGTGCAGCCGGGCCAGGATCACCGCCTCGTTGTCGAGCCGGTCCTCCGTGTCGATGTCGGCGTCGGCACGGAAGACCTTGACCGCAACCGGCCGTTTCAGACGCAGGTCGTAGCCCCGGTGGACGTCGCCCGCGCCACCCGAACCGATGACCGCGTCCAGACGGTACCGGCCGCCCAGCACCTCCGTTGCACACCGGGACAGCGCCAGGGCCGGCCGGCTGAGCCTCATGTCGTCTCCCTCTGTGTCGCGCGCCGGGGTGGGCGCCCTCACCGGGGAGGGCGCCGAGCACGCGTACCCAGGGCAGGCCGGTGTACCCGTGTGACGATCCTCCCGTACGTCCGGCCGGCCTGGTCACGATTGGGTTTCGGCCACCCCCGCCCCTCTTGCCTCCTGCTCGTGTAATCGATTCCAATGCTTCCCACACAGTCGTGTAAACGATTCCACAAGGAGGTGGAGGCGGCTCATGGCGAGCATCAAGGATGTCGCCGCCGCGGCCGGGGTGTCCGTCGCCACGGTGTCGCGGGTGCTGAACGCGCACCCCTCGGTCAGCGCCGACGCACGCACGCGTGTGCTGGCCGCCGTGGAGGCGCTGGGCTATCGCCCGAACGCCGTCGCCCGTTCCCTGCGCACCGACCAGACCCACACCCTCGGCCTGGTCATCAGCGACGTCCTCAACCCCTACTTCACGCTGCTGGCCCGGTCCGTCGAGGAGGAGGCCCGCGCCCTCGGCTACAGCGTGATCATCGGCAACGCCGACGAGCGGCCGGACCTTCAGGACCACCACGTGCGCAATCTGCTGGACCGGCGGATCGACGGGCTGCTCGTGTCGCCCACCGACGGCGGGTCGCCGCTGATGCTGGACGCGGCGCGGGCGGGCACCCCGATGGTGTTCGTGGACCGGTGGATCCCGGGCGTGGACGTGCCGGTGGTGCGGGCCGACGGGCGGGATGCCGTACGGGACCTCGTCGCCCACCTGTACCGGCTCGGGCACCGGCGGCTCGCCATCATCGCGGGCCCCGCCGCCACCACGACCGGCAGCGAGCGCGTCGAGGCCTTCCGGGCCGCCCTGGCCGAGTACGGGATCCCGCTGCCGGACGCCTACACCGGTCAGGGCGACTTCCAGGCCGAGAGCGGGCGGCGGGTCACCGAGGGCTTCCTGGACCTGCCGGAGCCGCCCGAGGTCGTCTTCGCGGCCGACAACCTCATGGCGCTCGGTGCCCTGGACGCCGTGCGCGCGCGGGGGTTGCGGGTACCGGACGACATCGCGCTGGCCGCGTTCGACGACATCCCGTGGTTCGTGCACACCGATCCGCCGGTCACCGCGATCGCCCAGCCCACGGACGAGCTGGGGCGCGCCGCCGTACGCGCGCTGGTCGACCGGATCGAGGGCCGGGCCCCGCGGTCCGTGACCCTGCCCGCCCGGCTCGTCGTACGCCGCTCGTGCGGTGAGCCCGCCCCGTCTTCGCCGTTCCCCCAGCAGCCCCCCTCCCCAGTGCAAAGGAGCACGCCGTGAGCGACCCGGACGAGTTGCTGCGTATCGAGGGCATCCGCAAGACCTTTCCCGGCGTGATCGCGCTCGACGGTGTCGATTTCGATCTGCGCCGGGGTGAGGTGCACGTGCTGCTCGGTGAGAACGGTGCCGGCAAGAGCACGCTCATCAAGATGCTCTCCGGCGCCTACACCCCCGATTCCGGGCGGATCCTGGCCGGCGGCGAACAGGTGCGCATCCATGGCGCACAGGACGCCGAGCGGCTCGGAATCGCCACCATCTACCAGGAGTTCAACCTGGTCCCGGACCTGACGGTCGCCGAGAACATCTTTCTCGGCCGGCAGCCGCGCCGGTTCGGGATGATCGACCGCAAGCGGATGGAGGCCGAGGCCGAGACGCTGCTGGAGCGCGTCGGTGTCAAGGTCTCGCCCCGCGCGCGGGTACGCGAACTGGGGATCGCCCGGCTGCAGATGGTCGAGATCGCCAAGGCGCTCAGCCTGCGGGCGCGCGTCCTCATCATGGACGAGCCGACCGCCGTGCTCACCTCGGAGGAGGTGGAGAAGCTCTTCGCCATCGTGCGCTCGCTGCGCGCGGACGGCGTCGGGATCGTGTTCATCACCCATCACCTGGACGAGATCGCCGCCCTGGGCGACCGGGTCACCGTGATCCGGGACGGCAGGAGCGTCGGGCAGGTGCCCGCGGCCACGCCGGAGGACGAACTCGTACGGCTGATGGTGGGGCGCTCCATCGAGCAGCAGTACCCGCGGGAACGGCCCGAGAAGGGCGCCGCGTTGCTCTCCGTCGAGGGGCTCGGCCGGGACGGCGTGTTCCACGACGTGAGCTTCGAGGTGCATGCCGGTGAGGTGGTCGGCATCGCGGGGCTCGTCGGGGCCGGGCGCACCGAGGTCGTGCGGGCCGTGTTCGGCGCGGATCCGTACGACCGGGGGGCCGTGAAGGTCTGCGGCACCGGTCTCAGGCGCCACGACGTCAACGCGGCCATGGCGGCCGGGATCGGGCTCGTGCCGGAGGACCGCAAGGGCCAGGGCCTGGTGCTCGACGCCTCCGTCGAGGAGAACCTGGGCCTGGTGACCATGCGCTCGGCGACCCGGGCGGGGCTGGTCGACCGCAAGGCGCAGCACGGTGCGGCCGAGCGGATCGCGGGGCAGCTCGGGGTGCGCATGGCGGGCCTCGGGCAGCAGGTGCGGACCCTGTCCGGCGGCAACCAGCAGAAGGTCGTCATCGGCAAGTGGCTGCTGGCCGACACCAAGGTGCTGATCCTCGACGAGCCGACGCGCGGTATCGATGTCGGCGCGAAGGTCGAGATCTACCAGCTGATCAACGAACTGACGGCCGCGGGAGCCGCCGTGCTGATGATCTCCAGCGATCTGCCGGAGGTGCTCGGCATGAGCGACCGGGTGCTGGTGATGGCGCAGGGCCGCATCGCCGGTGAACTCACCGCCGCCGAGGCCTCCCAGGACGCCGTGATGGCGCTCGCCGTCTCCACCCCGGCCGCCGCGACGCCCGGCGCCACCCCCACCACCGAGAAGGAGGGCCCCCGTGGCCACTGACACGCTCAAGAGCACGCCGGGCGCCCCGGGGGCCCTTCGCCGGCTGCTGCTCGACAACGGCGCACTCACCGCGCTGATCGTCCTGGTCATCGCCCTGTCGGCGCTGTCCGGCGACTTCCTGACGACGGACAACCTGCTCAACATCGGCGTCCAGGCCGCCGTCACGGCGATCCTCGCCTTCGGTGTCACCTTCGTGATCGTCTCGGCGGGCATCGACCTGTCGGTCGGCTCGGTGGCCGCGCTGTCGGCAACCGTGCTGGCCTGGAGTGCGACCAACCACGGCGTGCCGGTGTTCCTGGCGGTCGTGCTGGCCGTCGCCACCGGCGTCGCGGCCGGTCTGGTGAACGGCTTCCTCATTGCCTACGGCAAGTTGCCGCCGTTCATCGCCACGCTGGCGATGCTGTCGGTGGCGCGCGGCCTGTCCCTGGTGGTCTCCGGGGGCGTCCCGATCCCGTTCCCGGACTCGGTCTCGCACCTCGGCGACACGCTCGGCAACTGGCTGCCGGTGCCCGTGCTGGTGATGGTGGTCATGGGCCTGCTCGCGGCCTTCGTGCTGGGGCGGACGTACATCGGCCGTTCCATGTACGCGATCGGCGGCAACGAGGAGGCCGCGCGGCTGTCGGGTCTGCGGGTGAACCGGCAGAAGCTCGCGATCTACGCACTGTCCGGGGTGTTCGCCGCGGTGGCGGGCGTCGTGCTGGCCTCCCGGCTGTCCTCGGCGCAGCCGCAGGCCGCCGACGGCTACGAGCTGGACGCCATCGCCGCGGTCGTCATCGGCGGCGCCTCGCTCGCGGGCGGCACCGGCAAGGCGTCGGGCACGCTGATCGGCGCGTTGATCCTGGCGGTGCTGCGCAACGGCCTGAACCTGCTGAACGTGTCCGCCTTCTGGCAGCAGGTCGTGATCGGTGTCGTCATCGCGCTGGCGGTGCTGCTGGACACCGTGCGCCGCAAGGCCGGGGCGACCCCGGCGGCCGCGGGTGCGGGCGGTGGCGGGAACCGGGGCAGGCAGGCGGTGACGTACGCGCTGGCGGCCGTCGTGACGGTGGCGATCGTCGGGGCGACCTCCCTCCTGCACGGCTCCTCGGCCTCGGCGACGCCGAAGATGGGCCTGTCGCTGTCCACCCTGAACAACCCGTTCTTCGTGCAGATCCGGGCGGGCGCCCAGGCCGAGGCGAGGAAGCGGGGCGTGGACCTGACCGTCACCGACGCCCAGAACGACGCCTCCCAGCAGGCCAACCAGCTGCAGAACTTCACCACGTCCAACCAGGGCGCGATCATCGTCAACCCGGTGGACTCGGACGCGGCGGGCAACTCGGTCGCGGCCGCAGGCAAGGCGCACATCCCGGTCGTCGCGGTCGACCGGGGCGTCAACAAGGCGCCCGTGGACACCCTGGTGGCCTCCGACAACGTGGCCGGCGGTGAGCTGGCGGCGAGGACGATGGCCGGGAAGCTGGGCGGCAGGGGCAAGATCGTGATCCTGCAGGGACAGGCGGGCACGTCCGCGGCCCGGGAGCGGGCGGCCGGCTTCGCCAAGGGTCTGAAGGCCTTCCCCGGCATCCAGGTGGTGGCCCAGCAGCCCGCCGACTTCGACCGCACCAAGGGCCTCGACGTGATGTCGAACCTGCTCCAGGCCCACCCCGACGTGCAGGGCGTCGTCGCCGCCAACGACGAGATGGCCCTCGGCGCCATCAAGGCGCTCGGTGCCAAGGCCGGCAGGTCGGTCCAGGTGGTCGGCTTCGACGGCACCCCGGACGGGCTGAAGGCGGTCAAGGACGGGACGCTGTACGCGTCGGTCGCCCAGCAGCCGACCCAGCTCGGGCGGATCGCCGTGGACAACGCGCTGAAGGCGGTCCAGGGCAAGAAGGTGGAGCCGATGGTGAAGGTGCCGGTGAAGGTGGTCACGAAGCAGAACGTGGCCGGATTCACCGGCTGACGACGGGCGGTCCGGGCGGGCGGTCGTCCACCATGGTGACGGCCGTCCGCCCGGGTTCATCTCTTCAGGGGAGTCAACTGATGTACGACTACGACCTCTTGGTCGTGGGCTCGGCCAACGCCGACCTGGTGATCGACGTCGAGCGGCGGCCGGCCGCCGGGGAGACGGTGCTCGGCGGGGACCTGGCCGTGCACCCGGGCGGCAAGGGCGCCAACCAGGCGGTCGCCGCCGCCCGGCTCGGGGCGCGTACGGCCCTGCTCGCGCGGGTCGGCGACGACGGTCACGGCCGGCTGCTGCTGGACTCCCTGCGCGCGGCCGGGGTGGACACGGCCGGCGTGCTGGTGGGCGGGGCGCCGACGGGCGTCGCCCTGATCACCGTCGACCCCTCCGGCGACAACAGCATCGTGGTGTCGCCGGGCGCCAACTCCCGTCTGGTGGCGGCCGACGTGCGGGACGCGGGGAAGCTGCTGCTCGCCTCGCGGGTGGTGTCGGCGCAGCTGGAGATCCCGCTGGAGACGGTCGTGGAGGTGGTGCGCGGTCTTGGGCCCGGCGGCCGTTTCGTGCTGAACCCGTCGCCGCCGCGGCCGCTGCCGTCCGAGGTGCTGGCCGCCTGCGACCCGCTGATCGTCAACGAGCACGAGGCGCGGGTGCTCCTCGGTGACGCCTGCGTGAGCGCCGACCCCGAGGACTGGGCGCGGCTGCTGCTGGCCGAGGGCCCGCGTTCGGTGGTGGTGACGCTGGGCGCGGAGGGTGCGCTGGTGTGCGACGGCTCGGGGGTGACCCGGGTGCCGTCGGTGGCGGTGGACGCGGTGGACACCACCGGTGCGGGTGACGCCTTCACGGCCGCCCTGGCCTGGCAGCTGGGCTCGGGTGCCGGCCCGGCCGAGGCGGCGGCCTACGCGGCGCGGGTGGGCGCGGTCGCGGTGACCCGGCGGGGTGCGCAGGAGTCGTACCCGACGGCCGAGGAGGTCGGAGCGCTGTGAAGAAGGCGGGGATCCTCAACCGCCGGTTGTCCGGCGCCCTCGCCGCGCTGGGGCACGGTGACGGGGTGCTGGTCTGCGACGTGGGGATGCCGATCCCGGACGGCCCGCGGGTGGTGGACCTGGCGTTCCGGGCCGGGGTGCCGTCGTTCGCCGAGGTCCTGGACGGCCTGCTGGACGAGCTGGTGGTGGAGGGCGCGACCGCCGCCGAGGAACTGAGCGGCCCCCACCGCACGCTGCTGGAGTCCCGGTTCCCCGGGCTGGCCCTGGTCCCGCACGAACACCTGAAGCGGCTGACGGCCGGCGCCCGCCTGGTGGTCCGCACCGGCGAGGCGCGGCCGTACGCGAACGTGCTGCTGCGGTGCGGGGTGTTCTTCTGAGGACCGCCGCTGTTCTTCCGAGGTCCGCGGGCCGGGGCCGGAAAGCTTCGAGGGGGTCCGGTCCGTCGACGGGGCCTGGCGGAACCGGCCGACGCGCACGCCCTGGAGGCCGCCGCCGTCCTGGACCCGTCCGCGACGGCAAGGTCGCCGGTGGTCCGGCGCTCGTCTTCGCGGCGGACGGGTGGACCGCGTGCGTGGAACCGGTGCGCGGCGAGGGCTTCAGTAGCTGAGGCCCCGGAAGTGCAGGAACGCGGACCGCAGTTCGGCGTCGAGGAGGAGGTCGAGGACCTCCTCCTCCCCCGCGAACAAGGCATCGGCCGCCGGATGGCCGGACTGGTGGAACATGGCGACCAGTACATCGATGAGGGGACGGTTCCAGGTGACCCGGACGATCTCCCTCGCCTTGTCACGCTGCCTCCTGTCCATGGCTATGCGCCACAGCTCGATGGAGTGCCTGGCCGTCGCGTAGGCGTCCCTGCGTCCCTCCACCAGGACCGCTCTCGCGTTGAGGCCGAACACCTCGATACAGGACCGTCCCCGGTCGGTCAGGCCCTGGTACGTTCCGAGCGGGAGCACCAGCCTCAGGTGGTCCAGCGGATCCTCGGCTGTCGGGTCGACGAGCAGAGGGCTGCCGTCGGGTGCGGTGGGGAAGAGGTTCCGCTTCTGGTTGCTGTTGCAGAACGAGCAGGCGAGCAGATGGTTCAGCCAGTCGAAGGTACGCAGCGGAGCGAGGCTCTTCGGCTCGAAGTGGTCGATGTCGGTGCCCTGGCTGTCACCGCAGTACATGCAGCGCTCGCGGCCGGGAGCCATCTCCGCGAGCCCCGCGAGGAGTGCGGGGCGGACCTGCCGGCGATTCGCCCAGAGTTCCCTGGCCGTGTCCTTGCGTTCCTTCTCCGTGGCCTGCTGCCGGATCTCGGCGGTGTAGTCCCTCAGTCGTTCCGCCGTGACCGCCGGCAGGAGGGCACGCCGTAGGCGGATCATTCCTCCGCGTCCTTCGTGCCCTCGGCGATCTCCTCCGCCAGTCGGTGGAGGTGGGCCGACACCTCGTCCACGCGCGCCGACGGCGAACTCGCGAGCCGTTCCTTCAGTTCCTTGTAGCGCGCGAGCGACTCGCCGGACGTGGCCCCGTCGTAGATCTGTGCCTCCAGGTCCACGAACTCGGCCCTGGCCCGTTCGGCGCGCTCCGAGTACGGGGTGTCCAGGCCGAACAGGTCCGAGAGGACCGCGTCGTCGCCACTGCCGTACACCACCCGGTCGTACAGGTCCTGGTCGACGACCTCGGGGGGACGTGCCTCGTCCACGCCGGGCAGTCTGATCAGACCGCCGGGATCCGCGGCCTGGCAGATGTAGGGGCTGTGCGTGGTGACGATGAACTGGATGCGCGGGAAATGGGAGGTCAGCCACGGGCCGATACGGCGCTGCCAGGAGACGTGCAGATGGGCGTCGATCTCGTCGATGATGACGACACCGGGTGTCGTCAGCGCGACCGACCGGCTCCTGGCCTCCCAGAGGTCGGACTCCCACAGGCCGTCGCCGAACACGTCGTGCAGTTGCTTGAGGATGTCGACGACAAGCGCCACCACCGTACGGAACCCGTCGCTCATCTCCCGCAGCGGGAAGCGGCTGTCGTGCCGCTCCACCCACAAGCCCTCGGAGTCGACGTCGTCGATCCGGTACTCGTCGGGCAGCAGTCCGTCCCTGAGCAGCGCCAGTGCGAACGCCTTCAGTCCCCGGGCGCCCCCTCTGCCTTCCAGGGCGCGCAAATGCTGCTCGATCAGCCAGGTGACGCCTTCGGCAAGTGAGGCGTCCTCGTGGAAGAGACTCGTGTGCCTGGCCACGGGCCCGGACGCCAGCATCAGCCGCTGCACGTCGCCCGAGCCGCCGGCCATCCGCCGGAACGGCCCGTAGGCCGCGGAGAACCAGCCCGCGGGGTTGTCCGCCCACGGACCACGACGGGCGATGCTCGTCTGCGCCTTGGTGTACCTGATCTCGTCGAGCCCGGGCAGCACACCCCGGCGGACCGGAACCCTGCCTGCCATGCCGTCGCGGGGCGTCTTCCAGCGAAGCCCGGCCCAGAAGGCGCCGGCGGGCGGGCGGCCCTGCGAGAACCGGTCGTGCCGCGGGTCCCGGCTGATCTCGACCTCGACCTCACCCGCCGTACGCTCCTCCGTCACCCAGTTCTCGAACTGCGGCACCAGACTGCGAGCCACCCCCGGCCCACTGAGCGCCAGCGCCATGGCCCGCAGCAGCGTCGTCTTGCCCGAGCCGTTGCGCCCGGCGAGCACCGTCCACCCGGCGTGACTGCCGTCGGGGCGGGTCAGGGTGAGGTCGACCGCGCGGGGGCCGTGGAAGGACTTGATGCCCTCCACGATGATCCGGCTGACGTACATGGGCGTTGGCGTCCGTTCGCTCGGGTGTGGCACCCGATCTTAGGGCCGTGGCCTGCCCCTCCGTGCGGCAAGCAGCCGGGCCGCGGACCCGTCAGGCCGCCGTGTGCGCCACGAACCGCGCCGCCGTCTCCGCCAGCACCTCGCGCCCGTCGCGGGCCCACAGCGCGTCGTTGAACAGTTCCACCTCGACGGGACCGGTGTATCCGGCGGCCTCGACGTGCGAGAGCCACTCCCGCATGTCGATCGAGCCCTCCCCGATCTGCCCGCGGCCGTTCAGCACGCCCTCCGGCAGCGGGGTGGTCCAGTCGGCGAGCTGGAAGGTGTGGATACGGCCGCCCGCGCCCGCCCGGGCGATCTGCCCGGGCGCCCGGTCGTCCCACCAGATGTGGTATGTGTCCACCGTGACGCCGACCTGCCGGGCGGGGAAACGCTCGGCCAGGTCGAGGGCCTGGGCGAGCGTCGAGACCACACAGCGGTCGGACGCGAACATGGGATGCAACGGCTCGACGGCCAGCCGTACGCCCCGCTCCTCGGCGTAGGGCCCCAACTCGCCCAGCGCGTCGGCGATCCTCTCCCGCGCGCCGTGCAGGTCCTTGGACCCGGCCGGGAGCCCGCCCGACACCAGGACGAGGGTGTCCGTGCCGAGCGTGGCCGCCTCGTCGACGGCCCGGCGGTTGTCGTCCAGGGCACGGGCGCGCTCGGCCGGGTCGATCGCCGTGAGGAAGCCGCCCCTGCACAGGGTCGTCACCGCGAGGCCCGCGTCACGGACCAGCCTCGCGGTCTCCTCCAGACCGTACGACCGGACGGGCTCGCGCCACAGCCCGACGCCGGGGACACCCAGCTCCAGGCAGGCGTCGACCAGTTCGGGCATGCCGAGCTGCTTCACCGTCATCTGGTTGATGGAGAAGCGCGCCAACTCGGGACTGCTCACCGGGTCACCCCGTACAGGGCGAGCAGGTGGGTCATCCGTTCCTCGGCGAGCGCCGGGTCGGGGAACAGGCCGAGTCCGTCGGCGAGTTCGTAGGCCCGGGCGAGGTGCGGGAGCGAGCGGGCCGACTGCCACCCGCCGACCATCGTGAAGTGCGACTGGTGGCCCGCGAGCCAGGCGAGGAGGACGACGCCCGTCTTGTAGAAGCGGGTGGGGGGCTGGAAGAGGTGGCGGGAGAGGCCGACCGTCGGGTCCAGCAGGGCCCGGAAACCCCGGACGTCTCCGGTGTCGAGCACCCGGACCGCCTGTGCCGCCAGCGGGCCCAGCGGGTCGAAGACGCCGAGCAGGGCGTGGCTGAAGCCCCCGGCGTCGCCCGCGATCAGCTCGGGGTAGTGGAAGTCGTCGCCGGTGTAGCAGCGGACGCCGGGCGGGAGGCGCCGGCGCAGGTCTGTCTCGCGGCCCGCGTCCAGCAGGGAGATCTTCACGCCGTCCACCTTGTCCGGGTGCGCGGCGATGACGTCCAGGAACACCCCGGTGGCCGCGTCCAGGTCGGCGAGGCCCCAGTAGCCGTCCAGCGCCGGGTCGAACATCGGCCCCAGCCAGTGCAGGATCACCGGCTCGGCGGACTGGCGCAGGAGATGGCCGTACAGCTCCAGGTAGTCCTCGGGCCCGCGGGCGGCCGACGCCAGAGCGCGGGACGCCATCAGGACCGGCCGGGCGCCCGACTCCTCGACCACGGCGAGCTGTTCCTCGTAGGCGGCGCGGATCTCCGGCAGGGTTCCACCGGTGAGCTGGTCGGTGCCGGCCCCGCAGACGATGCGGCCGCCGACCGCCCTCGCCTCCGCCGCCGACCGGCGGATCAGTTCGGCCGCGCCCGCCCAGTCGAGGCCCATACCGCGCTGGGCGGTGTCCATCGCCTCGGCGACACCGAGGCCGTGGGACCACAGGTGACGGCGGAAGGCGAGGGTGGCGTCCCAGTCGACGGCGGCGGGGCCCCCGGGCGACACGTCGGCGTACGGGTCCGCGACGACGTGGGCCGCGGCGAAGACCGTACGGGAGGTGAAGGGCGTGCCGGAGGCCGGGGAGACGGGCGTGCCGGAGGACGTGGAGAAGGGTTCGGCGCGCGGCTCGTAGGTCCGCGTGGTGCCGTCCGCCGCGGGCAGCCGGATGGTCAAAGCGAGATCTCCGGTACGTCGATGCGGCGGCCCTCGGCCGAGGAGCGCAGGGCCAGTTCGGCGAGTTGCACACCGCGGGCGCCGGCGAGCAGGTCCCAGTGGTAGGGGGCGTCGGTGTGGACGTGCTTCAGGAACAGCTCCCACTGGGCCTTGAAGCCGTTGCCGAAGACGGTGTTGTCCGGCACCTCCTGCCACTGGTCGCGGAAGGGCTCGGTGGCGGGCACGTCCGGGTCCCAGACGGGCTTGGGGGTGGCGCAGCGGTGCTGCGCGCGGCACTTCCCGAGACCGGCCACGGCCGAGCCCTCGGTGCCGTCGACCTGGAACTCGACGAGTTCGTCCCGGTCGACGCGGACCGCCCAGGAGGAGTTGATCTGGGCGACGGCACCGCCGTCGAGTTCGAAGATGCCGTAGGCGGCGTCGTCGGCGGTGGCGTCGTAGGGCTTGCCCTGTTCGTCCCAGCGCTGCGGGATGTGGGTGGTGGCCAGGGTCTGGACGGATCTCACCCGGCCGAACAGCTCGTGCAGGACGTACTCCCAGTGCGGGAACATGTCGACGACGATGCCGCCGCCGTCCTCGGCACGGTAGTTCCAGGAGGGGCGCTGGGCGGACTGCCAGTCGCCCTCGAAGACCCAGTAGCCGAACTCGCCGCGGACGGAGAGGACGCGGCCGAAGAAGCCGCCGTCGATGAGCCGTTTCAGCTTCAGCAGGCCCGGCAGGAAGATCTTGTCCTGGACGACGCCGTGCTTGACGCCCTTGTCGTGGGCGAGGCGGGCGAGCGCGAGGGCGGCTTCGGAGCCCGTCGCGGTGGGCTTCTCGGTGTAGATGTGCTTGCCGGCCGCGACGGCCTTCCGGATCGACTCCTCGCGGGCGGAGGTGACCTGGGCGTCGAAGTAGATGTCGACGGTCGGGTCGGCGAGGACGGTGTCGAGGTCGGTCGCGAGGTGTTCCAGGCCGTGCCGTTCGGCGATCTCCCGCAGGGCGCGCTCGCGGCGGCCGAGCAGGATCGGCTCGGGCCACAGCACGGTGCCGTCGCCGAGGTCGAGGCCGCCCTGTTCGCGCAGGGCGAGGATCGACCGGACGAGGTGCTGGCGGTAGCCCATGCGCCCGGTCACGCCGTTCATGGCGATGCGTACGGTCTTGCGCGTCACGTCAGTCCCTTCGCGGGCGCCGGGCGCCCCGTCCGACCGCGGGACCCATCGAGCAGCAAGCGCTTTCCGGGAGGGTGAAGCTAGCTTCTGGGGGGCGGTCCCGCAAGACCGTTGCCCGTTCGAGTTGTTCGAGGGGGCGAACAACTTCACTCCATGGAACTAAGGTCTGCTCGGCACATGCCCGGAACCAGGACCGGGGCCCGGCTGTCTACGAGGGCGTACCGAGTGCTGCACGACCGAAGGACGACGAGATGACGGTGACCCTGGCGGACGTGGCGGCCCGCGCCCAGGTCTCCCCCGCGACGGTGTCGCGCGTGCTGAACGGCAACTATCCGGTGGCCGCGTCCACCCGCGAGCGGGTGCTGCGGGCGGTGGACGAGCTGGACTACGTCCTCAACGGCCCCGCCAGCTCGCTCGCCGCGGCCACCTCCGATCTGGTCGGCATCCTCGTGAACGACATCGCCGACCCGTTCTTCGGGATCATGGCGAGCGCCATCCAGGCCGAGATCGGGGGGCCGGGCGGGCGTGCGGGCGGGGAACGCCTGGCGGTCGTCTGCAACACCGGCGGATCGCCGGAGCGCGAGCTGACGTATCTGACCCTGCTCCAGCGGCAACGGGCGGCGGCCGTGGTGCTGACCGGCGGAGCCGTCGAGTCCGCGCCGCACGCGGCGGCGGTCGCGGCGAAGCTGCGGAAGCTGGCTGAGGCCGGTACGCGGGTGGTGCTGTGCGGGCGCCCGCCGGTGCCGGACACCCGGGCCGTCGCGCTGACCTTCGACAACCGGGGCGGTGCCCGTGCGCTGACGGATCACCTCGTCGGCCTCGGCCACCGGCGGCTCGGCTACATCGCGGGCCCCAGGGAGCGTACGACGACACGGCACCGCCTGGAGGGTCATCGCGCCGCGCTGGAGGCCGCCGGCATCGGGGAGGACCCGCGCCGGACGGTGTACGGCCGCTACGACCGCCGGTCCGGCCACGAGGCCACGCTGGAACTGCTGCGCCGGGATCCCTCGCTGACGGCGATCGTGGCCGCGAACGACTCCGTCGCCCTCGGCGCCTGCGCCGCCCTGCGCGAGTCGGGGCTGCGCGTTCCGGAGGACGTGTCGGTGGCCGGCTTCGACGACCTGCCGTTCAGCATCGACGCCGTGCCGTCGCTGACGACCGTGCGCCTGCCGCTGTCGGAGGCGGGAGCGCGCGCCGGACGCATCGCGATGGGCCGCGAGGAGCCCCCGCCCGGCGGAATCGCCTCGGCACGGGGCGAGCTGATGGTCCGGGGGTCCACCGGGGTTCCGCGGACCTGAGCCGCCGAACCGGGCAGGCGGGGGCGGCCTGGCGGGGGTGGGCCCGGCTGGGCGGGGCTGCTCGGCGCATGGCTTCTCACCCCACGGCCGGTGCCGCATCCTCCCGAGCCGCGGGGTCCGGCCCGGCGGAATCCTGGCTGCCGGAGGGTGCGAGCGGGGGTGAGGGCAGGGGGGCGACGGCTCCTGCCGAGACCGTCCCCCCCGCCCCCGACGCCGGCCTACAAGTGCGGTCGGTGGCCGTGTTCCTGGTGGGGAAAGCGCTGGTCCGCGCCCGGCAGGGTCGGTTTCGGCAGGGTGGCCACCTCCTCCTTCGCCTTCTCCAGCTGCTCCGCGGTGTCGTCCGGCAGGCGGGGCGGGCGCGGGCGGCCGTGGGAGAAGCGGAAGGCGCTGGTGAGGTCGCCGAAGGTGGCCCGGCGCCAGTCGCTGACGTTCGGCTCCTCGACGCCGGTGAAGCACTCCAGGAACTGCAGCGCCGAGGTGTGGTCGAAGGCCTCCGTGGCGACCCAGCCGCCCACGGTCCAGGGCGAGATGACGATCGCGGGCACCCGGAAGCCGCCGCCGATCGGGAGGCCGCCGATGAACTCGCCCTTCGTCCCCTCGGGCGGCACGGGCGGTGGCACGTGGTCGAAGAGGCCGTCGTTCTCGTCGTAGTTCAGGATGAAGGCCGTCTTGCGCCAGACCCTCGGGTTGGACGCGATCGCCTCGATCTTCGACGCCACGAAGTCGGCGCCCGCGGCGGGCAGGTAGTCCGGGTGCTCGGACTGGTAGCTGGTCGGCATGATCCAGCTCACCGCCGGCAGCCGGTCGTTGCGGGCGTCGTCCTCGAAGGTCCCCTCGGGCTGCGGGCGCACGCCGCGCTCGTAGAGGTCGGAGCCCGGCTGGGCGTCCCTGAAGGGGGCGAACTGCTCCAGCATGTTGCAGCCGTAGTCGTCGTCCTGCTGGTAGACCTTCCAGCTGATCCCGGCCGACTGAAGGCGCTCGGCGTAGGTCGTCCAGCGGTACGGCTTCGGCGCCTTGTTGGTGGTCACCGGGCCGCCCAGGGCGCCGCCCGGGTCGATCGAACCGGTCATCCACATCAGCCGGTTGGGCCAGGTGGGGCCGAACACCGAGCAGAAGTAGTTGTCGCAGACGGTGAAGGCCTCGGCGAGGGCGAACTGGAAGGGGATGTCCTCGCGCGTGTAGTAGCCCATGACGTAGGGGCCGTTGACGCCGTCGGCCTTGCGGTGGGCCGGCAGCCACCGGTCCATTCTGCCGCCGTTCCACGCCTCGTGCTGCACGGACCAGGCGTGGCTGGTGGAGGGGATCGCCTGGGCGCTGGACGTGTGGGTGTCGAGGTGGAAGGGCAGCAGGTAGCCCTTGGGGTTCTGGACGTCGGGCTGGTAGAAGACGCTGCGCCCGTCGTCGAGCTCCAACGCGTGCGGGTCGGCGAAGCCGCGCACCCCGGAGAGGGTGCCGAAGTAGTGGTCGAAGGACCGGTTCTCCTGCATCAGCAGGACGACGTGTTCGATGTCGCGCAGCGAGCCGTTCCGCGGCGGTCCGGCGGCGACCGCCGTCTGGACGCTCGGCGGGAGGAGGGAGAACGCCGCCGCACCACCCAGCGCGCCGGCGGCCGAACCCAGAAGTCTGCGTCGAGTCAACTCGGCCATGGATGCCCCTTCTTGAGCGATCACGTGGACTGGACCGCGAGCCACTCTTCGCCCCGGGAGGCGAGCGGCAGCAGTGGCCGGCGATGAACATGCCGACAACGTGCGCCGCCCACTTGGCAAAGTCATGACATTTACCGGCCGAATGTCGCCGGCGGGCCGCCGGGCCGTCACCGGCGTCGCGGCGTCTTCACGGGAGGCGGGCCGAGGCGTAGGCTCGGGAACTATCTCTGACCGAGTCAACTATCCGGGTGGTGCCCATGACCATCGAGGACATCCGCTCGTTCAACCGCTTCTACACGGGCGTCATCGGCGCACTCGACTACGGCCGCCACCTCTACGCGCCCTACACCCTCACCGAGTCCCGCGTGCTCTACGAACTCGCGCGGGCCCCGCACCTGGACGCGGCCGACCTGCGTACCGGGCTGGATCTGGACGCCGGGTACCTGAGCCGGATCCTGAACGGGTTCGAGGAGGGCGGCCTGATCGAGCGCGGCCCCTCGGACACCGATCCGCGCCGGCGGCGGGTACGGCTCACCCCGCGCGGGCACGAGGCCGCGCGGCTGCTCGAGGAGCGGGCCCGGGAGAAGGTCGGCGCACTGCTGGAGACGGTGGCCGCCGAGGACCGGCCCCGGTTGGCCGATGCCATGCGGGCCATCCGGGGGATTCTGGGCGACGGCACCGCACCGGAGCCCGGACGGGTCGTCCTGCGGGCGCCCCGGCCCGGCGACCTCGGCTGGATCGTGCAGCGCAACGCCGCCCTGTACGCGGCGGAGTACGGCTGGAACGCCGATTACGAGGGCCTGGTCGCCCGGATCGTCGCCGACTTCGCGCAGGACCACGACCCGCATCTGGAGCGGGTGTGGATCGCCGGGCGGGAGGAGTCCCGCCCGGACGCGGCCGGGGGCGGAGAGGGGCGCCCGCTGGGCTGCGTGATGTGCGTACGGGACGACGCGCCGGGCACCGCGCGGCTGCGGCTGCTGCTGGTCGAGCCCGAGGCGCGCGGGCAGGGCGTCGGCGACCGGCTGGTACGGGCCGTCATCGACTTCGCGCGCGAGGTCGGCTACCGCGACCTGGTGCTGTGGACCAACGACGTGCTGGGCAGCGCCCGCCGCCTCTACCAGCGGCACGGCTTCGCCCTCGTCGCGGAGAAGCCGCACCGCTCCTTCGGCCGCGACCTGGTCGGCCAGGACTGGCGGCTGGAATTGCATGGACCCGGTGAGTGAGGGGTACGTTCCGTGCCCATGAAGCTGGCGTTCTCCACCCTCGGTGTCCCCGGCCTGCCCCTCCCGGAGGTCCTGGCCCTCGCGACCGCACACGGCTACCACGGTGTCGAGCTGCGCGCCCACCCGGAGGAGCCGGTGCACCCCGGCCTCTCCCCCGCCGGCCGCGCCGAGACCGCGGCCCTGTTCCAGGGCGCCGGGATCGAGCCGCTGGGCGTCGCCGGTTACACCCGGGTGGCCGCCCCCGGTGACGACGGTCCGGTACTGGAGGAGATCCGCGGGCTCCTTCAGCTGGCCCACGACCTGGGCGCGCCCTTCGTCCGCGTCCTCCCGGGCGCCGATCCCGGCCGGCCCCGCGAGGAGGCCGACGCCGTCGCCGCCCGCCGTCTCGGCACCGCCGCCGAGGACGCGGCCGCGCTCGGCGTCCGCATCCTGCTGGAGACCCACGACTCGCACCCCACCGGCGCCGACGCGATCCGGATCCTCGGCCCGGTCGGCCACCGCCAGGTGGGCGCCCTGTGGGACGTGCTGCACACCTGGCTGGGCGGCGAACAGCCCTCGGACACCTACGCGGCCCTCGCCCCGCATCTGGGATACGTACAGGTCAAGGACGTCGCGTCGGCCGAGGACACCACCCCCGTGCCGCTGGGCGCGGGCGTGCTGCCACTCACCGAGTGCGTGGACGTCCTCTCCCGGAGCGGCTGGGACGGCTGGCTGTGCTGGGAGTACGAGAAGCGCTGGCACGAGAAGGCCGCCCCGCTCCCGGAACTGCTCGACGCGGGCCGCGACCACCTGCTGCGGCTGCTGGGCGACGCGGCTTAGGCACCTCCCGCGGCACCGACAGCACGCGGCTCAGGCACCTCCCGCGGCACCGACAGCACGCGGCTCAGGCATCTGACGCGGCACGGACAGCACGCGGCTCAGGCACCTGACGCGGCCAAAGTTGCCGGCGTCGTGCAGGCACCTGACGCGGCGTAGGGTCCCACGCGGCGTGGGTGGCGCCGGTCAGGTGCCGTCCGGCGTACGCGCCGTGAGCGGGGCGGTGCCGTCGACGCGCCGGTCGGGCACGGCGGGCCGGGGACCGTGACCGGCGCCCGGGTCGGTCCGGCCGCTGTCTGCGCGCGGAACCGGCCTGGAGCGCGCCCGCCGCCACCGGCGCGCCCGCCGTTCGTGCGCCGGTGGCGGTCCCGACCGCGGGTACTGTGCATTCCCTTGACGGAAAGAAACTTCCCGGATATTCGTGACTCCTTGGAAGTTTCCTTCAGCGGTTCTCCTCTGGAAGGAGCGCACGTGCACGACACCAGCACGGGAAGCACGGGAAGCACCGCACGGCCGTCCAGACGCGCCGTCCTCGCCGCGACCGCGGGTCTCACCGCCGCGCTGACCGTATCGACGACCGCCCGCGCCGCCGTCCCCGGCGAGCACCGCCTGCGGGCCCTGATCTCCAGGATGACGCTGGAGGAGAAGGTCGGCCAGCTCTTCGTGATGCGGGTCTACGGCCACTCCGCCACCGCCCCCGACCAGGCGGACGTCGACGCCAACCTGACGGAGATCGGCGTCCGCACCGCCGCCGAACTGATCGAGAAGTACCGGGTCGGCGGCATCATCTACTTCTCCTGGGCCCACAACACCCGTGATCCGCAGCAGATCGCCGACCTGTCCGACGGCATCCAGCGGGCTTCCCTGAGCCAACCGCGCGGACTGCCGATGCTCATCGCCACCGACCAGGAGCACGGCGCCGTCTGCCGGATCGGCAGGCCCGCGACCCTCTTCCCCGGCGCCATGGCGATCGGCGCCGGCGGCTCCACCGCCGACGCCCGCACCCTGGGCCGGATCTCCGGCGCCGAACTGCGCGCGATGGGCGTCAACCAGGACTACTCCCCCGACGCCGACGTGAACGTCAACCCGGCCAACCCCGTCATCGGCGTCCGGTCCTTCGGCGCCGATCCGGAGGCGGTCGCCCGGCTGGTGGCCGCCGAGGTGGAGGGGTACCAGGCGTCCCGGGTCGCGGCGACCGCCAAGCACTTCCCCGGCCACGGGGACACCGCCGTCGACAGCCACTACGGCTTCCCGGTCATCACGCACAGCCGGGAGCTGTGGTCGGAGCTGGACGCGGTGCCGTTCCGGGCCGCGATCCGGGCGGGCGTCGACTCCATCATGACCGCGCACATCGAGTTCCCGGCCCTGGACGACTCCGGCGACCCGGCCACCCTGTCGCATCCGATCGTCACCGGCATCCTGCGCGGCGAACTCGGTTACGACGGCGTCGTGATCACCGACTCGCTGGGCATGCAGGGGGTGCGCACCAAGTACGGCGACGACCGGGTCCCGGTGCTCGCGCTCAAGGCCGGCGTCGACCAGTTGCTCAACCCACCGTCCGTCGACGTGGCCTGGCACGCGGTGCTCAGGGCCGTCCAGGAGGGCGAGCTGACCGAGGCCCGGCTGGACGAATCGATCCTGCGGATCCTGCGACTCAAGGCCCGGCTGGGGCTGTTCGAGCACACCCGCGCCGAACAGGCCGGCGTGGACCGCACGGTGGGGACGCGGGCCCATCTGGCCGCCGCCGACCGGATGGCCGAGCGGACCACGACCCTGCTGGTCAACGAGGACGATCTGCTCCCGCTCGACCACCGCGCCGAGCGCAGGATCCTGGTCGTCGGCGCCGACCCGGCCTCCCCGTCGGGCACCACCGGACCGCCCGCCGACGTGCTGGCCGCGGCCCTCACCGAGCTGGGCTTCACCGCCACGGCCCTGACGACCGGCATGGCGCCGTCGGCCGCGGTCGTCTCCGAGGCGGTCGCCGCCGCCCAGGACGCGGACGCGGTGGTGGTGGCCACGTACAACGTGACGGCGCGCAGTGCGCAGCGGACCCTGGTGGAGCGGCTGCAGGCGACGGGCCGGGCGGTGGTGGCGGTGGCCGTGCGCAATCCGTACGACGTTGCCCAACTGCCCACCGTGAAGGCCTGCCTGGCGACCTACTGCTGGACCGACGTCGAACTGCGGGCCGCCGCACGGGTGATCGCCGGCCGGGTGGCACCGCGCGGCAGGCTGCCGGTGCCGGTGCAGCGGGCGGACGATCCGGCGCAGGTGCTGTACCCGATCGGCCACGGGCTGTCGTACGAGACGTACCCGGCGCCCCGGGCGTAACGCCCCGGCGGCAGAAGGCCCTCCCGGCGGCCGCCGTCGAGGGGCTCCCACCCTCGCGGCGGGCCCGGGCCGGCGCGGGGGGGGCGGGGCGGCGGGGGGGG
>NZ_JBEOTD010000021.1:0-17447 GCF_040426375.1 Streptomyces sp. NPDC096012
TCGTTCGCGATCCCTTACATCGTGGGTGAGATCAAGCGGTTCTTCCGTGACACCACGTGGGCGGTGCATGTTCCGCGGCGGTTGCAGGAGGCGCGCGTGCAGCTGGCCCGGGCCACCGAGGAGCTGCGCAGCCGTCTGGGCCGTGTGCCGACGGTGAAGGAGCTGTCGGAGCTGATGTGCCTGCCGGAGGAAGAGGTCCGGGAGGCCCGGCTGGCCGCCAACGGCTACAACTCCTCCTCCCTGGACGCCACGCTCAACGGCCAGGAGGACGGCGAGGCGGCGCTGCAGGACTTCATCGGCGTCGAGGACCAGGCGCTGGAACTGGTCGAGGACTTCCACGCCCTGGCCCCGCTGATCGCCGAACTCGGTGAGCGGGACCGGCAGATCATCCACATGCGGTTCGTCGAGGAACTCACCCAGGCCCAGATCGGCGAACGCCTCGGCGTCTCCCAGATGCACGTCTCCCGGCTGCTGTCCCGCACCCTGGCCCGCCTGCGCGAAGGCATGCTCACCCAGAACTGAACCCCACACCGGCCGCCGTAGAAGCCGGCTGCCGTGGAAAGGGCCTTCCCGCCATCGATGGGAAGGCCCTTTCCGTGCTGGAGACGGGGCGCCGGTACGCGAATGCTTCTTTCGCCTTTTCGTCGGCGTCCATGGAATGCGTCTCTTCACGACGGGTGCCGCTTTCGCGGTGGCCCACTCGTGCCCCGGATTCCCCTGCACAAACAAGGCAGAGTCAGGGAGTGAAGGAGTAAGTGCGGGGCATACGGCGACTCAGGAGGTAATAACTATGGTTCCCCTGCTGCTCGTTCTTCTTCTGGCCCTGATACTTTTCGGTGCCGGCTTCGCCGTCAAGATCCTTTGGTGGGTCGCGGTCGCCGTCCTGGTGCTGTGGCTTCTCGGCTTCGTCATGCGCTCCACCAACTCCGGTGGCGGCCGCGGCCGCTGGTACCGATGGTGACCTGACCCGCGCACCCAACCATCCCCCCAGGGCCCGGCCGTCATGACGGCCGGGCCCTGCCGCATGCCCGGCCCGGTCGAGAGGCGGGGGTAGCGGCGGGGACAACTCGGGGGCGCCGCAAGGGCGAACGAGGGCCGGATCCGAGGTCGCGGTGTCCCTGCGCCGGCTGCGCAGAGCCGACTCCACACGGTCACAATAAAGTCACGCACCTTCGCAGGTTCTTCACACCCGCTCCAGGTGGCTTATCTTTCTACTACTTTCAACATTCGGGGGACGAGGTACCGCCAGGTGGGGGGATCTACCTGATACCGGTGCGAAGCGGCTGAATCCGGCCCGTTCTGCGTTGCGTGCGCTTGGAAGCGCAGTGCTTCCAGGGCGCCCGGGGACTGGCCTTTCGTCGAAGTGGCCGACCCCGCCCAGCTCGGGCGTGGTGTGGCGTGGCGTGGCGTGACGCCGTTCGTTCCCTCGTAGTCATCGGCGAAGCAATGGAGTTTGAGCATGGCAGTCATCGCTGCACCGGATCCCGCCGTGACCGCGGGAGCGGCTGACAGTGACACGCCGGCGCCCCGCCTCACCGTCATAGGCACCGGTTACCTAGGGGCCAGTCATGCCATCTGCATGGCCGCCCTGGGTTTTCACGTCCTCGGCGTGGATGCGGATGCGGCGAAGGTCGCAACCCTCAACTCGGGCAAGGTGCCGTTCTTCGAGCCGGGACTGCCTGAACTCCTGACGAAGGGACTCGACTCCGGCCGCCTGCGGTTCACCACGAGCTTCTCCGACGCCGCGGAGTTCGGCGACGTCCACTTCATCTGTGTCGGCACGCCCCAGCAGCCGGATTCGGAGGCTGCCGACCTGCGTCACGTGGACGGTGCGGTCACCGAGCTGGCGATGCACCTTCGCCGGCGCGCCCTCGTCGTCGGCAAGTCGACCGTGCCGGTCGGAACGGCTGCGCGACTCACCGAGCTGGTTCAGCGGGTGGCTCCCGCCGGCACTGATGTCGAAGTCGCCTGGAACCCCGAGTTCCTGCGCGAGGGATATGCCGTGGACGACACGCTGCGCCCCGACCGGCTGGTCTTCGGTGTTTCCTCCGACTGGGCCGAGAGGCGGTTGCGCGCGGCCTTCCGTCCTGTCATCGACCAAGGCACTCCGGTCGTGGTCGCCGACCTGACGACGGCCGAACTGGTCAAGATGGCCGCCAACTCCTTCCTTGCCACCAAGATCTCCTATATCAACGCGATGGCCGAGATCTGCGAGGCCACCGGCGGCGATGTCACCCGGCTCGCCGAGGCGCTGTCATATGACGACCGGATCGGCGGCCGCTTCCTCAAGCCGGGCCTGGGGTTCGGTGGTGGATGCCTGCCCAAGGACATCAGGGCTTTCGCTCACCGTGCCGAAGAACTGGGCGTCGGCCAAGCGGTCGGCTTCCTCCGGGATGTCGACGCGATCAACAAGCGGCGCCGGGTCCGCATCGTGGAACTCGTCGCGGAACTCTTCGGCGGAGACCTGGCAGGCGTTCGAGTGGCGGCGCTGGGTGCCGCCTTCAAGCCCGACTCCGACGACATCCGCGACGCTCCGGCTCTCGACGTCGCCGCTGCCCTGCATCGGCTCGGAGCGCATGTGACCGTGGCCGACCCGGCGGCCACGGACAACGCCCGGCGAAGCCACCCCGAACTCGCCTACGCCGCCGACGCGATGTCCGCGGCGGAGGCGGCGGACGTCGTCCTACTGCTCACGGAGTGGAACGAGTTCCGCCTCATCGATCCCGGGGTGATGGGAGCCGTGGTCGCCCGCAAGCGCGTCGTCGACGGCCGGCACGCACTGGACCCGGCCCAGTGGCGCGCGGCCGGGTGGGAGTACCGCGCCCTCGGCCGCCCCTGAGCCGTGTGGTTCGTGTGCAACTCAGTTAAGACGTAGCTCTGTTCGCTGACGTTCCCCGATGAGCCGCACATCACACCGGGCCTGTCCTGGAATTCTTCAACCTTCACATATAATCTTCACACTTTCCACGCAATCTCCGTACTCCTGGGGGGAGTTCTCTATGTCCGACGGTCAGCAGCTCGCTGCCACCGGTGCTGGTGGTCTCACGATTGCCGGGGTGACCATCTACACCGGCTGGTGGATGGTCGCCGTGGCCGCCAGCGTGGTCCTGGCGGGGATCCTCGTGACCCGTATGGGCTTCCGCAGACGTCAGTCCGTGGGCGAGGAGTGAGCCGCGGACGACGCGAGCAGGCGCCGGTGCTGTCCGCGTGGCAGCACCGGTCCGGCACAGTCCTGATCGCCATCTGCGGGCTTGCTCTGATCACCGTCTGGACGGCCCACCACGTTCTCGTGGTGTCGAGCTGGGACTCCCGGACCACCGGACGCCTGTCGTTCGTGTGGCTCGGCACCTTCGTGCTCTTCGCCATCCAGGTCACGCTCTACCACCTGGACCGGCCGACTCGCGTTCCCGCCAAGGCGCGCGAGCGTCTGGACCGACTCCATGTGTCGATCCTGATGCCGGTCTACAACGAGGATCCCGGCTACCTGAAGCTGGGGCTGGAGTCGTTCCTGCAGCAGACCCGCCGCCCCGACAGCGTCCATGTCGTCGACGACGGTTCGACCACGACGGACTACGCCGAGGTGCGTGACTGGTGGCTGGCCGCCGCACATCGGACAGGTGTGCACACGACGTGGCAGCGCGTACCGAACGGCGGTAAGCGCCACGCTCAGGCCCACGGCGTCGAGGCGAGCGGGGACGCGGACATCTACATCACGGTGGACTCCGACTCCTACCTCGACCCGCACGCGGTGGAGGAGATCCTCAAACCGTTCTCGAAGCGCCGCGTGCAGTCCGTCGCGGGCATCGTCATCGCCACGAACAACCAGGGCCCCAGCCGCCCCGTCTGGAGTCCCCCGCAGAGCCGGGCCTCGCGCCGTGCGATCCGGCAGGCCAAGAGGGAGCACCGCAAGGCACTCCTGCACTGGCGCAGCAGCCAGTTGCTGGCCCGGACGACCGACCTGTGGTTCGTGACCTCGCAAATGGTCGACCGGTCGGGACAGTCCGCCGTGGGTGCCGTCATGGTCAACTCCGGCCCGCTGGCGGCCTACCGCGCCGCCGTCGTCCGGGACAACCTGGGCTCCTACCTCAACGAGACCTTCATGGGCCGCGGTGTCGCGTTCAGCGACGACAGCATGCTCACCCTGTACGCACAGGAACGTGGCCTGACGGTCCAGCAGGCTACGGCCATCGTCTTCACGGCCATGCCGGAGCGCTGGAACCACTTCGGGCGGATGTACCTGCGGTGGATGCGGGGCTCCACGATCCGCTCCATCTGGCGCATGCGTTACCTGTCGATGGCCCGGCCGGCTTTCTGGCTGCACGCGATGCGCTGGATCCAGATGGTCCTCACCCAGATGGTCACCGTCTGGCTGCTCGTGGTGGAACCGGTCGCCTACGACAACAGGCCCCCGCTCAGCATGCTCTGGATCCCCTTCCTGCTCGGCTGGGCGCAGGGGCTGCGTTACCTCGGCATCATCCGCACCGACGAGCGGATCCGCTCCCGGTTCCTCACGTGGCTGATGATGCCGCTGGCGATCGTCATGGCCTGGACGTGGTTCCGCTGGCTTCGCTGGTACGGCATCTTCACTTGCGCCAAGACCGGTTGGGGCACCCGCCAGAACGGCGCCGAAGTCTCCCTCGCGGGCGGGGCACCGGCGACCCCGGCTCCCGCGCCGGCTGCCATGTCCGCCACCACGGACCCCTGGTACGGAGACGACACGTCGACCCTGCAGCACCGGCCACCCATAGCCTCGGTCTCCTGAGATGCCGCCTCCGGTCCCGATCACCGGAGGCGGTCTTCAGCGGGTCTGACCTGACAGGGTGCTGATCGACTCCCGTGGCGGACGAGCCCGGAGTGGTTCTCAAGGGGAAGAGAACGGGGGAATCGGTGACGGGTTTGTCCGGTGGCCCCGGGCGAAGGCCGGCCGGTACTCGGATGCGCACCCTCAAGGGCCCGGCGGTGGGACCCGGTCGAGCAGTGACCCGGACGGCGTTGTTTCCCACGGCTCCTGAGTCCGGGCGGCTTCCGTACCGAGGCGGTGCGCGGTCGGCCCCCGCCCGCGATCACCCGTAGAGGCCGCGGGCTCCCGGGCTGTCGCCCTTGAAGCGCTGGCCCGCGGCGATCTCGTCGCCGACCACCGACCAGACGGTCTCGTCGTCCTGGAAGGGGAGCGGGTCGATGCTGCTCGTCTCCTGACGGATGCGCTCCACCTCGCCCTCCAGGCGATCGAAGTCCGCTTCCTCGTCGCCGTCGCCGTCGCCGTCGCCGTCGCCGTCGCCGTCGCCGTCGTCGCCGCTGAAGGTGAACTCTTCGAGCAGGCGCTGGAACCGGACGGTGACCTGGACGAGGGAGGAGACGTCCGTGTGGAGTTCGCGCACGGTCTCCTCGTCGGCGTCGAAGGCGTGCACCCTGCCGGAACCCGGTTCGAGGGC
This sequence comes from Streptomyces sp. NPDC096012, assembly GCF_040426375.1. Classification (NCBI taxonomy): domain Bacteria; kingdom Bacillati; phylum Actinomycetota; class Actinomycetes; order Kitasatosporales; family Streptomycetaceae; genus Streptomyces; species Streptomyces sp. NPDC096012. The sequence continues at coordinate 5,433 of NZ_JBEOTD010000021.1, forward strand.
GAGGTGGGCGTTGAGCAGCCAGCCGATGACGGGCCATTCACCCGCGTCCTCCGGGACGTCCTCGAAGTCCTCGGCGTCGACGACGTCCTGGACCAGGGGCAGCCGGCCGGAGTCCTCGTCGGGCTCGCGCAGCAGGAGTGTCCCGGTGGGGACGCCGACGGTCTGCAGGAGGCGAGCACCCTCGGTGTCCGCGACGGCGGGCGGGAAGGCGGTGGCGGGCAGGGTCGCGAGCCGGTCCTCGCCGAACATGCCGGCGAGTTCGCTGCGGGTGACGTCGAAAAGCACTGCCGGGAACTCCGCGTTCGGCCGCGGCACGGATGCCGAGGGACTCTGAGGGGACGGGAGCGGTCACGGCAACTGTATGGGGAGGCGAGGCGCTTCCAGCGTCCCCGACTCCGCCCCGCCCGCTCAACCGCCTCATTTGCGTCCGTGTCGGCGTTCCCGCCGGGGCCCCGGACCCCGGCGTCCATGGCGTTCGCCGGGGTCCGGCCCCAGCCGGTTGAGCCGCTTGGACGCGCCAGGGCTCACGACGGCCCTTCCGGCCAGGACTCGACGCCGGCGCACTGCTCCTCGGGCCACGACTCGTATTCCTCCGCCGTGCTCTGCGCGTGCATCACGCCGGGGCCACCCTCTCGGCCTCGGCAGTCATGACATGCCTCCTGGACACAGTGCCGCGGGCCCGTCCCGCCGCACTCCATGTAAGGGCTCCCCCCTCACCGGTCCGGCCCGGACGGTGTGGCCGGCGACGGCCCGGTGGCGGGTTCGTCGGTGTGGGGTCCTTCCCGATGCCGGCCGGGAGGCTCCGGGGCTGCCGGATCAGAACGGACCGTGGAGACTGCCCAGCCTGTCGGTCAGGCGCAGGTTCTCGGAGTAGTCGACGGGGCAGGCGATCACGGAGACCGAGTCGTCGTCGAGGGCGCGGCGCAGTGCGGGCAGCAGTTGGTCGGCGGACTCGATCAGGTAGCCGCGTGCGCCGAAGCTCTCGGCGTAGGCGACCAGGTCCGGGTTGGTGAACCGGGTGTGGCTGTGGCGGCCCAGTTCGAGTTCCATCTTCCAGGTGATGAGGCCGTATTCCTCGTCCACCAGGACCAGGACGACCAGCGGGACGCCTTCACGGACGGCCGTCTCCAGTTCCTGCGAGTTCATCAGGAACGAGCCGTCCCCCGTCATCGCCAGGACACGCCGGTCCGGCCGGGCCAGCTTGGCGGCGATGGCGCCCGGCAGTGCGAAGCCCATGGTGGACAGGCCGTTGGAGACCAGGCAGGTGTCCGGTTCGTAGGTGGGGTAGAGACGGGACATCCACATCTTTCCGGCGCCGGTGTCGGCGAGCACGATGTCGTGGCGGTCCAGCGCGGTGCGCACATCGGCCACGACGCGCTGCGGCACCAGGGGAAACGCGTCGTTGTCACGTCCGTACTGCAGCTCTTCGCCGAGCAGGGTGCGGATCTTCGCGCTGCTCGCCGAGTCGTAGGTGAGTCCCTCGGGCAGTGCTGCCGCGAGCGCGTCCAGTGCCTGTGAGGGGTCACCTTCGACACCCACGGTGACCGGGTAGTGGGCGTCCACCTCGGCGGGGAAGCGGTGGACATGAATGATGCGTTTGTCGCCGTTCGGATTGATCTTGACCGGGTCGAACTCCTGGATCTCGTAGCCCACGCAGAGCAGCACGTCGGCCGCGTCGAAGCCGAAGTTGCCGTAGTCGTGGCGCATGAAGCCCACCGCGCCGAGGGCGTTCGGATGGTCGTCGGGAATGACGCCCTTGCCGTGGAAGGTGGTAGCGACCGGGATGTTCAGCCGTTCGGCGAACCGCACCAGGGCGGCCGAGGCCCCCGCTCGGGCGGCGCCGTGGCCTGCCAGCACGACCGGGTGCCGGGCGGCCGACAGCACGTCGGCCGCCCGTGCGATCTGGGAGGGTGACGGCGCGTCGGCCCGCACCGTGTCGATCTGCAGGGGCGCCAGCGGTCCGGTGGGACGCTCCGCTTCGACGTCCTCCGGGACCGCGAGGAACACGGCGCCGGGCCGTTCGCTCTGCGCCGTCTTGAACGCCTTGCGTGTCATCTCCGGCACCGCGTCCGGACACACGATCTGGGCCGCCAACTGGGTGACCGGAGCGAACATCGACACCAGGTCGATGACCTGGTGCGACTCCTTGTGGGCGCGGCGCAGGGAGCCCTGGGCGGCCAGGGCCACCAGCGGCGCGCTGTTCGTCGTGGCGTCCGCGGTGCCGAGGAGCAGGTTGATCGCGCCGGGTCCCAGGGTGGCCGAGCACACGCCGGCCCGGCCGGTCAGCCGCCCGTAGATCTCCGCCATGAACGAGGCCGCCTGCTCGTGACGCACCAGGACGTACCGGATCCCGGAGCCGTTCAGCGCGTCGACGAACCGGATGTTCTCCTCGCCGGGGATCCCGAAGACGTACTCCACGCCCTCGGCGCGCAGACAACGCACCAACAGGTGCGCGACGTCCTCCACTGCTGCCGTGTCCCGCGACCCGGCCGCGCCTTCCGTGCCCATGGGGCGACCGTAGGCGCGCCCCGCCCACCTCTGCCACCTGTCGGCCGCCGCCCGGGGGGCCGGTGACGTGGCCGGTCCCTGCCGGAGCTCAAGCGCCGCGAGGCCGTTCGGAGGTTGGGGGCCGGTGACGGGTGCCGGCCCGTGCGGGAGCTCAAACGCCGCCAGGCCGTTCGGAGGTTGGGGGCCGGTGACGGGTGCCGGCCCGTGCGGGAGCTCAAACGCCGCCAGGCCGTTCGGAGGTGCTGTGGTGGCGCCTTCCGCGGTCGGCCCGCACGCTGGATCCGGATGTGGACTCGCCGCCGGAGACCGGGCGGCGGCAGGCCCAGGGAGGACCGTGTGACCACTTCGTCGCCCGCCACCGACGCACCGCCGGCCCGGTACGACGACCTGCGGGCCCTGGTGATCAACTGCACCCTCAAACGGTCGCCCGGCACGAGCAACACGCAGGGGCTGATCGACCGCAGCACCGCCATCATGGACGCGCAGGGGGTGCGAGTCGACGTCCTACGGGCAGTGGACCACGACATCGCCACCGGTGTGTGGCCCGACATGACGGAGCACGGCTGGGAGCGGGACGCCTGGCCGGACCTGTACCGGCAGGTCCTGGCGGCCGACATCCTGGTACTGGCGGGTCCCATCTGGCTGGGTGACAACAGTTCCGTGATGAAGCGGGTGATCGAACGCCTCTACGCCTGCTCCAGCCTGCTCAACGACGCAGGCCAGTACGCCTATTACGGAAGGGTCGGCGGCTGCCTGATCACCGGCAACGAGGACGGCGTCAAGCACTGCGCCATGAACGTCCTCTACAGCCTGCAACACCTGGGGTACACCATCCCTCCCCAGGCGGACGCCGGATGGATCGGCGAGGCCGGCCCCGGCCCCTCCTACCTCGACCCCGGCTCGGGCGGCCCGGAGAACGACTTCACCAACCGCAACACCACCTTCATGACCTGGAACCTGCTCCACCTGGCCCGGGCGCTGAAGGACCTGGGCGGCATCCCCGCCTACGGCAACCAGCGCACCGCCTGGGACGCCGGCTGCCGCCGTGACTACGAGAACCCCGAGCACCGGTAGCCGGACACAGGTGCGGGAGCGGCTGAGGCATCCACTGACAGTACGCAGGGAGCCCCGGGTGACCCGGGGCTCCCCTTCCGTGGCGGCCGCTTCCCTACACCACGGAGCCGCTCACCTGATGGGAGGCGAGCAGAACGAGAGTGGCACCTCCCTCGGCGGGTATCCCCGGATCCGCGCGCCCGGTCAGGATTTCGTAAGCGCTCCGGCGCCACCGCCGGGGGAACGGCAGGCTGAGGGCCCGGGGACGGGTACTCGACGTGCCGCTGTCACCGTTGCCCGAGATGCACGACATCTGCGGGATCCAGCACTCTCCGCTGCACCACGGAGTGTGATGTCCCATCGATCAGGTTCAGCCGAGATGGGGACGATCTCTGTGCTCCAGGAAGTGACGGATCCGGAGCCGCTGCGTGTGGTGCATCGGCAGTTGATCGATCTCCTCCGGCTGGACGAACCGCAACTCCGTGGACTCGTCCGAGATCGCGAGCCGGCCGCCGACCACGCGGGCGGTGAAGCAGACGTTGAACTGTCTGCGCACCTCACCATCCGAGTAGGCGATGACGTGGCGCGGGTCGGTGTACGTGCCCACGAGCCCGGTGATCTCCACGTCCAGGCCCGTCTCCTCCTTCACCTCCCGGACGGCCGTACCCGGGAGTGAGTCGGTCATCTCCATGCCGCCACCAGGGAGCGCCCAAAGACCGTTGTCCCGACGGCGCTGGAGGAGCAGCCGTCCCTCGTCGTCTGTCACCACGGCGGACGCGGCGACGACCAGGCTATTCGGCTCAGGCGCCGCTGGATCGTCGTAGTACTCGGTGCGTGCCACTGTCACTCTTCCCTTACGAGTGCCGCGGGTGCTCCACAGAGCGTTGAAGCTGCTGGCGTAGGCGCCCTGGCGTGCCTGCGCGCGTGTGGCCCGCGTGACGAAGGTGGTAGAGGCGGAAGCCGTCCATGTCTCCGCCACCGCTTCAGCGGCCCCCACCCGTTCAGCGCGCGCCCGGGATCCAGGGCTGCCCCGTTCTTGCCCCCAATCCACTAGTGGAGTGGCGCGGTCGGGCGTAAGGGTGCGCTTGTGGTGCGGTACCCGCCCACCGGTCTGGACAACAAACAACCCCCAGGTCGATGACCTGGGGGTTTCGCGTGGAGCGGGTGACGAGAATCGAACTCGCGCTCTCAGCTTGGGAAGCTGATGTTCTACCATTAAACTACACCCGCGTAAGTCGGACTCGGTCGCCCTGAGGGGTCGATCCCGACGTTCGCTCACTGTACATCATCGCGGACCCTTGGTGCTTCGGCCCCGGAGTCCGCGTCTCGTGCCGCAGGGGGGATCCGGCTGCGGGCGGCCGGAGTTGGGGCGTACGGTGGAGGTGTGGGAGAGGGGCCGGGCGAGGTCGGAGTGCCGCCTGGAGAGTCGTCTCTTTGATCCCGTAATGTGCTTTTGTCGTCGGGCCGGCCATAAGCCCGACGAGGCTCTCGGGGAAGGGACACAAGGGACTTGATGGAACACACCGTCGTCCGCTGCGCGGACGGGCACGTCTTCAGCACCGCTTCGTTCCCGATGCAGAAGGCCGAGCGGCTCGGCCCCGGCCGGCTCGTGAGGTGTCCACGATGTGCCCGGCTGCGCAGCGCCGTGCCGGTCACCCTGCAGAAGCACTAGCGGCGGACCACCGGTAAGCGGGCGGTGACGCCCCGCGATAACACCTGGCGCGCGGAGTCGCCGCGATTGTCGCGGCTCCGCGCGCCTTGCGTATCCTCGCTACGTGCTTCTCTCAGACAAGGACATCCGGGCCGAGATCGACGCCGGCAGGGTACGGATCGATCCGTATGACGAATCCATGGTGCAGCCGTCGAGCATCGACGTACGGCTGGACCGGTACTTCCGGGTGTTCGAGAACCACCGGTACCCCCACATCGACCCCGCGGTCGAGCAGACGGATCTGACGCGTCTCGTGGAGCCGGAGGGGGACGAGCCGTTCATCCTGCATCCGGGGGAGTTCGTGCTCGCCTCGACGTACGAGGTGATCACGCTTCCCGACGATCTCGCCTCGCGGCTGGAGGGGAAGAGCTCGCTCGGGCGCCTGGGGCTGGTCACGCACTCCACCGCCGGGTTCATCGACCCCGGCTTCAGCGGGCACGTGACCCTCGAGCTGTCCAACCTCGCCACCCTCCCCATCAAGCTGTGGCCGGGCATGAAGATCGGGCAGCTGTGCATGTTCCGGCTGACCTCGGCCACCGAGTTCCCCTACGGCAGTGAGCGCTACGGCTCCCGGTACCAGGGGCAGCGCGGGCCGACCGCCTCGCGGTCCTACGTCAATTTCCATCGGACCCAGGTGTGAGGGCGACCGCGGCATGAGTGACGTACGGGAGAACCTGACGTACGAGCGGTTCGGCACCGCCATCCGCGAGCTGGCGCAGACCATCGCCGACGACGGGTACGAGCCGGACATCGTGCTCAGCATCGCCCGGGGCGGGGTGTTCGTCGCCGGCGGGCTCGCCTATGCCCTGGACTGCAAGAACATCCACCTGGTGAACGTCGAGTTCTACACCGGCGTGGGGACCACCCTGGAGATGCCGGTCATGCTGGCACCCGTCCCCAACGTCATCGACTTCTCCGACAAGAAGGTGCTCATCACCGACGACGTCGCGGACACCGGCAAGACCCTCAAGCTGGTGCGTGACTTCTGCCTCGACACCGTCGCCGAGGTCCGCTCCGCCGTGATCTACGAGAAGTCCCAGTCCCTGGTGAAGTGCGAGTACGTCTGGAAGCGCACCGACGACTGGATCAACTTCCCGTGGAGTGTTCTGCCTCCGGTACACAAGTCCGGAGAGGCGCCGAAGGAGAACAAGGAAGCGCTCTGACCCGGTGACCTCGCTGCGGTGCCCGGTGCCGCACCGGGCTGCCCTCCGTCCGGCCCCTTGCCGGGGCCGCTCCCGGAGCACCTCGGAGGAACGAGTTCTGGAACCGCAGGCCGGTGATCTGCCGCTCCGTCCTGGGTCAACCTTCTGACCGGCGGCGGAGCGGTCGACGTTCGTCAGCGTTGGTCGTCGCTGAGCCGCCCCGCAGGGCCCGCAGCCTCCCCGAACGGGGACCGCGGGCCGGGGAGGGCGGCCCTCAGGCGGGAATGAGGCCGTGGGGGTCGATGATGAACTTGAGGGGCACTCCCGTGTCGAAGGTCGCGTAGGCCTCGGGGGCCTCGTCGAGGCTGATCACCTTCGTGTTGAGCATGGCGCTCAGGTAGGGCATGCGGTCCCACAGGATCGCCATCATCAGCTCGCGGTTGTAGTGCATGATCGGTGCCTGCCCGGCGGCGATCCGCGGCGACTTGATCCAGGCCTTGCCGAAGTCGATCGGGTACGTTCCCTCCTGCTCGGCCTTCGACTTCGCGAGCGGGTCGGGGCCGTAGACGCCGATGACTCCGGTGGCTCCGCCCGCGCGGGTGGCATCGAGCACCTGGTTGATGGCGTAGGCCGGGTCCATGTCCTCGGCCTCGCGACCGATGCCGTGTGCCTCGGTGCCGACGTAGTCGACCGCGCAGTCGACCCTGGGTTCGCCCAGGATGGCCTCGATCTGGTCGGTGAGCGCTGCGTCCTGGGTCAGGTCGATCGTCTCGCAGCCGTTCTGCTTCACCAGTTCCAGGCGGTCCTTGTTGTGGTCGCCGACGATGATGCAGGACGCCCCGAGGAGGCGCGCCGCTGCTGCGGCGCAGCGGCCGACCGGGCCGGCGCCGGCGATGTACACGGTCGAGCCCGGCTTGGCACCGGCCTCCATGAGGCCGTGGAACGCGGTGGGCAGGATGTCCGAGAGCACCGCCAGGTCGCGGATCTTCGCCATGGCCTGGTCCCTGTCCGGGAACTTCAGGAGCTGGAAGTCGGCGTACGGGACGAACAGGTACTCGGCCTGGCCGCCGTCCCAGTCGCCCAGGTTGAAGCCGTACGCTCCGCAGGCCACCTTGGGGTTCGTGGTCTCGCAGACGTCGGTCCGGCGCGCCCTGCAGTTGCGACATCGGCCGCAGGCGACGTTGAACGGGACGGAGACGAGGTCGCCCTCGCTGAGGAACTCGACGTCGGGGCCGACCTCGATGACCTCCCCGGTCATCTCGTGCCCCATCACCATGCCCTGGGGCACCGGGAAGGACCCGCGGTAGATGTGCAGGTCGCTACCGCAGATGTTGGTGGCGACGAGCCTGAGGATGACGCCATGCGGGGCCTTTTTCCCGTTCGGCATCTGAAGCTTCGGGAAGTCGAGGGACTCTACGCGCATGTCTTTCGGGGCGTTGAAGACGACGGCGCGGTTGGTGCTTGCCATGACGATCTCCTCTGCTGATCCAGGGCGATTCGGGGCGTGGAGGTGCCGGCAGTCATTTGGGGGGGTTTGCGACCTCGGCTTTCCCAACGTAGGGGGCGCACCCCACGTCTGCACGCCGGAATCGGACCCTCAACGTCCGCCTGCCGTCGCACCGACGCTGCGTGCCGCGCTCCCGGCCGAGCACGTCGTCTCCATCCGGGCAGGTCCGCGTGTTGTCAGCGCTGAGGGATGGCCGACGCACCAGCCCCTCCATCCCGGTGCCGGCCGATCCCCCGCCGGAGGCACCGCCTTGACCGCGGCCTGCCCTGTGCGGTGATCGACTCATGGCCATCGGCCCTGTCCACCTGTGGGTGCGCGGAGGCGCGGCCGGGCGGAGCGGGCCTCCCACGTCGCCACCGCCGGACTCCGCAGGCTCTGCAGGACCGCATGCCCGCGTGCCGCATCAGGTGCCGCTCGGACGGACGTCGTCCAGGCGGTCGACGATCACGACGGACGACGGATGTGCGGGCCGGGGCACCTGAATGAGAATGGGCACGTAGACCACGTCGCCGTGCCTGAACTCGGCCTTCCACGAATGCCGGTAGCACACGACCTCCTTCGGGGCCCCGCGCGCCGCATAGCACTGAGGCACCGATCTCGGAGACGCGGTCTGCGAACTCTCCCACCGGACAACCGATCCGCTCGCCGGTGCACCCGATGCACCCGATGCACCCGATGCAGCCGGTGCACCCCACGCACCGAGCGCGATACCGCAGAAAGCCGCGGCCACGGCACCGGCATTCCGAATCGCTGCTCTCTTCGTCCTCATCACCGGAACCCCTGTCACGGCTCGGAATGGTGCAGTCTGCGCGCGGCTTCGTGGCGGGTGTGGACGCCGAGCTTGGTCAGCACCGCGCCCACGTGATGCCCGGCGGTCTTGGGCGTGATGTAGAGGCGCGCGGCGATCTCGGCGTCCGACAGGCCCTCGTTCAGCAGCTTGAGGACGTCCAGCTCCCGGTTGGTCAGCCCGTACGGGTTGGCCCGGGTGGCCGCCCGTGCGCCGCGCCGGATCGGGCGGATCCCCCGGGCGCGCATCACGGCGCGGGTGCGTGCCACGGCCGGCCCGGCGTCCAGGGCCTCGAAGGCGGCCAGGGCCTGGCGCAGCGCGGGTGCGTCGCCGGACAGGCGGGCCAGCGCGGCGTCGTGCGGCGAGCCGAGCCAGTCCCAGCGGGCCGCGGCGCCCGCCCAGTCGCCGGTCAGCTCCAGCGCGTAGGGTTCGGCGGCCGGCACCTGCGGGGGCGTCCCGCCGGCGCGGCGGATCCAGCAGGCCAGCGGGCCGGACAGCCAGGGGTGCGTACGCTCAGCCAACGCGGCCAGCCCGCGTCGTGCCTCCGTCTGCACCAGCTCGTGGTCACCGGCCAGCCAGGCCGCCTCGACCCGGGCCTCCCACCCCAGGCCGGTGTCCACAAGACAGTTCGAGTCGACCAGGCCCGCCGCCTGCTCCAGCAGCGGCCACACCGGGGCATTGCCCTGGCGGGCCCGCACCAGGCCCAGGACGGTCAGGGCCAGTGCCTCGCCGACCGGTGGTGAACCGGGGTGGGACACGACCTCCTGCGCGGTGTCGGCGGCCTGGGTCCACAGGCCCCGGTTCAGCAGTCCCCAGCTGTCCCAGGCCCTCGCGCACAGCAGGTAGGGCAGCAGGTCGTGATCGAGGAAGTAGGCCTCCGCCCGGCTCACGGCCGCGGTGGTCCGGGCGGCATCATGCTGCAGCGCGGCGAACCAGCACAGCGTCAGCGCCAGGAAGCCCGCGTCCACCGGCAGATCCCGCGCCATCGCGCTGGTCACCGCCTGCTCGCAGTCCTCCCATCCCGCCCCTTCGCTCAGCATGCGTGCCGCCGCGGCATGGAAGTGCGCCCGGTCGGCCACCCCCGCGTCACCGAAACGCTCGCCCAGAGCGACCGCCTTCTCGGCGTAGGCGGTGGCCACCGCGACCCCCTCGTGCTCGTAACAGGCCAACTGGCACAGGTTCAGGTACGCCCACGCCAACTCCCGGCTCGGCCGCAGCCCTTCGAGTACCCGCACTGCCTGCAGGCCGGTCTGTCTTGCCTCGGCGGTCCGCCCGGCCGGCCACAGCCAGCACGACAGCCAGCGCAGGTCCTCCCCCTCGCGCAGCCGGTCGCCCAGCGCCCGGCGCAGCCGCACCGCCGTACGGCGGGACGACACCCCCTCGTCGAGCCGGCTCGACAGCAGACAGGACTGCGAGTGGCCCTCCAGCAGGGAGGTCTGCTGGTCCGCCGGCAGGCGGTCGGCGTAGCGCAGGGCGCGGGCGTACTGGGCGGCCGCCTCCCGGTGCGCGCCCGACGCGGCGGCGTGGGCGGCTGCCGCGGGCGCGTACTCCAGCACGGCGGCTGCGTCCTCGGCACCCTCGGAGTGATCGGCCAGCAGCGCCAGATCGTCCGCCGTGACCGGGCCGGCCCGCATCAGGGCCAGTGCCTGCCGGTGTACGCGCAGACGGTGGGCGGCGGGTACGGCCTCCAGCACCGCTCGCCGGGTCAGCTCATGGCGGAACTCGGTCGTCCATCCCACGGTGCGCACGATGCCGCAGCCCACGGCCTCGTCGAGAGCCTCCTCAGGGGCCGGCAGGAGCCCGGCCAGCAGCGACAGCGGGACCCGGCGTCCGAGGACGGCCAGTACGTCCACCACCCTGCGCGCCGAGGCCGACAGGCCGGCCAGGCGGCCCGCGACGGCCTCGCGCACCGTCGCCGGGATGGGCTCGGCGGGGGCGGCCAGGATCTCGGTGACGATGAACGGGTTTCCGGCGGAGACGCGGTACAACTGCTCGGCGTCGACGGCGTGTCCGGTGGCCAGCGCGGCCACGGCCCGGCGGCTCAGGGGAAGCAGGTCGTGCCGGTACACCCACGGATAGCCGGCCAGGGTCCCGAGGAGGGCGGTCAGGCCGTGGGTCCGGCCTATCTCGTCGTCGCGGTAGGTGACCACCACCAGCGCCGGGACGCTCGGCAGGCGCCGGGTCAGATAGCGCAGCAGGTCCATCGTGGCCTCGTCGGCCCAGTGGACGTCCTCCACGACCAGCAGGCTGGGGTAGGTGCTCAGGTCGGCGAGCAGGCAGTCGAAGACCTCGTCGGAACGGCAGGTGCCGGCCAGCGCTCCGGTCAGGGCGGTGCGAGCCGTGGCACCCAGGTGCGGGGCCAGGTCGGTCAGGGGCCCGAGCGGACGGGGAGTGGCGAGCGGGTCGCAGGCGCCCGACAGCACCCGGACGTGGGGGTCGGCCAGTTGGGCCAGCCGGTGCACCACGGCGGTCTTGCCGATGCCGGTCTCGCCGCGCACAAGGGCTAGGCGTCCAAGGCCGCTCACTGCCACTTTCAGGTGACCGGTGAGGTCCTGGAGCACGGCCTCTCGCTCTAGCAGGTCCATCACATGTCAGTTTCTCTCCGTGCCCGGAGCCGCGCAAAAGATCCGTGCGATCACAGCAGGTGGGCCGTCGGGGCCGTGAACCGGGGCGCCACGCCGGGAGCTGGGGTGTGCCCGGGGTGGAACTTGGGGTGTTCGCCCGATGTACCCCCCGAGTCGGCGGCGCATGCTGGCGACAGAGTTCCGGAACCTGGGCTTCCCGGTTCGCGGCTCGAAAGCGGCCCGTGCGGAGCATGGCGCCCACCCCGCGCCTTCGACGAAGACTCTGGCAGGGAATTCAGCCGAAAAGAACTCTCCCAATCGAATTCGCTGTGAATCGGCAGGTTCCGAATTCCTTCGGAAGGAATCATCATGCTCAAGAAGTTCGCAAGGCGTACGGCAGTCCTGACCGCATCGGCCGCTCTCGCCGCCGGAGGTGCCGCGCTGGCACCGTCCACCGCCTCAGCGGCCCCGGCACCCACAGGCACGCACTCGTCCGTGCTGACCGACCGCGGCGGAAACAACAACAACAACAATAACAACAACAACCGCCGCGGAAACAACAACAACAATAACAACAACCGCCGCGGAAACAACAACAACAATAACAACAACCGCCGCGGAAACAACAACAACAATAACAACAACAACGGCCGGGGTGGGAACAACAACAACAACAATAACAACAACAACGGCCGCGGCGGAAACAACAACAATAACAACAACAACAACGGCGGAGGCGGGAA
>NZ_JBEOTD010000021.1:17544-22960 GCF_040426375.1 Streptomyces sp. NPDC096012
AAACAACAACAATAACAACAACAACGGCCGGGGCGGAAACAACAACAATAACAACAACAACGGCGGAGGCGGGAACAACAACAATAACAACAACAACGGCAGGGGCGGGAACAACAACAATAACAACAACAACGGCGGAGGCGGGAACAACAACAATAACAACAACAACAACGGCGGCGGAGGCGCGAACAACAACAACAATAACAACAACAATGGCGGGGGTGCGAACAACAACAACAATAACAACAACAACGGCGGAGGAGCCAACAACAACAATAACAACAACAACAACGGCGGAGGAGCGAACAACAACAACAATAACAACAACGGCTGAATCTCAGGATCCGGCGGCCTGGTGGATGGAAGTCATCGGCCGCCGGACCGGCACGTCTGGGCCAGGGCAGCGCATGCACGGCAAGGCTGGAAAGCCTGACGCATCGAAGCCCTGTCTGCCCGTTTGACGACGGCGTTCACGCGGACCTGTGGCCCTCAGCGCGGCGCCGCCCGCGTCAGCTCCGCCGATTCCGGCCGGATGCGCCCCTCAACTCTGATTGCAGTTGATGTTCTGGTTGCCGGTGAAGGTGTTGTTGCCCTGGCTGGACTGTCCCGTCGGGTAACAGACCTGAACGGCGAGGAGAGACGTGTTGTTCAGGAGTGAGAGGAGCCCGCCGCCCGTGGTGGCGGCGGCGCCGTTGTTGTTGTTATTGTTGTTGTTGTTCGCACCTCCCCCGTTGTTATTGTTGTTGTTATTGTTGTTGTTCGCCGCCCCACCATTGTTGTTGTTATTGTTGTTGTTGTTGTTGTTCGCGGCGTTGCCGTTGTTCTGCGTGTCGGTCGACGTCTTGCTCGTGGTCTTAGTGCTCGTGCTCGTGCTCTTGCTCGTGCTCTGCTTGACCTGCCCCACCGGGTAAGAGAGCTTGAGGAGTGGCGTGTTGCTCAGAAGCGAGAGAAGTCCCCCGCTTCCCTGCGCCTGGGCGCCGCCGGCGCTGAAGAGAACCGCCGCCGTCGCAGCCGCGCTGATCGTGGCAAATCGCTTGGTAAGCCTCACTCGACCGACCTTTCGTTGTCCCTGTGGCCGAATTCTCAGCCTCAGTGACAGGATGGCGAGGCGGGGCGTTCACCGATAACTAGGCACGCTGTAATGGCCGCCATTTCCCCCGTACAGCCCCCACGTCGATTCCGCAACCTCACGGCGTACGAAAGGGCCCCCGGCGCTCGCACCGGGGGCCCTTTCGTCTGTCAGGACAGGTCAGGACAGGTCAGGACGGCTCGGGACAGCTAGAACGTGCCCAGCTTCACGATGGACAGCAGCGCGATCAGCTGGATCGCCGAGGCGCCCAGCGCCTTCGGCCACGGCAGGTCGTGGGAGCGGGACACCATCAGGGTGAGCAGGGCGCCCGCGCCGATCCAGGTGGCCCAGCCCAGCAGCTGCACGAAGCCGGCGTCACCGCCGAAGAACATCGCCACGACCAGGCGGGGCGTGTCCGTGAGCGCTGTGATCAGCATGGACAGGCCCACCGTCGGCTGCCAGGCGCCGTCGCCGCCCAGCTGACGGGCCAGTGTGTGGGTGACCACGCCCAGGACGAAGAGGCCCAGGACCATCACGACCGCGGTCACCAGCACGATCGGCACCGCGTTGGAGAGGGTGGCGTTGATCGCGTCCCCACGGGCGCCGTCGAAGCCGAAGACGGCGAGCAGTCCGTAGAGGAAGGTGACGACGAGCGCGGGCGCCCACATCGTGTAGTCCCGCATGCGCAGGAAGGTCTGGTTCGGGGACAGGACTATGCCCTTCAGCAGCTCCTTCCAGTGCAGGGGCGGCCCCAGCGGAGCCGCGGGCGCGGCCGCCGAGCCGGCGTGGTAGGTCGAGCCCTGGGTGTAGCCGCCGGCCTCGTCGACCGAGAACGCCTGGGTGTGGCCCGGGTTGTTCGCCGCGTACGGGTCGTGCCCGCCGTGCCCCGCGTCGGGGTAGCCGCCGTCGCCGAAGTACTCCGGCCCGTCGCCGGCCGGCCCCGGGTAGCCGTACGACTGCCCCGCCTGCGGGTACGGCGGCTGCGGCGCCGACGGATAGCCGTACGAGGGACCCGAGGGCTGCCCGTACGCCGGACCCGCGGGCCGTCCCTGCGACGGCCTCTGCTGCCCGTACGACGGCCCCTGCTGCCCGTGCGACGGCCCCCCGGGCCGCCCGCGCCCGTTCGACGGTTGCTGCGGCGCCTGCTGTCCTTGGGGGGTGCGGTTGTCCCGGCCCCCGCGTCCGATCCTGAATCCAGCCACGTCATCGAACGTACCCGGTCCCGGAGACCGGCGGGCCGGACCCGGGCTTCCGGGCCAGGCTTTGCGGCCGACCTGTGACATCCCCTAAGGGGAGGCCCCAGGGGACCTCGGGGGGCGATCCCGGAGGCGGGCCGGGATCGCGCCGCGTCAGTCGTTGAGGATCGTGCCGTAGTGCGGGGCGCCCGCCGTGGAGACCCCGGTGACCGACGGGCCGAAGGAGACCGAGCCCGCCGTGGTGGCCCCGCCGGCCGCGCCGCGCAGGGACCACACCGCCCCGTCCCCCGCGTTCTCGCCGGGGCCCGCCACGGTCAGCTCGGCACGGTGATCACCGGAGTGGTCGGCGAGCAGGACCCGTGCGCCGAAGCGGTCGCCCTTCTCGGCGGTGCCGGGCACGCCCGCGGTGTTCTGGGTGTACGACACCGCGCCCTTCGTGGTCAGGCCGGAGGCGGAGCCGCGCAGGAGGGTGACCGATCCGGCGCCGTCGTCCTCGCCGGGCGCGCCGATCGCCAGGTCCTCGAACCCGTCCCCGTCGACGTCACCCAGGGAGACACTGCCGCCGAAGGCGTCGCCGGTCTCCGCCGCGCCCGGTACGCCCGCCGTGTCCTGGCCGAGGACCAGCGGGGCGCGGGAGGTGTCCCTGCCGCCCGGTCCGCCGTAGACCACGGTCACCTTGCCGCCCTTGGCCCCGGCCGGGTCCGCGGAGACCTCGGAGGGGTTGCCGACGGCGATGTCGGCGTATCCGTCCCTGTCGATGTCGCCGATCGCCGAGACCGTGCCGGCGGGCAGCTCCTGCCACCAGTCGGTGAAGTTCCCGATGGACGGGTCGGTGACCAGGTGGGTGACGGCGGCGCCGGTGCGCGGCTGCCTGCCGTGCACCACCAGGCTGGTGGACCAGGCGGGTGAGACGCGTCCGGCGGTCAGGGAGGTGGCGCCGTACGAGGGTGAGTAGGGGCTCGGGAAGCCGGAGCCCGAGCCGCCCTGGAAGGACCCGGTTCTGGTGAGCGGGCCGTTGACGAAGGACAGGGCGACCGAGCCGGTGGAGCCGATCGCGACGTCGAGGTCGCCGTCGCCGTCGAGGTCGCCCACGGCCACGGCCTGCCCGTAGCGGTCCACGTCCTCGTGCCAGTAGTCGACGACCGTGCGGGCGCCGGACAGGCCGGCCCTGGCGCCCCAGACGACGACCACCGTGCCGTCGTTGGTGTCGCCGTCGACGTCCTCGCCGGGCGCGCCGACCAGGAGGTCGGCGTAGCCGTCGCGGTTCAGGTCGGCGGAGGCGACGGCGCTGCCGAACGCGTCGCCCGCCTCGGCGGTGCCGGGCACGCCGGACGTGTTCTGGGTGATGAGGGTGCGGGTGGCCGTCTTCAGGCCGCCTGAGCCGCCGTAGACGACCGAGACGGCGCCCGCCCTGGACTGGCCGGCCACGGTCGCGTCGGGGGCACCGATCGCGAGGTCGGTGCGGCCGTCGCCGTTGAAGTCGTACGGCGCGGCCGCCGCGGTGGCGTGCGCGGTGGGCACGGCCAGGACGAGCGGGGCCAGGACCGCGGCGACGGCGGTGGCGAGGACGCGGGTACGCATGGAGTTCCCTCGGTTCCCTTGTGGCAGGTGTGCGGCCCTCGGGCCGGGTCGGGTCACTGGGCGATGGCCCAGGCGAACTCCCCGCTGCCCTTCACGGAGACGTCGCGGGCGCCGATGTACCTGGCGTAGTCGGCGGTCAGGCCGGAGGCGGTGCCGCGCAGGACGGTGACGGCGCCGTAACCGTTCTCGCCGCCCGCGCCCGTCACCAGGTCGGCCTTGTGGTTGTCGTTGATGTCCGTCAGCCGGACCGACTGGCCGAACTGGTCCCAGTCCTCCGCGGCGCCGGGCACGCCCGCGGTGTCCTCGGTGTAGGTGCGCGCGCCCTTGGTGGTCAGGCCCGAGCCGGAGCCGAACAGGATCGTCACGGCGCCGGCCTCGGTGGCGTGGCCCACGTCCTCGCCGGGTGTGCCGACCGCGACGTCGGCGTAGCCGTCGCCGTCGATGTCACCGGTGCCGATCGACGAGCCGAACATGTCCCCGGCCTCGGCGGCGCCGGGTGCGCCCGGGGTGTCCTGGTGGATCACGGTCGGGGTCTGGTCGGGGTCGGGGCCGTTCGGGCCGCCGTACCAGACGGAGATCTGGCCGCCCTTGTGACCGGACTTCTTGTCCGCGCCGGGGTCCGTGGGGTCGCCCAGGACGAGGTCGCCGTAGCCGTCGCCGTTGACGTCGGCGATCGAGCCGGGCAGGCCGTCGGCCTTCGGCAGACTCTTCATGGCGTACTTGGCGCCGGTCCAGGTGAAGTACCTGACGTCGCCTCCCTCGTCGCCGTCGACGAGGAACGGGTAGACGCGCTCGGCGGCGCGGTCGCCGTTCAGGTCGCCCGCGAACACCTCGCGGGTGCTGCCCAGTTCGCCGACGCCGAGGTTGCTCGCCGGAGTGCCCGAGCGGGTGACGGGCCCGCGGTAGAGGCGGGTCTGGGTCCGTCCGGTGAGGGTGACGTCGGGCTTGCCGTCGCCGTCGAAGTCGGCGACCGCGACGGCGGAGGCGAAGTCGCCCCACTCGGGGAGGGTGGACGGCTGGGGCAGCAGGGCGCCGCCGGACAGGCCGGACTTGCCGCCCCACAGCACGGTGGCGCTGCCCACGGCGTCCCGGTCGCCGATGCTCTCGCTCGGGGCGCCCACGACGAGGTCGCTGTAGCCGTCGCCGTCCAGGTCGCCGGCGGCCAGGCTCTGGCCGAAGAGGTCGCCCTGCTCGGCGGTGCCCGGGACACCGGGGGAGTTCTGCGTGATCACGCTGCGCCTGCCCGCCGAGACACCGGAGGACGAGCCGTAGAGCACGACGACGGCGCCGGCCTGCTCGGCCGAGCCGACCTGGTGGCCGGAGGCGCTGAGGGCGAGGTCCAGGTAGCCGTCGCCGTTGAAGTCGCCGGCGAGGCGGGAGGGCGCGGCGCCGGCCGGGGTGACGGGAAGAGCGGTGAGCAGGCCGGCCGACAGGGTGGCGGCCAGCAGGAGGACGCGCTTGCGCAAGGCGGGGCTCCGGGGTGGGACGGCAGGGGGCCGGGCCCCCGGGGGGGCGGCCCCGCCCGGGCCGGCGGGGGGGGGGGGGCGGGAGACGGGGCGACAAGCGCCGG
>NZ_JBEOTD010000021.1:22970-52819 GCF_040426375.1 Streptomyces sp. NPDC096012
GGCCCGCCGGGGGGGGGGCAGCTGGGTGGCGGGGTTGGCGCCGGGGGGGGCGCGGGGGGGGGCGGGCGGGGGGGGGGGCCGGGGGGGGGGGGGCCCGGCCGGGGCGGAAGGGTGGTGGGGGCGGGTCAGTCGGCGAAGACGGCGCTGAACTGCGGGGTGCCCGCGGTGGAGACGCCGACGGTGCCCGCACCGATGAAGCGGCTCCCGGCGGTGGTGATCTTCGTGCCGTCGGACGGCAGGTAGGTGATGGCGCCGTCGCCGCCGTCCTCGGTCGCGCCGATCACCAGGTCGGCCTTGCCGTCGCCGGTGACGTCGTCGAGCTTGACGTCGTTGCCGAAGAGGTCGTTCTTCTCGTTGCCGCCGGGCACACCGGTGGTGTTCTGGTTGAACGACTGGGCGCCGGAGGCGGTGTTCACGCCGGACGCCGAGCCGTACAGGACGGTGACCGCGCCGGTGTCGGTGACGCCGTCGATGTCCTCCAGCGGGGTGCTGACGACGAGGTCCTGGTAGCCGTCGCCGTTGACGTCGCCGAGGTCGAGCTCCCAGCCGAAGGAGTCGCCCTTCTCCGAGGTGCCGGGGACGTTGCCGGTGTTCTGGTTGATGGCGGTGGTGGACGACGGGCCCGAGGCGGAACCGTAGGTGACGTTCACCCGGCCGCCGGTGGAGGAGTCCGGGACGGCGGTGCCGTCGGACAGGGTGGCGTCCCAGCCGGCGCCGCTGACGATGTCGCCGAAGCCGTCGCCGTTGATGTCGCCGATGGCGGTGATGATGCCGGACTTGAGGGCCTTGGCGGAGGAGCCGCTCAGACCGCTCGCGGTGCCGGGCAGCCAGTAGTTGGTGTTCCAGCCGTACTGCGACGTGGTCTCGTAGCCGTCGACCACGAGGTCGGTGCGGCCGTCGCCGTTGACGTCACCGGCGGTCAGGCTCATCGGGCCGAACGGGTAGTCGTTGCTGCCGTTCTGGATGGGCGGCTTGACGGTGGTGACGCTGCCCGCGGTGCCGGAGCCGCTGATGCCGCCCTTGTACAGGTAGAGGGTGGCGGAGGAGCTGCCGACGACCAGGTCCGTCCTGCCGTCGCCGTCGAAGTCGCCGGCGGCGAGGTCCTTGCCCCAGTAGTCGTGGCCGGAGACGGCCGGGTCGACCAGGTGGGCGGACTTTCCGGTCAGGCCGCTCCTGGAGCCCCAGAGGATGACGAGGTCGCCGCCGTTGGTGTCGTTGCCGACCTTCTCGAACGGGCTGCCCACGGCGAGGTCGTCGTAACCGTCGGCGTTGAAGTCGCCGTACGCCGTCTCGCGGCCGAAGCCGTCGCCGGCCTCGGCGGTGCCGGGGACGCCCGTGGTGTCCTGGCTGATGGTGGTGCGCTTGGCGGAGGAGACGCCGGTGGCCGTGCCGTACAGCACGACGACCTGGCCGGCGTCCTTGTGGCCGGCGACGTAGGCGCCGGGGGCCGAGGCGGCGACGTCGCCGATGCCGTCGCCGTTGAAGTCCGCCTTGGCGACCTTGACCGAGTCGGCGGCGGTCGCGGGCGAGGCGACGAAGGTGAGCAGGCCGCCCGTCAGCGCGGCCGCGGTGGCCGTCGCGAGGGCGAGACGCCTGTGCTTGTGCATGCGGTTCTCCTGCGGCATGCGGGGGATGCCTGGCGGGCATCCGGTCGATGGGGTGCGGACTGCCCGTGTTGGTCGCGTGTTGTCCCGCGGTTCACCGGGCTGCCGGCGATCAGGAGACCCGCGCGGGGACGTCAGGGTTGTACGTGAGTTCGGTAAAACTTTCGAGCCTGCGGAACGGGTGCCGGTGTCCTGCCTGCGCCCACCGGCCCGGTGTGGGTGAGGATGGGCCCATGAGCGTAGTGAAGATCAACGTGCTGAGCGTGTCCGCCGAGCAGCGGGAGACGCTGGAGAAGCGGTTCGCCTCCCGGGCCCACGCCGTGGAGAACTCCGACGGCTTCGAGTGGTTCGAGCTGCTGCGGCCCGTCGAGGGCACCGACCAGTACCTCGTGTACACGCGCTGGCGTGACGAGGAGTCCTTCCAGGCGTGGATGGAGGGGCCGATGAAGTCCGCCCACCAGGGCGGCGGAGAGGGCGCCGACCGACCCCGCCCGGCCGCCTCCGGTTCGACCCTGTGGTCCTTCGAGGTGGTCCAGCAGGCGGCCCCCAAGCGGGCGTAGCGCGCCGCGGCCCGGAACACACGACGCCGCCCCCTGCCTGCGCGGGTCAGGGGGCGGCGTCGGGTGTTCGCGAGGGTCGTGCCGGCGGTCCGCCGGGGGCCGTCACTTCACCGGCTCGGGCTCCGGTGCGGGCTCCGATTCGGCCGTGCCCGTGGGGGGCTCGTCGTCCGGGGCCGAGGTCCTGACGGAGTCCAGCAGGAGCTGGGCGACGTCCACGACCTGGATGGACTCCTTGGCCTGACCGTCGTTCTTCTTGCCGTTGACCGAGTCCGTGAGCATGACCAGGCAGAACGGGCAGGCGGTGGAGACGATGTCGGGGTTGAGGGAGAGGGCCTCGTCGACGCGCTCGTTGTTGATGCGCTTGCCGATCCGCTCCTCCATCCACATCCGCGCGCCGCCGGCGCCGCAGCAGAAGCCGCGTTCCTTGTGGCGGTGCATCTCCTCGTTGCGCAGGCC
This sequence comes from Streptomyces sp. NPDC096012, assembly GCF_040426375.1. Classification (NCBI taxonomy): domain Bacteria; kingdom Bacillati; phylum Actinomycetota; class Actinomycetes; order Kitasatosporales; family Streptomycetaceae; genus Streptomyces; species Streptomyces sp. NPDC096012. The sequence continues at coordinate 25,591 of NZ_JBEOTD010000021.1, forward strand.
CGGGACCTTGCCGATGATCTCGCGCGGGGGCGTGTAGATCTTGTTGTGGCGGCCCAGGTAGCACGGGTCGTGGTAGGTGATGATGCCCTCGACCGGGGTCACCGGGACCAGCTTGCCCTCGTCGACCAGGTGCTGCAGCAGCTGGGTGTGGTGGATGACCTCGTAGTCGCCGCCGAGCTGCGGGTACTCGTTGCCGAGCGTGTTCAGGCAGTGCGGGCAGGTCGCGACGATCTTCTTCGCCGACCTCGGCTTCGCGGTCTCGGCGACGACCTTGCCCTCGTCGTCCGTCTCCTCGCCGAACGCCATGTTCAGCGCCATGACGTTCTCCATGCCGAGTTCCTGGAACAGCGGCTCGTTGCCCAGGCGGCGGGCGGAGTCACCCGTGCACTTCTCGTCCCCGCCCATGATCGCGAACTTCACGCCCGCGATGTGCAGCAGTTCGGCGAAGGCCTTGGTGGTCTTCTTCGCCCGGTCCTCCAGCGCACCCGCGCAGCCGACCCAGTACAGGTAGTCGACCTCGGAGAGGTCCTCGATGTCCCTGCCGACGACCGGGACCTCGAAGTCGACCTCCTTGGTCCACTCCAGGCGCTGCTTCTTCGCCAGGCCCCAGGGGTTGCCCTTCTTCTCCAGGTTCTTGAGCATCGTGCCCGCCTCGGACGGGAACGCGGACTCGATCATCACCTGGTAGCGGCGCATGTCGACGATGTGGTCGACGTGCTCGATGTCCACCGGGCACTGCTCGACGCAGGCGCCGCAGGTGGTGCAGGACCACAGCACGTCCGGGTCGATGACGCCGTTCTCCTCGGCGGTGCCGATCAGCGGACGCTCGGCCTCGGCCAGAGCGGCGGCGGGAACGTCCTTCAGCTGCTCCTCGCTCGCCTTCTCCTCGCCCTCCATCGACTTGCCGCCACCCGCGAGCAGGTACGGCGCCTTGGCGTGGGCGTGGTCGCGCAGGGACATGATCAGCAGCTTCGGGGACAGCGGCTTGCCGGTGTTCCACGCCGGGCACTGCGACTGGCAGCGACCGCACTCGGTGCAGGTGGAGAAGTCCAGCAGGCCCTTCCAGGAGAACTGCTCGACCTGGGAGACGCCGAAGACGTCGTCGTCACCCGGGTCGGTGAAGTCGATCGGCTTGCCGCCGCTCGTCATCGGCAGCAGCGCACCGAGGGCCGTCTCGCCCTTGGCGTTCCGCTTGAACCAGATGTTCGGGAACGCCAGGAACCGGTGCCAGGCCACGCCCATGTCGGTCTTCAGCGCGACCACGATCATCCAGATGAAGGAGGCCGCGATCTTCAGGCCGGCGAAGAAGTAGGTCAGGTTCTGGAGCGTGGAGACGTCCAGGCCCCTCAGCCAGGCGACGACCGGGTACGAGACGAAGAAGGAGGCCTCGTAGCCGTCCACGTGGTGCTGGGCGCCCTCCAGGGCGTGCAGCATGAAGATGCAGACGCCGACGACGAGGATGACGGCCTCGACGAAGTACGCCTGGCCGAAGTTGGAGCCGGCGAAGCGGGACTTGCGGCCCGGCTTGTTCGGCTTGCTCAGCTGCCGGATGACGACCAGGGCGAGGATGCCGAGCACCGTCATCGTGCCGATGAACTCGACGTAGACGTTGTAGGGCGCCCATTCGCCGATGACCGGCAGGAGCCAGTCCGCCTTGAACAGCTGGCCGAACGCGTTGACGATGGTCAGCAGCAACGTGTAGAAGCCGATGGCCACGAACCAGTGCGCCACGCCGACGACGCCCCAGCGGTTCATCCGGGTGTGGCCGAGGAACTCGCGCACCACGGTCACGGTGCGCGCGTACGGATTGTCGGTCCGGGCCCCGGCCGGTACCGGCTGGCCGAGCCGCATGAAGTTGAAGATCTGCAGGCAGGCGCGGCCGAACAGTGCCACGCCGACCACGATCAGGACCAGCGACACGATGATCGCGGCGAGTTGCATTGGGGCTCCTGAAGCGGCCTCGATTTTGACCGAGCGACATTACTAAGCGGTAACTTATGCAGTCCGTCTGAGACTACCCCCATCTTCCTTCGGGATGCAGCAGAGCGCGGGGTGATCTGGGTCGCTGAGGCCCCCCTTCCCGGGCGCCCGCGCGTACGCCTATTGCATCCGACAGGCAATCCGATCGTGTTATTCATCCCGAATTGCGACATTCGCACCTACCTTAGAGCCGTGCTCTACGGGATCGCCGCCGCAACCGCCGCCCTCTTCCTCGCCGCCGTGCTCGCGGCGCTGCTCAGGGTGCCCGCGCTGCGGCTGGGCATCCTGGACCGGCGCCGGCAGCGGCCCCTTCCGCTGCTCGGGGGGCTCGCGGTCGTGGCCGTCACCTGTCTGGTCGCCTGGGTGGGGCAGTGGACCCGGGTCGCGCCGCTCGGGGACGGGGTCGGCAGGCTGCTGGTCGCCGCCGCCGCGCTGGCGGCACTGGGACTGGTCGCCGACGTGTGGCGGCTGCGCGCGCGCGTGCTCGTCGCCGGCGCGGTCGTCGCGGCGGCCTGCGTGGTGCCGTACGAGGAGACGGGCGTCCTGGGCGGACTGCTGGCGGTGGGCTGGATCGCGGTCGCCTCCCTGGCCTTCAAGGGGCTCGACCACGCCGACGGGCTGGCCGGGACCATCGGAGTGGTCACCGCGTTCGGGGCGGGCGCCTGTGCCGCCGCCGAGGTGATGGACGGACTGGCCGTGCTGCTGAGCGTGTTCGCCGCCGCCCTCACCGGCTTCCTCATGCACAACTGGCATCCCGCGCGGGTGGGCATGGGGGCCTGCGGGTCGCTGTTCACCGGATTCCTGCTGTCGGCGTCCGTGGTCTTCACGCGTGCGGGGTACGCGATCGGTCCGAGCGCGGCCGTGGCCTTCGGCCTCGGTGCGGTCGCCGTCGCCGACGCCGTCCTCGTGGTGCTCGCCCGGCTGGTGTCCCGGCGTCCGCTGCTCAGGCGGGGGCCGGACCACCTCGCGCACCGGCTGCGGCGGCTCGGGCTCACCCCTCAGGGGTCCGTCGTGCTGCTGGGTGCCGGCTCCTTCTCCTCGGTGCTCGTCGGGGTGCTCGTGCACACCGGGTGGACCGGGAGCCGGGCCGTGTGGTGGGTGGCGGGGGTGGCGCTGCTGGCCGTTCTCGTACTCCTTCGGATCCCGGTCCAGCAGCCCCGGCGTACGCAATCCACGCAGGTCACAGGCTCGTTGCGTGTAAGGAACGGATAAGACTTGAGCCCGGCCGACTCAGGTCTGTTGACCGGGCGGACCGGGTCGTGCACACTTGAGTCTGTTCCACTCAAGTCAGCTGGAGGAATCAACCATGGCACGTGCGGTCGGCATCGACCTGGGCACGACTAACTCCGTCGTCAGCGTTCTGGAGGGCGGCGAGCCCACCGTCATCACCAACGCCGAGGGTGCCAGGACCACGCCGTCCGTCGTCGCCTTCGCCAAGAACGGTGAAGTGCTCGTCGGCGAGGTCGCCAAGCGCCAGGCGGTCACGAACGTGGACCGGACCATCCGCTCGGTGAAGCGCCACATGGGCACCGACTGGAAGATCCAGCTGGACGGGAAGGACTTCAACCCCCAGCAGATCTCCGCGTTCATCCTGCAGAAGCTGAAGCGGGACGCCGAGTCCTACCTGGGCGAGAAGGTGACCGACGCGGTCATCACCGTCCCGGCGTACTTCAACGACTCCGAGCGCCAGGCGACCAAGGAGGCCGGCGAGATCGCCGGTCTGAACGTCCTGCGCATCGTCAACGAGCCCACCGCGGCCGCGCTCGCGTACGGCCTCGACAAGGACGACCAGACGATCCTCGTCTTCGACCTCGGTGGCGGCACGTTCGACGTCTCGCTGCTGGAGATCGGCGACGGCGTCGTCGAGGTGAAGGCCACCAACGGTGACAACCACCTCGGTGGTGACGACTGGGACCAGCGCGTCGTCGACTACCTGGTCAAGCAGTTCCAGTCCGGTCACGGCGTGGACCTGTCCAAGGACAAGATGGCCCTGCAGCGCCTGCGTGAGGCTGCCGAGAAGGCCAAGATCGAGCTGTCCTCGTCCACCGAGACCTCGATCAACCTGCCGTACATCACGGCCTCCGCCGAGGGCCCGCTGCACCTGGACGAGAAGCTGACGCGCGCTCAGTTCCAGCAGCTGACCGCGGACCTGCTGGAGCGCTGCAAGACGCCGTTCCACAACGTCATCAAGGACGCCGGCATCGCCCTCAGCGAGATCGACCACGTCGTCCTCGTCGGCGGTTCCACCCGTATGCCGGCCGTCGCCGAGCTCGTCAAGGAGCTGACCGGCGGCAACGAGGCCAACAAGGGCGTCAACCCGGACGAGGTCGTCGCCATCGGCGCCGCGCTCCAGGCCGGTGTCCTCAAGGGTGAGGTCAAGGACGTCCTGCTGCTCGACGTCACCCCGCTGTCCCTCGGTATCGAGACCAAGGGCGGCATCATGACCAAGCTGATCGAGCGCAACACCACGATCCCGACCAAGCGGTCCGAGATCTTCACCACGGCCGAGGACAACCAGCCGTCCGTGCAGATCCAGGTCTACCAGGGCGAGCGCGAGATCGCGGCGTACAACAAGAAGCTCGGCATGTTCGAGCTGACCGGTCTGCCGCCGGCCCCGCGTGGCGTCCCGCAGATCGAGGTCGCCTTCGACATCGACGCCAACGGCATCATGCACGTGACCGCCAAGGACCTGGGCACGGGCAAGGAGCAGAAGATGACCGTCACCGGCGGCTCCTCGCTGCCGAAGGACGAGGTCGACCGGATGCGCCAGGAGGCCGAGAAGTACGCGGAGGAGGACCACGCCCGCCGCGAGGCCGCCGAGACCCGCAACCAGGGCGAGCAGCTGGTCTACCAGACCGAGAAGTTCCTCAAGGACAACGAGGACAAGGTCCCCGGCGAGATCAAGACCGAGGTCGAGGCCGCGGTCGGCGAGCTGAAGGAAGCCCTCAAGGGCGAGGACACCGCCGAGATCCGCACCGCCACCGAGAAGGTCGCCGCCGTCTCGCAGAAGCTGGGCCAGGCGATGTACGCCGACGCCCAGGGCGCCCAGGCCGCCGGCGGTGCCGGTGAGGCCGGTGCCGGTGAGGCCAAGGCCGACGACGACGTCGTGGACGCCGAGATCGTGGACGACGAGCGCAAGGACGGTGCCGCGTGACGGAGGAGACCCCGGGCTTCGAGGAGAAGCCCGACGTCCCCTCCGGCGCGACCCCCGAAGACGCCGAGCCGAAGGCCGCTCCCGAAGAGGGGGCGGCCCCGGCCGGGGACGTACACGCAGACGCGGGTCTGGTGGCCCAGCTGGACCAGGTGCGTACGGCGCTCGGTGAGCGCACGGCGGACCTGCAGCGCCTCCAGGCCGAGTACGCGAACTACCGCCGCCGTGTCGAGCGCGACCGGATCGCGGTCAAGGAGATCGCCGTCGCGAACCTCCTGACCGAACTCCTGCCGGTGCTCGACGACATCGGCCGCGCCCGGGAACACGGCGAACTCGTCGGCGGCTTCAAGTCCGTCGCCGAGTCGCTGGAGACCGTCGCGGCCAAGATGGGCCTGCAGCAGTTCGGCAAGGAGGGCGAGCCCTTCGACCCGACGATCCACGAGGCCCTGATGCACTCCTACGCGCCGGACGTCACCGAGACGACCTGCGTGGCCATCCTGCAGCCCGGGTACCGCATCGGCGAACGCACCATCCGCCCCGCGCGGGTGGCCGTCGCCGAGCCGCAGCCCGGCGCGCAGACGGTCAAGGCGGAGGGCGCCGAGGAGAACACCGAGGCGGCCGAGGCCGATGACAAGGAGAACGGTGGCCCGGAGGAGGGCTGACGTAATCACCAGCGAGGCAGGAGAGGAGGGACGTCGGGGATGAGCACCAAGGACTTCATCGAGAAGGACTACTACAAGGTCCTCGGCGTCCCCAAGGACGCCACCGAGGCCGAGATCAAGAAGGCGTACCGGAAGCTCGCCCGCGAGTTCCACCCGGACGCCAACAAGGGCAACGTCAAGGCCGAGGAGCGCTTCAAGGAGATCTCCGAGGCGAACGACGTGCTCGGCGACCCCAAGAAGCGCAAGGAGTACGACGAGGCACGCGCCCTGTTCGGCAACGGCGGCTTCCGCCCCGGGCCGGGCGCCGGCGGCTCCTTCAACTTCGACCTGGGCGACCTCTTCGGAGGCGCCGGCGGAGGCGGCGCCCAGAGCGGCGGCTTCGGCGGCGGGATCGGAGACGTCTTCGGGGGCCTGTTCAACCGCGGCGGCGCGGGGACGACCCGGACCCAGCCGCGCCGCGGCCAGGACATCGACACCGAGGTCACCCTCAGCTTCACCGAGGCGATCGAGGGGGCGACGGTCCCGCTGCGGATGACCTCCCAGCAGCCCTGCAAGGCCTGCTCCGGCACCGGCGACAAGAACGGCACCCCGCGGGTGTGCCCGACCTGCGTCGGCACCGGACAGGTCGCCCGGGGCTCGGGCGGCGGCTTCTCGCTCACCGACCCGTGCCCCGACTGCAAGGGCCGCGGCCTGATCGCCGAGCACCCCTGCATGGAGTGCAAGGGCAGCGGCCGTGCCAAGTCCTCCCGCACGATGCAGGTGCGCATCCCGGCGGGCGTCACCGACGGGCAGCGCATCCGGCTGCGCGGCAAGGGCGCGCCCGGCGAGCGGGGCGGACCGGCGGGCGACCTGTACGTGGCGGTGCACGTCGGCGAGCACCCGGTGTTCGGCCGCAAGGGCGACAACCTCACCGTCACCGTGCCGGTCACGTTCACCGAGGCGGCCCTCGGCGGCGAGGTGCGGGTGCCGACCCTGGGCGGCCCCCCCGTCACCCTGAAACTGCCGCCCGGCACCCCGAACGGCCGTACGATGCGGGCGCGGGGCAAGGGCGCGGTCCGCAAGGACGGCACACGCGGCGATCTGCTGGTCACCGTCGAGGTGAGTGTCCCCAAGGACCTGTCGGGGAAGGCTCGTGACGCGCTGGAGGCGTATCGCGAGGCGACCGCGGGCGAGGACCCGCGGGCGGAGCTGTTCGAGGCCGCGAAGGGAGCCTGAGAGTGATGGACGGCCGTCGACGTAATCCGTATGAACTGACCGAGGAGACCCCGGTCTACGTCATCTCGGTGGCGGCCCAGCTCTCCGGACTCCACCCGCAGACGCTGCGCCAGTACGACCGCCTGGGCCTGGTCTCCCCCGACCGCACCGCCGGGCGGGGCCGCCGTTACTCGGCCCGCGACATCGAACTGCTCCGCCAGGTGCAGCAGTTGTCGCAGGACGAGGGCATCAACCTGGCCGGCATCAAGCGGATCATCGAGCTGGAGAACCAGGTCGCCGCCCTGCAGTCCCGCATGGCGGAGATGCAGGCGGCCCTGGACGGCGCGGCGGCCGCGATGCAGCAGCGCGAGGCCGCCGTCCACGCCTCCTACCGGCGGGACCTGGTCCCGTACCAGGAGGTCCCCAGCGCGCTGGTGGTGTGGCGGCCCAAGCGGCAGCAGCAGCCGGACTGAGACCGACCCTCCGCCGGGCGCGACGGAGCGGTGAAGGGCCCGCAGGCAGCAGTGCCTGCGGGCCCTTCTCTCGTGCCGCCGCCCGTTGGCCGGGTCCGTTCGCTCGCCTGGTCGAGCCGGTGCGCCGGCGGTCCGCCGCCCGGTGCACGCGAGGTGCCGGGAACGGGGGCGGCGGCGCCGATCGCGGCTCGACCCGAACTCCGTTTGCGTGAAGGGCCCGTAAAGGGTGTTTGGAGACGGTTCCGCGCCGCCTTCACAGGGTCACCCGAGCGTGGTGTTGCGGACTCGTTAAGTGATTCCGCTTGACGCCGGGTACGCATCCGCGTTGTCTTTTCAGACACCTGGGTCGTATAGCAGCACCCACGTCCGGAACGCACCTGAAGTGAGCCCCCGAATGCGCCGTATCGCCATATCCGTGGCCGCGTCCACGTTGACCCTTTCGCTCGCAGGCTGCGGCGTCCTGAACGCGACGGGGGACAGCGCGAGCGCGAGCCCGACCAAGGGCAACGACGTCACCGTGGGCCTGCTGCTCCCCGAGAAGGCCAACTCCCGCTACGACAAGTTCGACTACCCCATCATCAAGGACAAGGTGGACGAACTCACCCGGAAGCAGGGCACCGTCAGGTACGCCAACGCGGACGCGAGCGCCGCCCGGCAGGCCGACCAGCTGCAGCAGATGGTGGACGACAAGGTCGACGTCATCCTGCTCGACGCCGTCGACTCGCACGCCATCGCCGACGGGGTGAAGAAGGCCAAGGACGCCGGCATCCCGGTCATCGCCTACGACCGCCTCGCCGAGGGCCCGATCGACGCCTACATCTCCTTCGACAACGAGCTGGTCGGCGAGGTGCAGGCCCGCAGCCTGATGGAGTCCCTCGGGTCGAACGTCAGCACCTCCGACAAGATCGTCATGATGAACGGCTCGCCGACCGACCCGAACGCCAAGCAGTTCAAGCAGGGCGCCCTGTCCGAGCTGAACGGCAAGGTGACGATCGCGAAGTCCTACGACACCACGGACTGGAAGCCGGAGAACGCCGAGGCCAACATGACCAAGGCGATCGCGGAGATCGGCAAGAGCAACATCGCCGCCGTCTACGCCGCCAACGACGGCATGGCGGGCGGTGTCATCAAGGCGCTCAAGGCGGCCGGCGTCACCTCCCTGCCCCCGATCACCGGCCAGGACGCCGAACTCGACGCCGTGCAGCGGGTGGTGGCCGGCGAGCAGTACATGAGCGTCTACAAGTCCTACCCGGAGGAGGCGGAGGCCGCCGCGCAGATGGCCGTCACCAAGATCCAGGGCAAGGACATCCAGTTCGACGCCCTCACCCAGGACAAGGTCGACAGCCCCACCACCAAGGCCATCCCGGCCAGACTGGTGCAGGTGACCGCGCTGACCAGGAGCAGCATCAAGGACACGGTCATCGAGGACGGCATCTACACCACCGCCGACATCTGCACCGCCAAGTACAAGGCGGCGTGCGCGGCGATCGGCCTCAAGTGACGGCTGGTGGACCCCGGCCGGAGCCCGGACGGACCGCGGCCGGACTCCGGCCGGACCGGCACCGGACCCGTGCGGGACGCCCGCCGGCAGACTCAGGAGCATGACTTCGAGCCGTACGACACACGTGTCGTACGGCTCGAGGCCGTGGGCCCCTCGACCGGGCCCACGGCCGCTTCCCGGCGTCGCGCCACCCCCGTGGGCGCGATGCGGCGGGCCGAGGCCGCTCCGGGAGCCTCGGGCACCCGGTGGAAGCGGGATCAACGATGCCCCGGCCAAGTCCGCTCCACCACCATCATCTTGTTGCAATGCGAGGGGCGGAGCCTGGATGAAACCCGGGCAAAGCCGGTGCTTTCGACGGCCGTTGCCGGGAGAGCCGTGTTGCGGACCTGGTCGGCGCCGCGCATAGTTGCGCTGCGGAAGAGGCAGCACACCGGGGGTGGAATGGGCGATGGCCGGGCACGGGGCGGAGGAGCATCCTCACGGTGCCGACCGGCTGTGTGAGGCCGGGGACCGTGTCTATTCCCGTGCCGTACGCCGGGGACGGGTGCCGCGCACGGACGCCGGACCGGTGCCCTGCCTGCTGGATCTGGCCCTGCTGCACCCGGACCCCGACGACATGGACTACCTGGTGCCGACCTCCCCGCAGGAGGTCATGACCAGGCTGCTGCGCGGCGTCTACGACGAGGTCAGCGAGAGCCAGCGGCGGGTGGGCACGGCGGTGTCCGCCTTCGAGTGGTACGCGGACCTCGGGCGGCAGCTGAACGCCCTGGCCGCACCGGCCGAGGGCAGTGCCATCAGGGTGCTGGAGGGGCTCTCCCGCATCCAGGCGGCGATGGACGAGGCGACCGAGGCGTGCACCACGGAGGTGCTCACCGTGCAGCCGGGCGGCATCCGGCGCGAGGCCGAGCTGACCGAGGGACTGCACCGGGCGCTGACCCTGCGCGGCCGCGGCGTGCGCATGCGCGACCTGTACACGCATGTGGCCCGGCACGGGCAGGGACTGCTCAACTACCTGGAACTGATGGGCGACACGGTCGAGGCCCGCAGCCTGGACGAGGTCATCGACCGGCTGATCCTCTTCGACCGCACGGTGGCCTTCATCCCCGCCAACTCCGACCGCACCATGGCTCTGGAGCTGCGCCACCCGGCGCTCGTGGAGTACCTCGTGACGGTCTTCGAACGGCTGTGGCGGCTGGCCATCCCGCTCACCGCCCCACTGCCCGACACCGGCATCGAGGGCATCTCGCACCGCGAGCAGTCCATCGCCGCGCTGCTCGCCGAGGGGCACCAGGACGCGGTGATCGCCGAGCGGCTCGGCATCAGCGTGCGCACCTGCCGCGCCCACATCGCCCGGCTGTCGGAGACGCTGGGCGCGGCCAGCCGCACCCAGCTCGGCGTCCGGATCGCCCAGGCGGGCCTGGACGGCCACCGCCCGGACCGCTCGGCCTCCGCGCTCACCGCTCCGGATCGAGAATCCCCGACCGTCCTATGAGGTAGCCGAGCTGGGCGCGGCTGTCGCTGCCGAGGGCGGTGGCGAGCCTGGCGATGTGCAGCCGGGCGGTGCGGACGTTCATGCCGAGCCGTTCGGCGATGACGGCGTCGGTGTGGCCCTCGACGAGCAGTGCGGCGATGGCGTGCTGGCGGGGCGTGATGCCGCCGGGCGACGGCGGCTGGACGGCCTGCGGGTACATGGGCGTGGCCAGCCGCCACAGCCGGTCGAAGGCGGTGAGGAAGAACCCGACCAGGGCCGGGTGGCGCACCTCCAGTGCGAGCCGCTGGTCGTCGCCGGCCGGGATGAACGCCACCGCGGCGTCGATGACGATCTGCCGGTCCGGCAGTTCGTCGAGCGTGCGGGCCTCGGCGCGGCCGCGCAGCCGCTCGTACCGGGAGCGGATGAGCGGCAGATGGCGCTGGGTGTGCTGGTAGAGGGTGCGGATCCGGCCGCCCCGGCCGAGCAGTGCCTGGTCGCGCTCCATGGCCCGGCTCTGCGCGAGCCGTCCGCGTTCGTCGTGGTAGTGGGTGTTGGGCTGGACGCAGCACACCTCGTCGGTCGCCTCGGCCATGGCCTCGCCGATCGCGCGGTTGATCGCCTCGGTGCCGCTGAGCAGGCGCAGGGTGGGGGTGTCGGCGGGCGTGCCGTGCCGGTCGCCGGCGTGCATGAGGGGCTCGAAGAGCTTCAGCAGCCGGTCCTCGCGGCGCCGTTCCTCGGCGACGCGGGCGCGGGAGGCGCGCAGGACGCGGTTCAGCACGGCGGCGGGGGCGGCGGGTTCCAGGCGGGAGAGGTCGTCGACGGCCGGGTGCAGCAGCCCCAGGCCCGTCAGGCAGGGTGCCCCGGCGGCTTCTGCGGCGGGCAGGTGCCCGTCCCGCAGGGCGCGTTCGTAGAGCTTCTCCCCGGCGGCGCACAGCTCCTCGACGCCGTGCTCGCGGTGGTTCACCGGGCCTCCTCCGCCCGCTGGTCGAGGATCCCCGACTGTCCTATGAGGTAGCCGAGCTGGGCGCGGCTCTCGCTGCCGAGGGTGGCGGCGAGCTTGGCGATGTGGACCCGGGCGGTGCGGACGTTCATGCCGAGCCGTTCGGCGATGACGGCGTCGGTGTGGCCCTCGACGAGCAGTGCGGCGATGGCGTGCTGGCGGGGCGTGACCCCGCCCACCGAGGGCCGCTGGACGGCCTGCGGGTACATGGGCGTGGCCAGCCGCCACAGCCGGTCGAAGACCGTCACGAAGTACGAGATCAGCGCGGGATGCCCCACCTCCAGGGCCAGGGTGGCGTCGGCGTTCGCCGGGAGGAAGGCGACGGTGCGGTCGACGACGATCAGACGGTCGGTGACCTCGTCCAGGCTGCGCGCCTCGGTGTCGCCGCTGAGCTGCTCGTAGTACCCGGCGACGGCCGGCAGATGGCGCAGGGTGTGCTGGTACAGCGTGCGGATCCGGCCACCGCGGTCCAGCAGTTCCTGGTCCCGCCGCACGGCGGCGTGGGACGAGGCGTGGCCGCGCGGGGTGTTCAGCTCGTGGTGCGGCTGCACGCACAGCACCTCGCGGCGGGCCGTGGCCATGGCCTCCGTGATGGCCTCGTTGATCCGTGCCGTGCCGCTGAGCACCCGCAGCGTCGGGGTGTCGGTGGCGGTCTCGGTCCGCCGGCCGTCGATCCGCATGAGCGGTTCGAACGCGTCGGCCACCTGGGCCGCGCGCCGCCGCTCGCCGGCGATCCGGTCCGCCGCCGAGCGCAGCAGCCGGTGCAGCGCCACGGCCGGCGGGACGGGCTCCAGGCGCCCGGGGTCCGCCACGCAGGGCCGCAGCAGCCCGAGACCGACCAGGCAGGGCGCCGCGGCGGCGTCCGCGGCAGGCAGGTGTCCTTCGCGCAGGGCGCGCGCGTACAGGTCCGTGCCCGCCGCACACAGGTCCTCCACGCCGTGCCCGCAATGTGGTGCCGTGCTCACCGGGCCGCTCCCGCCCCGCCGGCCGCTCCGGCCGGGTGCGGGTGCCGCCCGCCGTACGAGCCCGTGTCCTCGCGTATCACTCCCGGCCGGGCCATCGCGTCAGTGGTCCCGGTCCAGCATTCCGGACTGGGCGATGAGGTAGCCGAGCTGGGCGCGGCTGCCGCTGCCGAGCGCCTGGGCGAGCTTGGCGATGTGGGCTCGGCAGGTGCGCACGTTCATGCCCAGGCGGCGGGCGATCGCCTCGTCGACGTGGCCTTCCACCAGGAGTTTGGCGATGGAGTGCTGGATCTCGGTGATGCCGTCGGGGGCGGTCTCGTACGGGGTGCCGGCGCTCAGTGGCACGGAGCGGTCCCACATGAACTCGAACACCTTGATCAGGTAGCAGACGAGGCCCGGGTGACGCAGTTCCAGGGCGACCTGCCGGTCGTCCCTTATGGGGATGAAGGCGACCGTCTCGTCGCAGATGATGAGGCGCTCGACCAGCTCGTCGATGGTGCGGTACTCCGCCTTGCCGTTGGCGAACTGGTCGACGTAGGCGAGCCGTTCGGGGCTGTACCGGGCGGTGTGCTGGTACAGCGTCCGGATCCGCACGCCCCGCTCGATCAGGGTCCGGTCGCGCTCCAGGCCCTCGATGACCCGGCGTTCGGGGTGGCGGGCGCTCGGCTGGACCGTGAGCATCTCGTTGCGGCACTCTTCGGTGGCGAGGTCGAGCGCGGCGTTGATGCGGTCGAGCCCTTCCAGCACGGTGATCGAGTGCGTCGGGTCACCGCCCTGGGCGGTGAGCGCCATGAACGGTTCGAAGATCTCCGCCAGCTCGTTCGAGGTGCGCCGGCGCTCGGATATCTCGCGCTCGATCGGATTGAGCCGCTGCGCCAGGGCCACCGAGGGGGGAACCGGCCGCAGCCAGTTCGCGTCGTCGAGGTCGGGGTGCAGGAGGGCGAACTCCATGAGGCAAGGGGCGGCCTCGGCGTCGGTGCGGGCGATCCGCCCCGTGCGCAGCGCGTTGGCGTAGAGACGCCTTCCTTCCTCACAGAGGTCAGTGATGGCGTGGGGATGTGTCGGTTCTGCCGGATTCGTTGTCAAATCTCCACCCCCCAGGGTCCTGAACATGCAGGAACATGATGCACTGATTGTGTGGTCATGACGTGCCTGAATGAGCCATCGTCTTATCCGACGGGGGAAGAGGGGACCTTCAAGTGAGGACGAAGCCGACTATGCGTAAGAGAATGCTTCGCTCGGTGCTTGTCGCCGCCTTCTCCGCCGTTGTGGCCTTCGGAGCACTGAACGGCCTCTCCCATGCGAAGGGCGACGTACGAGCGGACAGCCGGTGGTCAGTGGTGGCGGCGACCGGCGAGCCCGTTGACGACACCATTGTGGCCACCCCGAGCGACAGCATCTGGTCGTGATATGACGACTCCGCCTGACGACCGCAGCTTCCGTCGCGAGATGGCCACCGCCTACCGCTCGGGCTGGCACTTCATCGACCTGGTCACCGCCATCCCCCACAGCGGCGACTCGTTGATGGTGACCGTGTTCGGTGAGCCGGTCGTCGTCACCCGCGACGATGACGAGGACGTGCGGGCCTACCGGTGCCTGCGCAAGCCCCGCGGGGCGCCTCAGCCGGTACGGTGCGCCATCCGGTACGGAATGATCTTTGTGAACCTGGACCAGCGGGACCACCGGCTGACCGAGCCGGCGGAACCCGAACTGACGACCATCTCGGCCACCCCCCGCAGTGCCTGACGCGATTCCCCCGTCGTAAAAGATCGCTCAGGCGCTTCCCCCCGCAGCGGCGTCACCGTGACCTGAACACGGTGACGCCGCTGCAGTTTTGCGGGGACATTTCACGCTATGGGCGTGCCCCATGGTGGCCGAAACCAGCCGTTCGGCCGGCGCGACCGGTCACCCGTGCCCCAGCGCCCGCTCCACCTCGATCTCGATCACCACGCGGGCCGGGTTCGGGCGCGGCGTCCGCTCGTAGCGCTCGGCGTACCGCCGCTCCGCCTCCGCCACCCGCTCCGGCTCCGTGCGCACCCGCGCCCGCCCCTCCAGCGTGGCCCAGCGCCGGCCGTCCACCTGGCACACCGCGACCCGTGCCCCCTCGTGGCCGGCCGCGAGCACGTGCGAGGCCTTCGCGCTCGCCCCGCTGGTGATCACCCTGGCCAGCCGTGCCCCGGGGTCGTAGGTCACCCCGACCGGCACCACGTGCGGGCTGCCGTCCGGCCGGAGCGTGGTCAGCGTGCACAGATGCCGCTCCCGCCAGAACGCGAGGTAGGGCTCGTCCGGGGCATCCGGGTCTACGGAGTGCTTCACCATGCCCGCAACCTAGCCCGAAAACCCGCCCGGGCATCTTGAGTGGGATAGACTCAACTTTGTGTACGCTGGTTAAGTCAGCAGAGACAGTGTCGAGGAGGAGAACGGACACGTGGACGCCGAGCTGACCAACAGGAGCCGGGACGCGATCAACGCGGCGGGCAACCGTGCCGTGACCGCGGGGCACCCGGACCTCACGCCCGCTCACCTGCTGCTGGCTCTCCTGGAGGGCCAGGACAACGAGAACATCACCGACCTGCTCGCCGCCGTCGACGCCGACCAGGCCGCCGTACGCTCCGGCACGGAGCGGGCCTTGGCCGCGCTGCCCAGCGTGACCGGCTCCACCGTCGCGCCACCGCAGCCCAACCGCGAGCTGCTGGCCGTGATCGCCGACGCCGGGGAGCGGGCGAAGGACCTCGGTGACGAGTACCTGTCCACCGAACACCTGCTGATCGGCGTCGCCGCGAAGGGCGGCGCGGCCGGTGAGGTGCTCAGGAGGCAGGGTGCCGACGCCAAGAAGCTGCTGGAGGCCTTCCGCAAGGCCAGGGGAGGACGCCGCGTGACCACCGCCGATCCCGAGGGCCAGTACAAGGCCCTGGAGAAGTTCGGCACCGACTTCACCACCGCCGCCCGAGAGGGCCGCCTCGACCCGGTCATCGGCCGGGACCAGGAGATCCGCCGGGTGGTGCAGGTGCTCAGCCGCCGTACGAAGAACAACCCCGTGCTCATCGGTGAGCCGGGCGTCGGCAAGACCGCCGTGGTCGAGGGACTCGCCCAGCGGATCGTCAAGGGCGACGTGCCCGAGTCGCTGAAGGACAAGCGGCTCGTGGCGCTGGACCTCGGCGCGATGGTGGCCGGGGCCAAGTACCGCGGTGAGTTCGAGGAGCGGCTGAAGGCCGTGCTCGCCGAGATCAAGGACTCCGACGGGCAGATCATCACCTTCATCGACGAGCTGCACACGGTGGTGGGCGCCGGCGCCGGCGGCGACTCCGCCATGGACGCGGGCAACATGCTCAAGCCGATGCTGGCCCGCGGTGAACTGCGCATGGTCGGCGCGACCACCCTGGACGAGTACCGGGAGCGGATCGAGAAGGACCCCGCCCTGGAGCGCCGCTTCCAGCAGGTGCTGGTCGCCGAGCCCACCGTCGAGGACACCATCGCGATCCTGCGTGGTCTGAAGGGCCGGTACGAGGCCCACCACAAGGTGCAGATCGCCGACAGCGCGCTGGTGGCCGCGGCCACCCTGTCGGACCGGTACATCACCTCCCGCTTCCTGCCGGACAAGGCCATCGACCTCGTCGACGAGTCCGCCTCCCGGCTGCGCATGGAGATCGATTCCTCGCCCGTGGAGATCGACGAACTGCAGCGCTCCGTGGACCGGTTGAAGATGGAGGAACTGGCGATCGCCAAGGAGACCGACCCGGCCTCCCGCGAACGCCTGGAGAAGCTGCGCCGCGACCTCGCCGACAAGGAGGAGGAGCTGCGCGGCCTGACCGCCCGCTGGGAGAAGGAGAAGCAGTCCCTCAACCGGGTCGGTGAGCTGAAGGAGAAGCTGGACGACCTGCGCGGCCAGGCCGAACGGGCCCAGCGCGACGGCGACTTCGACACCGCCGCCAAGCTGCTCTACGGCGAGATCCCGGAGCTGGAGAAGGAACTGGAGGCCGCCTCCGAGGCCGAGGAGGAGGTCGCCAAGGACACCATGGTCAAGGAGGAGGTCGGCCCCGACGACATCGCCGACGTCGTCGCCGCCTGGACCGGCATCCCGGCCGGCCGCCTGCTGGAGGGCGAGACGCAGAAGCTGCTGCGCATGGAGGACGAGCTGGGCCGGCGGCTGATCGGCCAGGGCGAGGCCGTGCGGGCGGTCAGCGACGCCGTACGGCGCTCCCGCGCCGGCATCGCCGACCCCGACCGCCCGACCGGATCCTTCCTCTTCCTCGGTCCGACCGGTGTGGGCAAGACCGAACTGGCCAAGGCCCTCGCCGACTTCCTCTTCGACGACGAGCGGGCCATGGTCCGCATCGACATGTCGGAGTACGGCGAGAAGCACAGCGTGGCCCGGCTGGTCGGTGCGCCCCCCGGCTACGTCGGCTACGAGGAGGGCGGCCAGCTGACCGAGGCCGTCCGCCGCCGCCCCTACAGCGTGGTGCTGCTGGACGAGGTGGAGAAGGCCCACCCGGAGGTCTTCGACGTCCTGCTCCAGGTGCTGGACGACGGCCGCCTGACGGACGGTCAGGGCCGCACCGTCGACTTCCGCAACACCATTCTGGTGCTCACCTCCAACCTGGGCAGCCAGTTCCTGATCGACCCGGTCACGAGCGAGGCGGAGAAGAAGGAGCAGGTACTGGAGACCGTACGGACCTCCTTCAAGCCGGAGTTCCTCAACCGGCTCGACGACCTGGTGGTCTTCACCGCGCTGACCAAGCCCGAACTGGAGCGGATCGCACAGCTCCAGATCGACCGCCTGGCCAAGCGGCTCGCCGAGCGGCGCCTGACCCTGGAGATCACCCCGGAGGCGCTCGCCTGGCTCGCCGAGGAGGGCCTGGACCCGGCCTACGGCGCCCGCCCGCTGCGCCGCCTGGTGCAGACGGCCATCGGCGACCGGCTCGCCAAGGAGATCCTCTCCGGCCAGGTCAAGGACGGCGACACGGTCCGCGTGGACCGCTTCGGCGAGGGCCTGCTCGTGGGCCCGGCGACCGGCAAGACGCTGTAGTCCCGGCGCCCGCACGGCCCCCGCTCCGGAACACCGCGAGGTGACCGGCGCGGGGGCCGTCGGCGTTCCGCCCGTCGCCTCAGACGCTGCTCATGGCGACGTACAGCGTCCAGGCGAACCAGAGGGAGAAGCCCAGGCAACCCCACCACAGGGCCCACAGGACCCACCGCACCGCTCTCGGTATGCGCATGCCCCGTATCGTCGCCCACCCCGGGCCGCGACGGGAAGGCGAGAGCCTACCGGGGCCCCGGCCCGGGCCCTCCCCCCGCGTGGCCGGCGCCGCCGCGCGGGAGGCCCGCGGCCGGCCGCGACCGCCGAGCCCGCCACGCCGGGTCCACCGCCGTCCACCGGATCGCCACCCGTCCAGCCGGATCATGTCAGCCCACGGCTGACAGGCCACGCCGGGGCTTGCCACCCCCCTCCCCGCATGGGGGAGGATGGCGGGATCCGCATGAAGGGAAAAACACGGTGAGCATCGACCCGTCCTCGATTCCGAACTTCGGGGGCCAGCCCGAACCGCAGCCCCAGGGACCTGCGGGCCCCGTCGTCCCGGATCAGGACCTCGTGAAGCAGCTCCTCGACCAGATGGAGCTGAAGTACGTCGTCGACGAGGAGGGAGACCTCGCGGCGCCCTGGGAACAGTTCCGCACGTACTTCATGTTCCGCGGGGAAGCCGAGCAGGCAGTCTTCTCGGTGCGGACCTTCTACGACCGCCCCCACCAGATCGACGACAAGCCGCGGCTGCTGGAGACCATCGACGACTGGAACCGCCGCACCCTGTGGCCCAAGGTCTACACCCACACCCACGACGACGGCACCGTCCGTCTCATCGGTGAGGCCCAGATGCTGATCGGCACGGGCGTCGACATCAACCACTTCGTCTCCTCCACGGTCAGCTGGGTGCGGGCCGCGATCGAGTTCGACAAGTGGCTCGTCGAGCAGCTCGGCCTGGAGCAGGAGGTCGACGAGGCGGAGAAGCCCGAGGACGAGGGGGAGTAGCCCCCCGGCCCCCCGGGGCCCCTCACAGAGGCGCGCGCACGAACACGAGCAGGTACGCGCCGTAGAGATAGCTGAGCCCGGCCAGGGCCGCGACCACCACGGTCGCGTGCCAGGGCCGGGCTCTCGCCGTGCGCACCAGCGCGCGGGCCAGCGGCAGCAGCAGCGGGAACGCCGGCAGCAGGAACCGCGGCTTGGACACGAAGAAGCCCGAGCCGCCGAGCACGACCAGCAGCAGCACCCCGCTGTGCACGAGCAGCGGCGCCGGGGCGCGGTCCAGGACCAGCAGCGCGTACAGCAGCAGGGCGGCCGCCACGATGAACAGCGTCATCGGCAGGACGAACCGGCTGCCGTGCAGCAGCGTCCAGCGTGCGACGTTCAGCGAGCCCTGCCCGAAGTCGAACCGCGAACCCCAGCGCCGCTGCACCTCGAAGTACCCGTGCAGCGGGTCGCCCGTGCGCAGGCCGACCCAGAGCACGTACCCCGTCCAGCCCAGCGGGGCGAGCGCCGCGCCCGTCCACAGCCTGTGGGAAACCCGGCCGCGGCGGCGCCACACCTCACAGCCGGCCGCGGCCAGTACGGCGGCGGCGACCGCGAAACCGTTCGGCCGGGCGAGTCCCGCGAGCGCCGCCAGGGAACCGGCCCACAGCCAGTCGCCGGCCAGCACCGCGTACAGCGACCAGGCCGCGAACGCCGTCAGCAGCGGCTCGGTGTACGCCATCGACAGCACCACCGAGTGCGGCAGCAGGCCCCACAGCAGCACCAGCGCCATGCCGACCGCCCGGCCGTGCAGCCGGGAGCCGACCGCGTGGATCCCGGCGGCGGCCACGGCGGCCGCGGTCCAGGACACCAGCAGCCCGGCGCCGGTCCAGCCGAGGGGTGTCAGCGCGCGCAGCGTCCGCACCAGGGCCGGGTACAGCGGGAAGAAGGCCAGGTCGCTGACGACGGTGGAGCGCAGGGGCAGCGAGTGGCCGTAGCCGTGCGCGGCGATGCCCAGGTACCAGACCGAGTCCCAGGACCGGCCGAGCAGGGTGAGCGGGTGCTTGCCGGCGGCCTGCCCGACGAGCGCGAGCACGGCGGTACCGACGAGCCGCACGCCCAGGAACACACCGACCGCGAGGGCGATCGCCCGCGCGCTGCCGGGGGACGGCCCGGTGACCTTCCGGGGCGCCGGCTCCGGTGTGACGACGGGTGGGGCGGCGAGGACGGTGCTGGCGTGAGTCACACCACCGCACCTTGCAAGGGCCCGGGCCCGGATGCGAGCAGCGGACGGCCGACCGTGTGAGCGGTTCACCTGTGTCGCGTACAGAAACCGCCCCACCGGCCCTCACCGCCACCGGCCCCCGCCCCCTCGCCCGCGACCGGCCCACCGTCCCCTCGACCGTCACCGGCCCGCCGGCCGACATCCGCTCACCGGTCCTGCGACGTCGACCGGTCCGCCGGCCGACATCGGCTCACCGGTCCTGCGTCGGCGACCGGCCCGCCGGCCGACATCCGCTCACCGGTCCTGCGACGGCGACCGAGGCCCCTCTGCGGATCTCCGGCATCGGCGGTAAGCGGGCCTCACAACCTGTCCGGACCGGTCTGCCGGCCGTACCGACGGGCACGGTGACACGGCACTGCCCGTCGTATCCTGACCACACACGGGAAGGAGCCGTCCATGAGCGTCGACGCGATCGTGCACACCGAGTTCCCCAAGGGGTACACGGTCCTGTTCGGGGCCGACGGAAAGGTGATCATGACCCCGCAGAGCGAAGAGCACTCCAGCACCATCAGGTCGATGCAGATCGACTCCGCTCTTGCCCTCGGCCGTCACGCGAAGGTCACCTCCGACGTCTACATCGACTTCCCCGCCGATGAGAACTCCGCCCCCGACCTCGCGATCCTGCGCGAGGACGCGCGCAAGGAAGGCAAGCGCTACAGCTTCGAGGACGTCCTGCTGATCTCCGAGGTCGTCTCGACCTCCTCCGCGCGCAAGGACTACGACGACTGCACCGCGAAGTACGGCCGCTACGGCATCCCGATCTACCTGGTCGTGGACCCCTACGCCCAGGAAGTCGTCCTCCACAGCGAGCCGACCGCCACCGGTTACATCGCGGCACACACCCACAAGTACGGCACGGGCAAGCTCCCCATCCCCCTGGCCGACGGCCGCATCTTCACCCTCGACCTCGACGAACTCCCGCGTCCGGAGCCCGAGTCGGACGCCCGCTGACGAAGGCCCCCGGTGCGGCCAGGCCCGCGCCGTCGGCAACCAGCCCGTGTGGCCGGTACATCGCTGGTGCGTCTGTGGCTGTCAGACGGCCAGCGTCTTGAGTCGGGAGGCCGCCTCCTCCAGTACGTCTGTCTGCTTGCAGAAAGCGAAGCGGACAAAGGGTGCGCCCTGCTCGCGGTGGTCATAGAAGACCGCGTTGGGGATTGCGACCACCCCGCAGCGCTCCGGCAGCGCACGGCAGAAGGCGAAGCCGTCGCTCTCACCGAGGGGCCGGATGTCGGTGGTGATGAAGTAGGTGCCGGCCGGGCGGAAGACCTTGAAGCCCGCCCGCTCCAGGCCGCCCGCGAGCAGGTCCCGTTTGGCCAGCATGTCCGCGCGCAAGTCCTCGAAGTAGGAGTCGGGCAGGGCGAGGGCCTCGGCGACCGCGTACTGGAAGGGCCCCGAGGAGACGTACGTCAGGAACTGCTTCACCGAGCGGACCGCACCGACCAGCTCCGGCGAGGCGGTCACCCAGCCGACCTTCCAGCCGGTGAACGAGAACGTCTTGCCGGCCGACCCGATGGTGACCGTGCGCTCGCGCATCCCGGGGAAGGCCGCCAGCGGCACGTGCTCGGCGTCGCCGAAGACCAGGTGCTCGTAGACCTCGTCCGTCACCACCAGCAGGTCCCGCTCGACCGCCAGCTCGGCGATCGCGGCCAGCTCGGTGCGGGTGAGGACGGTACCGGTCGGGTTGTGCGGGGTGTTGATCAGCAGCAGCCGGGTGCGGCCGGTGACGGCGGCGCGCAGCTCGTCGAGGTCCAGCCGGAAACTCCCGTCGTGCGGCCGCAGCGTCACCGGCACCCGCCTGCCGCCCGCCAGCGCGATGCTCGCCGCGTAGGAGTCGTAGTACGGCTCCAGTGCGACGACCTCGTCGCCCGGCTCGACCAGCGCCAGCAGCGCGGCCGCGATCGCCTCCGTCGCCCCCGCGGTGACCAGCACCTCGGTGTCGGGGTCGTACGCCAGTCCGTAGCGGCGCAGCTGGTGCGCGGCGATCGCGGTGCGCAGCTCGGGGATGCCGGGACCCGGCGGGTACTGGTTGCCGCGCCCGTCGCGCAGCGCCCGTACGGCGGCCTCCCGCACCTCTTCGGGACCGTCGGTGTCGGGGAAGCCCTGGCCCAGGTTGATCGCCCCGGTGGCCACGGCGAGGGCGGACATCTCGGCGAAGATCGTCGTACCGAACTCGGCGAGGCGGCGGTTCAGGTACGGGCGCTCGGTGGAGGTCATGCCGGTCATCCTGCGCCCAAGCTCTGGAGTCGCTCAACCTGCCTTCGGGGCCGGGCACCCGCGAAGGAAGCCGACGCGTCGTTCTGTGAGCAGGGGTCGAGCCGTCGGCACCCGCCGTCGTCCGTCGTCGGCCGTCCTCGGACGGCCCGCGAACGGCCCGGCCCCGCTCCTCGACGAGCCGCCGGCGCCACCCGCACGTCAGGGGCGGTGTCAGGGGTCAACCGGCAGGGCAGGCACGGCCGGTGGCGGCGACCGCCGGGTGCCGGACGGACGGTGACCCGGCGTGACGCCGCGTGGTCCTCCCTCTGCCCGCCACGACTCGCGGGCCCGCTCACCGTCACCCATTCTGAGTAATGGAGCGCTCCTGACGTGAGCCCGGTCGTGCCGAAGCACCGAACCAGGGACACCGCGAGAGGAGAAAGTCATGCGTATGCGACGACTGCTGGGCCTCGCCCTCGCCACGGCGACCCTCGCCGGCGTGAGCGCGGTCGGCGCCGCCACCGCTCAGGCGGCGACGTATCCGGCCATCTCGTCCGGACAGTGCACGGAGCAGGGCGGAACGGTCAACCAGGGCGGCCCCTATCGCCCTCCCACCTGCACCTTCCCCGACGGGCACTCCGAAACCATCACCTGAGCGCGCCGGACCGCACGGCGGGGCACGGTGGCCCTGACGTCCTGGAACATCGCCCCGCGAGCCCGTCAGCCATGGCCCGGTGGGATGCGGACGGGCCCTGACTCCCTCAGGCGCGGGCCGGGGCCGCCCTTCTGAAAGACCCTCTGAAGTTGCTCAACTCTGCTTTGCGGCTCGCGGCGGCCGGGCATCCCCCGGTCACCGCACGGAAAGCGGTGACAGCGAGGCGCCCACGGGGGGCCGCTTCGGGGGAATGAAAGGAGGGGTGGCGCCATGGTGTTCGGCATCATCCTGGCGGTGGTCGCGGTGCTCTTCGTCGCGGCGGTCGTGGTCCGGGGCAACCGGAAGGGGGCCGCCGAGGTGTCGCTCGGCAAGAGCGGCCGGCGCCGTTCGTCGCGCGCGTCCTCGGCGTCCGGCCACGGGAACAGCTGGTGGGCCGGGGGCGGCGCCGCCGCCGACTCCGGTTACTCCCCGGGGGGACACGGCGGCCACGGGGGGCACGGGGGGCACGGGGGCGGCCACCACTCCTGTGGGGGGCACTCCTGCGGTGGGGGCTCGTCCTGCGGCGGAGGTTCGTCGTGCGGCGGCGGTGGCGGCTGCGGGGGAGGCAGCTGACCGGGGGCGCCGAGCCTCCGGGTCATCTCCCCCCAAATGCCCTGTGGCCACGGGATTTTCCCGGGCCGGGGGGAACCGCGTCCGGCCGTGTGCGGGCGCCCGTCGCAGTAGGTGTCCGGCGGGCGCCCGCCCCTCGCGCGTCCGCGCCCGGCGTACGCCTTGGTTGAACAGTTGAGCTGTGGAGCCCTCTGAGGGATGGAAACGCCACGAAGTTGGGTAAAAACGCTGTGGGGGCGCCTCTGTTCATGATTCCCTCTAAATCGCCAACGCAGCCCCTCGGACGTCCCACAGACTCCCTCCCCGGCCGAGCCGGCTGGCTGACATGGCCGCTTCTCTCCTTCATTGCGTGTTAGCGGAGCCGACCCATGCTCACGACCCTGAACACCTCCTACACCGATACGCGGGCTGCCGACCTGGCCTGGGCCCTGGGGCGCGAGCCGCTGCCCGCGCTGGCCACCTTGGATCTCGAACTCATGGACGCGAAACTGCAGTTGAGGCTGCTCGGCGCGTCCCACCAGGTCCTCCTGGAGGAGGAGCGCGGCAACTGTTCGGAGACGGTCGCCTGCATTCCCGGCTCCAGCACCCCGCTCCCGCTCGGCGTCGCCAAGCGGGTCGGCGACTGGGAGTACGAGTTCGCCGCCCGCGTCGAGGTCCTCACGCCCGGCTCCTTCGCGGGCCGCGCCCAGGAACTGCTGGCCCTCGTGTCGGACCATCCGCACGGACTCGCCGGCGTCTTCCCGGGCAGCCCGCACGCCTTCACCGCGATGCTGGCCCAGCGGCACGAGGGCCAGGTGCACTGGCGGACCTGGCACGCCTACCCGCAGGACGGCCAGCTGGTGGCCACCCGGACCCGCGTCGGCGCTCGGGTGGCGGCGAAGCAGCCGGACTAGGACGCGTTCGGGCGCCATAAACCCGTGGCACGTCGGCTGCCGCCGTTTCCACACGTGTGGGTGACGAAGCGTACCGAGCGAGTGACGTAACGTCGCAGCGTGATCGAACCGCACGCCCCCGCGCCCCCCGGGGCCCCGCCCTCCTGGACCGGACCGGCGCGGCTGCCCGTCCGGCCCGGCACCGGGCGGTTCCTGGTCCTCGTGTGCGTCTTCGTCTGCGCGGCCTGCGGACTGGTGTACGAACTCGAACTCGTCGCCTTCGCCTCGTACCTGATGGGCGACTCCGTCACCCAGGCCTCCGTCGTGCTCTCCGTGATGGTGTTCGCGATGGGGATCGGCTCCCTCGCCGCCAAACGGCTGCGCTGGCACGCGGCCGCCGGGTTCGGGGCGGTCGAGTCGGCCCTCGCGCTGGTCGGCGGCTGCAGCGCGATGGCGTTGTACGCCGTGTTCGCCTGGACCGGCGGCTGGGGCGGGGTGTGGGCCGAGGGCCCGCGCTGCCTCCTGGTCGCCTTCTCGCTCGCCATCGGTCTGCTCATCGGCGCCGAGGTCCCCCTGCTGATGGAGCTGATCCAGCGCATCCGCCGCCAGGACGCGGGCGGCGCGGTGGCCGACCTGTTCGCCGCGGACTACGTCGGCGCCCTGGTCGGCGGGCTGGCCTTCCCCTTCCTGCTGCTGCCCTTCCTGGGCCAGCTGACCGGCGCCCTGCTCACCGGGACCGTCAACGTCGTCGCGGGCGGCGCCCTCGTCCTCGGCCTCTTCCGCCGCGACCTCACCCGCCGCGCCCGCTGGACGCTGCTCCTCGTCAACCTCACCGTGCTCGTCGTCCTCGCCTCCGCGGCGGCCCTCGCCGGCGACTTCGAGCGGGCCGCCCGGCGTGCCGTCTACGGCAAGGACGTCCGGGTGGCCGTGCAGACCGGCGTCCAGGAGGTCGTGCTGACCGGCGGCACCGCCGGCCGGCCCCTCGACCTGTTCCTCGACGGCCGCCTGCGGGTCGGCGGCCGCGACGAGCGGCGCTACCACGAGGCCCTCGTCCACCCGGCCCTGGCCGGCACCGACGCCCGGGTGCTCATCCTCGGCGGCGGCGACGGCCTGGCCGCCCGCGAAGTGCTGCGCGATCGCCGCGTGCGCCGCCTCGACGTCGTCGAACTCGACGCCGGTCTGGTCCACCTGGCCCGCCGGGACCCCGGTCTGTCCGCCGCCAACGGCCACGCGTTCGCCGACCCCCGGGTCCACGTCACCACGGCGGACGCCCTCTGCTGGCTGCGTCACGCGCCCACCGCGGCGTACGACGTCGTCGTCGCCGACCTCCCCGACCCCGGCATCACCGCCAGCACCAAGCTGTACTCCCAGGAGTTCTACGGCCTCACCCGGCACGTGCTCGCCCCACACGGGCGCCTGGTGGTCCACGCCGGGCCCGTCACCGCCCGTCCCCGCGTGTTCTGGACGGTCGCCGCGACCCTCCGCGCCGCCGGTTTCGCCACCGCCCCCTACCGGGTCGCGGGCCACGACCCCGGCTTCGCGGCGGGCCCCGACCGCTCCACGGGGGCGTCCCGGGCACCGCACGACTGGGGTTTCCTGCTGGCGGCGCCGGGCCGGACCCCGCCACCCCTGCGACTGGGCCCGGTCCGCGTACGGACCCTGTCCCGGGCCGGACTGGCGGCGGACGGGGAGGCGGCGCGACGGACGCGGATGGGCGGCTTGCCGGCGTCCACGCTGGTCCACCCGCGGTACTGAAGGGGTCCGCGCGGGACCCCTCCGGGGCCTGCCTCGCCTCCCGCGGGCGCGCGGGGCGAACGGGGGCCGGGCAGGGAGCCCCCAGCACGGCAGGGTGAGTTCCGCCCACAACTGGGTAGGCTCAGCGAACATGAGGCACCAGGTCTTCGTTCCGGTACCGGCCGAACGACTGAGGGCGGCCCTGGCGGACCCCGCTCGCGTCGCCCGGGCCGTGCCCGGCCTGCAGCAGGACGCCGGTGCCGAACCCGTCGCCGGGCGGCTGAAGGTCCGCGTCGGCGGTCACTCCGTCACCTACCGGGGAGCGCTGCGGGTGATGGCCCGCGGGGACGGTGGGTACGCCGTCGAGGGCGACGCCACCGAGGCCCGCGGCACCGGTTCGGTCAAGCTCGCGCTGACCCTGCGGCTCGCCGATACCGACGGGGGCTCCACCGTCACCGTCGAGGGGACGGCGGACGCGGACGGCCGGATCAGGGAACTGCCCGCGGAGGCGGTCGCCTCGGCGGCGGCGAGGCTCCTGAACCGCTTCGTGGAGAGCCTGGCGGGGGTGAGCGAGCCGCCGGCGACGCCCACGGAACCGAACACCGGGCCGACACCGGCCGCGGGGACCGAGACAGGGCCTACGCCGACTGCGGAGACAGAGCCCCGGCCCACTGCGGACACAGAACCCACGCCCACTGCGGAGACAGAGCCCACGCCGAGTCCCGGGAAGGGGTCGGCGCCCGCGCCGGCCGCCGGGTCGCGGGGGGCGGATGCGGAGCCGGAGCCGGAGAAGGAACCGGTCGCCGGGACGGAAGCGGAGCCGCGGTCGACCGCCGGGTCCGGGGAAGCGGAAGCGGAGCCGGTCGACGAGGCGCGTGAGGCGGGAGCGGGGTCGGAGCCGGAGAAGGAACCGGTCGCCGGGACGGAAGCGGAGCCGGTCGACGAGGCGCGGGAAGCAGGAGCGGGGTCGGAGCCGGCCGCCGACGCGCGGGAAGCGGGAGCGGAGCCGGTCGACGAGGCGCGGGAGGCGGGAGGGGATCCGGTGGCCTCGGGCGGCCCGCACGCCTCCGTCTTCGATGCCGAGGTGCCCCCGCCCTCCCTGGACCCGGAAGCCGACGACGAGTCCGGATACGGCCCGGAACCGGCCGTCCGCCCGGGAGGATTCACCGACAGCGGTGCACCCCCGGCCGAGGCCGCGCACGCGCGCCGCACGATGATCGGCCGCAGTGCCGAGGAGGTCGACCACGCCCCGCCGCGCGGCCGCTACGCCCCCGTACCGGCCCCCCAGACCGTCGGCGGGAACCCCGTCCTGCGCTGGGCGGCCCCCGCCGCGGCCCTGGCCCTGGCCTCGGCGATCGTCGTCACCCGAGCCCTGCGCCGCCGCCGCTGACCGGTCCCGGCCACCGTTCGCGGCCCCGCGCCGGCCTCACGGAGCGACCCGGCCGATCCCGCCCCTGCGCCCAGGTGGCGGGCAGCGCCTGTCGTT
>NZ_JBEOTD010000021.1:52918-114782 GCF_040426375.1 Streptomyces sp. NPDC096012
GCCGGCTCCTGCGCCCAGGTGGCTGGGCAGCGCCTGTCGTTCCGGCCCCCGCGCCCACGCTGCTGGGCTCTCCTGTCGTTCCCGCTCCAGCGCCCGGGTGGCGGGCATCCTCTGCCGTTCGCGCCCCTGCCTCCACGCCGCTGGGCTCCCCTGTCGTTCCGGCTCCTGCGCCCAGGTGGCTGGGCAGCGCCTGTCGTTCCGGCCCCCGCGCCCACGCTGCTGGGCTCTCCTGTCGTTCCCGCTCCAGCGCCCGCGCCGCTGGGCACCCCCTGCCGTTCCCGCCCCTGCCTCCGCGCCGCTGAGAGCCGGGCCGCGTTTCCGGGGCCGGGGCCGGTGCCCGCTGGGGCGGCCAGGGCAGGCCCGAGAGGCCGGGTGCCGGGCGCAGCCCGTGTACGGCCGACGCCCTCTTGATCACCCCAGTAGGGTCGTGGCGTGAGTAACGAAGACATCACGCTGACCGCGGGCGACGCGGAGGTGACTGTGCGGCCGGGCAACGGCGGCCGTATCGGAGGGCTGCGGATCGGCGGCGTGGAACTGCTGCGCCAGGGCGAGCGCTTCGGCTGCTTCCCGATGGTTCCCTGGTGCGGCCGGATCCGGGAGGGCCGCTTCCTGGACGGCGCCACCGTCCGGCAACTGCCGCTCAACTCCCCGCCGCACGCCATCCACGGCACCGCACGCGACGGCGCCTGGCGCACCGCACGCGTCGCGGAGAACGAGGCGGTGATCACCCACGAGCTCGCCGAACCCTGGCCACACCACGGCCGCGTCACCCAGATCGCCGCGCTCGCCGAGGACAGCCTGACGCTGACGATGTCCGTCGAGGCGTACGACGACTCCTTCCCGGCGCAGATCGGCTGGCACCCGTGGTTCCGCCGCAACCTCGGCGGCGAGGACGTCCGGCTGGACTTCGAGCCCGCCTGGCAGGAGGAGCGCGGCGAGGACCACCTGCCCACCGGGCACCGGATCGACCCGAAGCCCGGGCCCTGGGACGACTGCTTCGGCATGCCGGGCGGCGTCGACGTCACCCTCACCTGGCCCGGGCAGCTGGAGCTGAAGGTGACCAGCCGCCAGGAGTGGGTGGTCGTCTACGACGAGCAGACGGAGGCCGTGTGCGTGGAGCCGCAGACGGGTCCGCCCAACGGGCTGAACACCCTTCCGCGCCTGGTCACCCCGCTGGAACCGCTGGAGGCCTCGACCACCTGGAGCTGGCGGCGCCTCTAAGCTGGTCGGCATGACGGACGTACGCGCTGACCTCCTGCAGCAGATCAAGGCCAAGGCCGTGGTGCACGGCAAGGTGACCCTCTCCTCCGGTCTGGAGGCCGACTACTACGTCGACCTGCGCCGCATCACCCTCGACGGCGAGGCCGCCCCGCTGGTCGGGCAGGTGCTCCTGGACCTGACCGCGGACCTGGAGTTCGACGCCGTGGGCGGCCTGACCATGGGCGCGGACCCGGTCGCGGCGGCCATGCTGCACGCGGCGGCCGCGCGCGGGAAGCGGCTGGACGCGTTCGTCGTCCGCAAGGCGGCGAAGGCGCACGGGCTGCAGCGCAGGGTGGAGGGGCCGGAGATCGCGGGCCGGCGGGTGCTCGTGGTCGAGGACACCTCCACCACCGGCGGTTCCCCGCTGACGGCGGTGGAGGCCGTGCGCGAGGCCGGCGCCGAGGTCGTCGCCGTCGCGACCATCGTGGACCGGGCGACCGGGGCCGCGGAGAAGATCGAGGCCGGCGCGGGTGTCCCCTACCGTTTCGCCTTCTCGAAGGATGAACTGGGTCTGGACTGACACGCCCCTTTGACCTGGACTTGGTGGGGGCGTGGACCAGCGCCCCATGTCTGGAAAGATGGGGGCGACGATGACGTCACCCCCAAGGTCTAGGTCAGGGCCGTAACGCAGGAACGCCCACCCGCAACTCAAGGAGCGGACAGATGCCCATCGCAACCCCCGAGGTCTACAACGAGATGCTCGACCGGGCGAAGGCAGGCAAGTTCGCCTACCCGGCCATCAACGTCACCTCGAGCCAGACCCTGAACGCGGCGCTGCGCGGCTTTGCGGAGGCGGAGAGCGACGGCATCGTCCAGATCTCGACCGGTGGTGCCGAGTTCCTCGGCGGCCAGTACAACAAGGACATGGTGACCGGCGCGGTCGCCCTGGCCGAGTTCGCGCACATCGTCGCCGAGAAGTACCCGGTCAACATCGCGCTGCACACCGACCACTGCCCGAAGGACAAGCTCGACGGGTACGTGCGTCCGCTGATCGCGCTCTCCAGGAAGCGCGTCGAGGCCGGCCTGCCCCCGCTGTTCCAGTCGCACATGTGGGACGGCTCGGCCGAGACGCTCGCCGACAACCTGGAGATCGCGAAGGAACTGCTGGAGCAGGCCCGCGCCGCGAAGATCATCCTCGAGGTCGAGATCACCCCGACCGGTGGCGAGGAGGACGGCGTCTCGCACGAGATCAACGACTCCCTCTACACCACGGTCGACGACGCGATCCGCACCGCCGAGGCCCTCGGCCTGGGCGAGAAGGGCCGCTACCTGCTGGCCGCCTCCTTCGGCAACGTGCACGGCGTGTACAAGCCGGGCAACGTCGTGCTCCGCCCCGAGCTGCTCAAGGAGCTGAACGAGGGCGTCGCCGCCAGGTTCGGCAAGGAGTCCCCGTTCGACTTCGTCTTCCACGGCGGTTCCGGCTCCACCGAGCAGGAGATCCAGACCGCGCTGGAGAACGGCGTCGTGAAGATGAACCTCGACACGGACACCCAGTACGCCTTCACGCGTCCGATCGCGGACCACATGTTCAAGAACTACGACGGCGTCCTGAAGGTGGACGGCGAGGTCGGCAACAAGAAGGCCTACGACCCGCGCACCTGGGGCAAGCTGGCCGAGGCGTCCATGGCCGCGCGCGTCATCGAGGCCACGCAGCACCTGCGCTCGGCGGGCAACAAGATCAAGTAAGCGGTGCTTTCGGCGGGCCCGGCGACTGTCTGCGTCGCCGGGCCCGCTGTATACCTGAAGACGTGCCCGATGTCCGGCTGGCGTCACCCCGCGGCAAGTGGATCCTGCTGACCACGGTCCTCGGCTCCAGCATGGCCCTGCTGGACTCCACCGTCGTCAACGTGGCGCTCCCGACCATCGGCCGGGACCTGGGCGCGAGCCTCGCCGCACTGCAGTGGACGGTCAACGCGTACATGGTGACGCTGGCCGGTCTGATCCTGCTGGGCGGTTCGCTCGGGGACCGCTACGGCCGCCGGAGGATCTTCGTGCTGGGGGTGGTGTGGTTCGCCGCCGCCTCGCTGCTGTGCGGGCTGGCGCCCAACTCCGGGGTGCTCATCGCCGCCCGCGCCCTCCAGGGGATCGGCGGGGCGCTCCTGACCCCCGGCTCCCTCGCGCTCATCCAGGCCTCCTTCCACCCCGACGACCGCAGCCGCGCCGTCGGCCTGTGGTCCGGCTTCGGCGGGATCGGCGCCGCGGTCGGCCCGTTCCTGGGCGGCTGGCTGGTCACCGGCCCCGGCTGGCGCTGGGTGTTCCTGCTGAACATCCCGGTGGCCCTGCTGTGCGTCCCCGTGGCGCTCCGGCACGTGCCGGAATCGGCCGGCGAGAAGTCCCACGGCCGCTTCGACGTGCTCGGCTCGGCCCTGGGCGCGCTGGCCCTCGCCCTGCTGACGTACGCGCTCATCGAGGCCAGGGCCGGTTCCCTGACGGTGGCCGTGAGCGCCACGGCGGGCCTGCTGGCCGCCCTGGCCTTCGTGTACGTCGAGCGGCACCGGCCCGACCCGATGCTTCCGCCGGGCATCTTCGCCTCACGCCAGTTCACGGCCGTCAACCTGGTCACGCTGTGCGTGTACGCGGCCTTCGGCGGCTTCTTCTTCCTCACCGCGCTCCAGCTCCAGGTGGTGGCCGGCTACTCGCCCCTGGCCGCCGGTACGGCCCTGCTCCCCACCACCGCCCTGATGCTGCTGTTCTCGTCCCGCTCGGGCGCGCTGGCCGACCGTACCGGCCCGCGGCTGCCGCTCACCGTGGGCCCGCTGATCTGCGCGGCGGCGATGCTGCTGATGCTCCGGGTCGGCCCGCACGCCGACTACCTGAGGGACGTCCTGCCCGCGCTGCTGGTGATGGGCGCCGGCATGGTCACCCTGGTCGCCCCGCTGACGGCCACGGTCCTCGCCTCCGTCGACACCTCCCGGGCAGGTCTGGCCAGCGGCATCAACAACGCGGCGGCGCGGGCGGCGGGCCTGGTGGCGGTGGCCGCGCTGCCGCTGCTGGCCGGGATGGGCCCGGACGCGTACCGGTCGCCCACCGCGTTCAACGCGGCCTTCCGGCGGGCGATGCCGATCTGCGCGGCGACGCTGCTGCTGGGCTCGGTGCTCGCGGTCACGCTGATCCGCCGCCCGCCGCGGGGCTGCCGCCGCCCGGAGTGCAGGACCCACGGCAACGTGACGACTCCGCCACTGGAGGCGGGACGGGGGACCGGCCCGGAGGCGGGGCGGGAGGCGGGATCGGAGGCGGGGCGGGAGGCGGGACCGGAGGCGCCGCGGGAGGCGGGTCCGGGGGCGAGGCGCGATCAGGGGCCGGCGTGAGGTCTGCGGCGGGGGCCCGGGGCCGGTGGCGGGACGAGCCGGCGCCCGTGTCCCCCACCCGTCTCCCCGGGTGCCCGTGTCCCCCGGGCACCTGTGTTCCCCGGCACCCGTGGCCCCGAGCACCCGGCGCCCGTGTTCCCGAGCACCCGGCACCCGTGTCCCCCGGGCACCCGGCGTCCGTGTCCCCCGGGCACCCGGCACCCGTGGCTCCCGGGCAGCCGGCACCCGTGTCCCCCGGGCACCCGGCACCCGTGTCCCCCGGCGCTCCGGCCGCTATCGCCTGGGCACCCGCGCCCCGCGGCCCGAGGTGCGCCAGACTGGGCCCATGACGATTCACGAGAACCTCCTCGGCGGCCCGCCCCCGACCCACCTCCCCGACGACCCGGGCCCCCGCGAGCTGCTGGCGAACGGCACAGCCTCCGCGGACGTCGCCGCCAAGTACCCCACCTCCTCCCTCGCCTGGGCCCAGCTGGCCGACGAGGCGTTCGAGCGCGGCGCGGTCGTGGAGTCGTACGCCTATGCCCGTACCGGCTACCACCGCGGCCTGGACGCCCTGCGCCGCAACGGCTGGAAGGGCCACGGCCCGGTCCCGTGGGAGCACGAGCCGAACCGCGGCTTCCTGCGCGCCCTGCACGGCCTCGCCCGCGCCGCCGGGGCCATCGGCGAGCAGGAGGAGTACGAGCGCTGCACCCAGTTCCTGAAGGACTCCTCCCCGGCGGCGGCCCAGACGCTGGGCTAGCGGACCCCGGGCCGGCGGACCCCGGGCCGGACGGCCCGGGGCCGATCCGGGCCGAAGAGGCCGGTGTGGCCCGTCTGGCAGCAGACGGGCCTTGCCGTATCCGGGAGGATTACGGAGGATTCCGTCTGGGGACCGGGGCCCCCGTGCCGGCATCGGCAGGGGCGGACCGCTACCCGGAGCAACATCAGGAGACAGCGATGTCCCACCAGGCTCACCCCCCTTCCGAGGCCACTGAGCCCGAGACCCCGCATCTCGACTTCGCGGGTACGACGCCGTACGAGGACTACGTCAAGGCGGACGTGCTCACCCACCTCCAGCACACCCTCTCCGACGATCCCGGAGAGATGGTCTTCCTGGTCACCACCCAGGTCATGGAGCTGTGGTTCACGGTCATCGTCCACGAGTGGGAGACGGCCGCGCACGCCCTGCGCTCGGACGACGTCCCGACGGCGATCGCCGCGCTGAAGCGGTCGGTACGGGAGCTGGAGGCGCTGAACGCCTCCTGGAGGCCGCTCGGACAGCTGACCCCCGCGCAGTTCAACTCCTACCGGAGCGCGCTGGGCGAGGGCTCCGGCTTCCAGTCGGCGATGTACCGGCGCCTGGAGTTCCTGCTCGGCGAGAAGTCCGCGTCCATGCTCGTACCGCACCGCGGCGCCCCGCGCGCCCACGCGGAACTGGAGAAGGCGCTGCACGAGCCGAGCCTGTACGACGAGGTGCTGCGGCTGCTGGCCCGTCGCGGGCACCCGATCCCCGAGTCCGTCCTGCACCGTGACGTGTCCCGGCGCCACGAGCACGCGGAAGCCGTCGAAAAGGTCTGGGCCGACCTCTACGCCGGCGACCAGAACGCCGAACTCGTCCGTCTCGGCGAGGCGTTGAGCGACGTGGCGGAACTGGTGTGGCGCTGGCGCAACGACCACCTGGTCGCCACCCGCCGCGCGATGGGTGCCAAGACCGGCACGGGCGGCTCCGCCGGTGTGGCCTGGCTGGAGAAGCGCGCCCGCAACAACGTGTTCCCGGAGCTGTGGACGGCGAGGTCCCATGTCTGAGCGGACGCTGCCACCGGAGAAGTCCGAAGAGGCGCCGGCACCGGAGAGGTCCGCGGGGGCGCTGGCACCGGAGAAGCCCGAAGGGGCGCCGGCACCGGAGAGGCCCGCGGGGGCGCTGGCACCGGAGAAGCCCGAAGGGGCGCTGGCACCGGAGAGGTCCGCGGGGGCGCCGGCACCGGAGAGGTCCGAACGGGCGCTGTCCGCCCGTGGGTCGGAACTGGTGGCGCTGGCCGGCAAGGCGGACGCGGCGGACGAACTGGCGGCGGTCCGCGCCCGCTTCGTCCTCGACGCCGTGCCCGAACGCGCGACCGACGCCGCGGGCGTCTACCTGGACGGGAACTCGCTCGGCGCCCTGCCGGCCGGCGTTCCCGACCGGGTGGCGGACGTGGTCCGGCGCCAGTGGGGCGAACTGCGCATCCGCTCCTGGGAGGAGAGCGGCTGGTGGACCGCGCCCGAGCGGATCGGCGACCGGATCGCCCCGCTGGTCGGCGCGGCACCGGGCCAGATCGTGGTGGGCGACTCCACGAGTGTCAACGTCTTCAAGGCACTCGTGGCGGCGATCCGCATGGCCGGTGACGGGCGGGACGAACTCCTCGTCGACGCCAGCACGTTCCCCACGGACGGCTACATCGCCGAGTCGGCCGCCCGTCTGACGGGCCGCACCCTGCGCGCGGTGACCCCGGCGGAGGTGCCGGCCGCCCTGACCGGCCGTACGGCGGCGGTCCTGCTCAACCACGTCGACTACCGCACCGGCCGCCTGCACGACCTGCCGGCGCTGACCGCCGCGATCCACGCCGCCGGCGCCCTCGCGGTCTGGGACCTGTGCCACAGCGCGGGCGCGCTGCCGGTCGGGCTCGACGAACACGGGGTCGACCTGGCCGTCGGGTGCACCTACAAGTACCTGAACGGCGGCCCGGGTTCCCCGGCGTACCTGTACGTCCGCCGGGATCTGCAGCCCCGCTTCGACTCGCCCCTGCCCGGCTGGAACTCCCACGCCGAGCCCTTCGGGATGAGCCCGTCCTACACGCCGGCACCGGGCGCGCTGCGCGGTCGCGTCGGCACGCCGGACATCCTCTCCATGCTGGCCCTGGAGGCGGCGCTGGAGGTGTGGGACGGCGTCTCGATCGCCGCGGTCCGCGCCAAGTCCCTGGCGCTGACCGACTTCTTCCTGGAGTGCGTCGCGGCCTACACCGAGCCGGGCCGGGTCGAACCGGTCACTCCGGCACGGCACGAGGAACGCGGCAGCCAGATCGCCCTGCGCTGCCCCGACGCGGGCGAGGTCATGAGACGCCTGATCGACCGGGGCGTGGTGGGCGACTTCCGCCACCCCGACATCCTCCGCTTCGGCTTCACCCCGCTGTACGTGAGCTTCACCGACGTGGAGCGCGCGGCCCGGGTGCTGGGGGAGGTGCTCGGCTAGGAGACGCCGTCGGTCGCGCGGGCCGTCTCGCGCGGGTGCGGGCCGTTCGCCGGAGCGCGGGCCGCCGGGCGGGGGCGTGCTCGCGGCTGCTTCCAGGTGCGGGCAAGCGGTCCCACCCCGTCCGGCCGCGGCACGGGCGGGTGTGGGCAAGCGGTCGCACCCCGTTCGGCCGGGGCACGGGCGGGGCGTCGGCGAGCGGTCGCACCCCGTCCGGCCGGTGCACGGGCGGGGCGTGGACAAGCGGTCGCACCCCGTTCGGCCGGTGCACGGGCGGGGCGTCGGCGAGTGGTCC
Organism: Streptomyces sp. NPDC096012; assembly: GCF_040426375.1. Lineage (NCBI taxonomy): Bacteria > Bacillati > Actinomycetota > Actinomycetes > Kitasatosporales > Streptomycetaceae > Streptomyces > Streptomyces sp. NPDC096012. Next base: position 60,984 of record NZ_JBEOTD010000021.1, read on the forward strand.
CACCCCGTCCGGCCGCGGCACGGGCGGGGCGTCGGCAAGCGGTCCCACCCCGTCCGGCCGCGGCATGGACGCCCGTTGTCCGCCGGCCCGCGCAACCGCAGGCCCGCGCGGCCGAGGGCTCGCACAACCGAGGGCCCGCGCAACCGCAGGCCCGCGCAACCGTCGGCCCGCGGCACGGGCGCCAGTGTCCGCCGGCCCGCGCAACCGAGGGCTCGCACAACCGAGGGCCTGCACAACCGCAGGCCCGCACAACCGTCGGCCCGCGGCACGGGCGCCAGTGTCCGCCGGCCCGCGCAACCGCAGGCCCGCACAACCGTCGGCCCCCGGCCCGTCGCTCCCGAGCCGCGGCCGGGGCGCGCGTGGACCGTCAATCCCTCACCCTCCGTCACCTCCCCGTATCCCCGCACGTCACCGGCCTGATACCGTCCCCGCCGACGGCCGACGACCCCATCCCGCCCGGTCCGCCACAGCATCTCCCCACACCCGTTCCATCGCTGAGAGGTTGGAGCATGCCGGACGACGCCGCAGCGGCCCGCGCCGCCGCCGAAGAGGAGTCGGCCTTCTCGCACCCCCCGGTCGCTCCCGACGCCACCGCCGCCTACGGCGACCACCCCGACCAGGTCATCGACTTCTACGCCCCGCGCACCGACGCCCCCCTGGTCCCCCTCGTCGTCGTCCTGCACGGCGGAGCCTGGCGCGCCCGCTACGACCGCCGCCACATCAGCCCCTTCGCCGACCATCTGGCCCGCAGGGGCTTCGCCGTGGCCAGCGTCGAGTACAGGCGAGGCGGCGACCACCCGATCCCGGCGCAGCACACCCGCACCGGGTCCGGGCCCGGCACGCTCGCCGGCCCCGCCACCGGACTCGGCGCGGGCACAGGCACCGCGCCCGGTGCGGACGCCGCACCCGGCCACGGGCCTCGTTCCGGAGCGCCGGCCCCCCTGGCCGGTCGCTGGCCCGACACCCTCGACGACGTGGCCGCCGCCCTCGACGCCCTCCCCGCCCTGGTCCGCGAAGTCCTCCCGCAGGCCGACCCCCGCCGCACCGTCCTCACCGGCCACTCCGCGGGCGGCCACCTCGCCCTGTGGGGCGCGGCCCGCCACGTCCTTCCCGCCGGCGCCCCCTGGCGCATCGACCGCCCGGCCCCGTTGCGCGGCGTGGTCGCACTCGCCCCCGTCGCGGACTTCGCGGTGGCCGCGGAGCTGGGCGCCTGCGACGACGCGGCACTTCAGTTCCTGGGCGGAAAGGAGGAGTTCGCCGAGCGCCGGCCGTACGCCGACCCCGTGCTGCTCCTGCCGACGGGCATCGCGACGACGCTGGTCCAGGGCCGAGCCGACCTGGACGTACCGCAGGCGGTGGCCGAGTCCTACGCGGACGCGGCGGCGCGGGCCGGCGAGGTGGTGGGCCTGACGCTGCTGGCGGACGTGGGCCACTTCCCGCTGATCGACCCGGCCGCGGACGCCTGCGCGGTGGTGGCGGAGGAGATCGCCCAGCTCGCGTGGTGAGGCGGCGGCCCCGTAGTACCTGAGAGGGAGACCCGAGGACCGTTCTCCAAGGTGACGACCACGGCCGGCGGTCGGCATACCGTCGTCCCGTGACCCAGACGACGCACACCCAGACGACACCGGCGGGCGGCGCGGAGCGGCCGCGCAGCCCGGAGTTCCGGCTCGCCGCGGACGCTCTGCGGGGCCTGCGGCAGGACCTGTTCCATGACGCGTTCGCCTACCGTCCGCTGCCCCGGACCGAGGCCGGCGGCCGGTTCGCCCGCCGCTCCGGCCGCGTGCGGGAGTACGCGGCCTGGACCCCGTACGCGGTGGTCACCGGCCTCGGCGTGCTGGCGATGCTGGTCGCGCTGGCGAGTGTCGGCGACCCCGGGTTGCCGTCCGCCCTGTGCGGACTGCTGGCGCTGGGGCCGGTGCTGCTGACGCTGGTGCGCCCGGTGGGCGCCTTCTGGTCCTCGCTCGCCGCGACCACGCTCGCCTCCGCCGTCGGCGGGGCGGCCGGCTTCGACTGGCCGTGGGGGCCCGGCAGCTTCGTCTCGCACCTGGCGGTGCTCACGATCGTGGCGATGCGCACCCGCCCGCGCACGGCCGCCTGGATGTGGGTGCTCACCGCGGTCTACGGTTTCCTGGCCGAGACGGGCTTCGGCTGGGGCCACTACGACACCGACGTGGGCCCGATGCTGATCCTCTCCGCGCTGCTCCTGCTGGCCGTCACGGTGCGGCACATCCACCGGGAGGCCCGGCAGGAGGTGACCGCCCAGCAGACGGTGACCGCGGTGGAGCGCTCCCGGCGCACGCTGCTGGAGGAGCGTACGACCATCGCACGCGAGCTGCACGACGTGGTTGCCCACCACATGTCGGTGGTCGCCATCCAGGCGGAGGCCGCGCCCTACCGGGTGGACAACCCGCCGCCGGAGCTGGAGAAGGCCTTCGTCACCATCCGGGAGAACGCGGTGGCGGCCCTGACCGAGCTGCGCCGGGTCCTCGGCGTGGTCCGCGCGGAGGACTACGAGGCCCCGGACGCCCCGCAGCCCACCCTCGCCGACCTGGAGGGACTGCTCGCCAACGTCCGGGAGGCCGGCCTGGAGACGGAGAAGGCGGTGACCGGCGCGGTGCGCGAACTGCCGCAGGGGGTGGAGCTGTCGGCGTACCGGATCGTGCAGGAGGCGCTGAGCAACACCCTGCGGCACGCTCCGGGAGCGAAGGCGAGGGTCGAGATCGGCCACGTGCTCGGCGGACTGGGGTTGCGCGTCGTCAACGGACCGCCGCCGGCCTCCGCGCTGATCAAGCCGTCGCCCGGGGCCGGGCACGGCATCACCGGGATGCGGGAGCGCGTCTCGATGCTGAACGGCGAGATGACGGCCGCCCCGACGGCGGACGGAGGGTACGAGGTGACCGTGTTCCTGCCGGTTCCGGCGGCCGTCGCGACCGGGGACGAGGCATGACGATCCGCGTACTGATCGCGGACGACCAGATGATGGTGCGCGAGGGATTCTCGGTCCTGCTGAACGCGATGCCGGACATCGAGGTCGTCGGCGAGGCCGTCAACGGCCGGCAGGCGGTCGAGCGGGTGCGGGAACTGGCCCCCGACGTCGTGCTGATGGACATCCGCATGCCGGAGCTGAACGGCATCGAGGCGACCCGGGAGATCGTCGCGGCGGACGCGGCCGCGAAGGTGCTGGTGCTGACGACGTTCGACCTGGACGAGTACGTCTACCAGGCGCTGCGCGCGGGAGCCTCCGGCTTCCTGCTCAAGGACGCCTCCGCCCGCCAACTGGCCGACGGCGTGCGGATAGTGGCGGCCGGCGAGGCACTCCTGGCCCCCTCGGTCACCAGGCGGCTGATCACGGAGTTCTCCCGCCTGTCCGAGTCGCCGCGCCTGATGCCGGCGGGAGCGCAGGCGGCGTACGGCGAACTGACGGAACGCGAGACGGAGGTGCTGGTCCTCATCGCCCAGGGCCTGTCCAACGCGGAGATCGCCGAGCGGCTGGTCGTGGCCGAGTCGACGATCAAGACCCATGTGAGCCGCATCCTGGTGAAACTGGGCCTCAGGGACCGCACCCAGGCCGCGGTGTTCGCCTACGAGGCCCGCCTGGTCACACCGGGCTGACGGAGAGCCCGGCCCGCACCGCGACCAACCGTTCCGCACCGGCGAGGACGACTCCCGCGGCACGGGGGACGGGAGGTGACCGGTGCAGTGAACCAGAAGTACGTCGGCTACGCCCCGGTCAACTCCCGCGGCAAGGGGGACGGGAGGTGACCGAGGCAGTGAACCGGAAGTACGTCGGCTACGCCACGGCCGGCGCCGTCGCCGCCCGAACGCCGAGGGCACGCCGAGCCGGGCAACGCCCGATGACCGCACCCCTGGTCAGACTCCGGTCGGGGCGTTAGCGTCCCCGCATGGCAGGACGGAGTGACCTCGTGTTCGACCCCTGGGACCCCGCGTTCGTCGCCGACCCCTACCCGGCCTACGCCGAGCTGCGCGCCCGCGGCCGGGTGATCCGGTACGAGCCGACCGACCAGTGGCTCGTCCCGCACCACGCGGACGTCTCGGCCCTGCTGCGGGAGCGCCGGCTGGGCCGGACCTACCGGCACCGGTTCAGCCACGAGGACTTCGGGCGGACCGCGCCGCCGCCGGAGCACGAGCCGTTCCACACCCTCAACGACCACGGGATGCTCGACCTGGAGCCGCCGGACCACACCCGGATCCGGCGCCTGGTGTCGAAGGCGTTCACCCCGCGCACGGTGGAGCGGCTGAAGCCGTATGTGCACGGCCTGGCGAACGAGCTGGTGGGCAAGCTGGTCGAGGCCGGCGGCGGCGATCTGCTGACCGACGTGGCCGAGCCGCTCCCGGTGGCCGTGATCGCCGAGATGCTGGGCATCCCCGAGGCGGACCGGGGCCCGCTGCGCCCCTGGTCGGCGGCCATCTGCGGGATGTACGAGCTGAACCCGCCCGAGGAGACGGCGGTGCGGGCGGTGCGGGCGTCGAGGGAGTTCTCGGACTATCTGCGGGAGCTGATCGCGGCCCGCCGCAAGGAGCCGGGCGAGGACCTGGTCTCCGGGCTGATCGCGGCGCACGACGAGGGCGACCGGCTGACGGAACAGGAGATGATCTCCACGGCGGTGCTGCTGCTCAACGCCGGTCACGAGGCCACGGTCAACGCCACCGTGAACGGCTGGTGGGCCCTCTTCCGCAACCCGGGCCAGCTGGCGGCCCTGCGCGCCGACCACAGCCTGGTCCCGACCGCGATCGAGGAGCTGATGCGCTACGACACCCCGCTCCAGCTCTTCGAGCGCTGGGTCCTGGACGACATCGAGATCGACGGCACCACGATCCCCCGGGGGTCGGAGATCGCCATGCTGTTCGGCTCCGCCAACCGCGACCCGGAGGTCTTCGCCGACCCCGGCCGCCTGGACCTCGCCCGCGCCGACAACCCGCACATCTCCTTCAGCGCCGGCATCCACTACTGCATCGGTGCCCCGCTGGCCCGCATCGAACTGGCCGCCTCGATGACGGCCCTTCTCCGCCAGGCCCCCACGCTGGGCCTGGCGGCGGAGCCGGAGCGCAAGCCGAACTTCGTGATCCGGGGCCTGAAGGGGCTGAGCGTCGAGCTGACCTGACCGCACGGCATCCCGGCCCCGCCGACCGCGCGGCACCCGCCGACCGCACGGCATCCCGGCCCCGCTGACCTCACGGCACCCGTCGCCCTGCCGCCCGCACGGCACCCTCCGCCCTGCCGCCCGCACGGCACCACCCCCGCCCGGCCACCCCCGCGACGACCGCGCTCACCGCTCCTTCGTCTCCTCCAGGACCGTGCGTCCGAGCAGTGCGTACCGTTCGGGGGAGCGGCGCTTGAGGTACTGGGCGCAGCCGACGCCGGTCGCGGCGATCAGTGCCACGAGCCACGGGGTCGCCTTCAGCACCAGTGAGCCCGACTCGGGCCCGGCCGCCACGCCCATGTTGGACACCAGCAGCACCACCACGGCGAGCATCGCGACACCGCCCACCAGCGGTGCCGTGAAGGTGCGGAACCAGTGCCGGCTCTCCGGGTGGTGGGACCGGAAGTACGCCAGCACCGCGAACGAGCACACGGCCTGCACGACGAGGATCGCCATGGTGCCGAGGATGGCGAGCAGGACGTAGGTGCCGGTGTACGGGTCCTTGCCCGCCGCCCAGAACGCGGCGATCAGCACCCCGCTCACCACCGTCTGCACCAGGCCCGCGATGTGCGGGGAGCCGTGTCGGGCGTGGGTGCGGCCGAGGGTGTTCTTCAGCGGGGGCAGGACGCCCTCGCGTCCCAGGGCGTACAGATAGCGGGCGGCGCAGTTGTGGAAGGCCATGCCGCAGGCCAGCGAACCGGTGATCATCAGCCACTGCATGACGTCGACCGCCCAGTGGCCGACGTAGCGCTCGGTGGGGCCGAAGAACAGCGCGAGCGGGTTGGCGGACGAGGCGGCCCGTACCGCCTCCGCCTCGCCATTGCCGGTGATGGCCATCCAGGAGACGAGGACGTAGAAGACCCCGACACCGAGCACGCTGATCATCGTCGCCTTCGGGATGATCCTCTTCGGGTCGCGGGACTCCTCGCCGTACATGGCCGTCGACTCGAAGCCGACCCAGGACCAGAACGCGAAGAACAGCCCGAGCCCGGCGGACGTGCCCTGGAAGGCGTTGACCGGGTTGACGGGGGCGAAGGTGAACCCGTGCGGTCCGCCGCCGTGGAAGGCCACGGACACCGCCATGGCCGCGAGCACCGTGACCTCCGTGGCCAGCAGGGCCACCAGCAGCTTCTCGGCGACGCTGACTCCGAACCAGGTGCCGGCGGCATTGACCGCGAGCATCAGGACCGCGAAGGCCCACCAGGGCACGTCCAGGCCCGTCTGGTCCCGGAGCGTGGTCGTCGCGAAGGTGGAGAAGATGCCGATCAACGCCGGCTCGAAGACCACGTAGGCGAAGGTGGCGAGCAGTCCAGACGCCAGCCCGACGGTGCGGCCGAGGCCGTACGAGATGAAGCCGTAGAAGGCGCCGGTGGACGTGATGTGCTTCGCCATCGACGTGAAACCGACGGAAAAGATTCCCAGGACGACCATTGCGACGAGGTAGCTGGCCGGTGCCCCGACGCCGTTGCCCGACGACACCATGAAGGGCACGTTGCCGGTCATCGCGGTGATCGGCGCGGCGGTGGCGACCGCCATGAACACCACGCCGAGCAGGCCGACTGCATTGGGTTTCAGCCGGTGCACCGTGTCGTCGCCGGCGGTCCGCGTCTCGGGGGCGACGCCCTCGTCCACTGCCATCGGGTGGCCCCTTCCGTGTCCCGTCGTGGGTCCTGATGGAGCAGGATGGTGGACGACGCACCGGATCGGGAAGGGGTCGGCGCTGTTAAATATTTGTCACGAGACCTTTAGGCCCGCCCAGGGCGGGGTCCTCGCCCGCCCGCCGTGGGGGGCATCGGGCACTGCGGTGGACGACCGGTCGGCCGCCACGCGGGATCACAGGTCATCGGGGGATCACCGGTCATCGGGGGATCACCGGTCATCGCGGGGGCGTCGGCCGTCACGGGGTCGTCGGTCACTCGGGACCGTCGGTCACTGCGAGGTGTCGGCCGTCGCGGGACCGTCGGTCGCCGCACGATCTCGGCCGCCCGGGACGCTCACCCGTCGCGGGAGGGTCGGTGGTCGCCGGAGGGTCACCGGTCGCCGGAAGGGTGGTGGTCGCCGGAGGGTCACCGGTCGCCGGAAGGGTGGTGGTCGCCGGAGGGTCACCGGCCGCCGGAAGGGCCTTCGCCGGCGGGCAGCGTGAGTCCCCACGCCCCCTCGCGCACGGTCCAGGTCCGTCTGCGTACCGGCCCCGAGACCGCCGCGTCCGCCAGGTAGCGGAAGTCGGCGCCCACGACCGTCACCGTGCGGCCCGAGGCCAGCAGCGGGGTCGCCTCCGCGCCCACCGACAGCGGCCGCACCTCCACCGAGGCCTCCCCGGACGCACCCGTGGACACCGAGACCGCCTCGACCGGCTGGTCCAGGTCCACCACCGTCGTGCCGTCGACCTCCACCCGAAGCCGCGCGGGCCCCGGGGAGGGAATCAGCGGCAGCCGACCGGGACGGGGTGCCAGGGTCCGCACCAGGGAGCGGTACCAGGCCCGGCCGGAGACGGCCGGCACCGGCTCCGCCGCGGCCGACCGCACCGGCGCCGGCGGAATGCCGAGCGCGCCCAGCACCACCCCGTCGCTGTCGTCGACCAGCAGGTCCAGACGGCGCTCGGACCCGTCCAGCACGGCCCGCGCCGCCGCCACCGCGCCGCACGGCACCCCGAGGGACTCGGCCAGGGCGCTCTCGCCGACCGGGACCACCGACAGCGCGCATCCGGCCAGCTCCCGCTGCCGGTGCAGCAGGGTCACCGCGCGCACCAGGGCCCGGTCGTCGCCGACCACGACCGGGCGCCGCGAACCCCGCCGACCCAGTGCGCGGGCGAATTCCTCCGGCCCCTCCGGCAGGCACATCTTGGCCGCGGCACCCGCGCTGAGCACGTCTTTCGCGATTCGTACGGCCTCTCCGTCCGCCTGTCGTGCCGCCGGATCGATGATCACCAGCAGCTGATCGGACGTCGCGAAAGTCGCCACCTCGGTCCTGCCTCGCTTCCTCGGGTAGCATCTTTGTGCAAGAGCCCCTTGCGCTATTGCGCCAGGGGCTTCGTCTATTCCGGGGCATCCGGTCCGACGGTTGTGCGACCAAAGGCGGTCGCGGTGGTACGCGGCGGTGAACCTTACGCCGGGGCCCCCGACCTTGGACATGCCCCGCCCGGAAGGGGTGTACGCGCGTGCCCGCACTTGTGCTGCTCGGTGCTCAGTGGGGTGACGAAGGCAAGGGGAAGGCGACCGACCTGCTCGGTGGCTCGGTGGACTATGTAGTGCGCTACCAGGGCGGCAACAACGCCGGCCACACGGTCGTCGTGGGCGACCAGAAGTACGCGCTCCACCTCCTCCCTTCCGGAATCCTCTCGCCCGGCTGTACGCCGGTCATCGGCAACGGCGTCGTCGTGGACCCGTCGGTCCTGCTCTCCGAGCTGAGCGGTCTGAACGAGCGTGGCGTCGACACGTCCAAGCTCCTGATCAGCGGCAACGCACACATCATCACGCCGTACAACGTGACCGTCGACAAGGTGACGGAACGCTTCCTCGGCAAGCGCAAGATCGGCACCACCGGCCGCGGCATCGGCCCGACCTACGCGGACAAGATCAACCGCGTGGGCATCCGGGTCCAGGACCTGTACGACGAGTCGATCCTCACCCAGAAGGTGGAGGCGGCCCTCGACGTCAAGAACCAGATGCTGACCAAGCTGTACAACCGGCGTGCCATCGCCGTCGACCAGGTGGTCGAGGAGCTGCTGACGTACGCGGAGAAGCTCGCTCCGTACGTCGCCGACACCGTCCTGCTCCTCAACCAGGCGCTGGAGGACGACAAGGTCGTCCTGTTCGAGGGCGGCCAGGGCACCCTCCTGGACATCGACCACGGCACGTACCCCTTCGTCACCTCCTCGAACCCGACCGCGGGCGGCGCCTGCACCGGCTCCGGCGTGGGTCCGACGAAGATCAGCCGGGTGATCGGCATCCTGAAGGCCTACACGACCCGCGTGGGCGCCGGCCCGTTCCCCACCGAACTCCTCGACGAGGACGGCGAGGCGCTGCGCCGCATCGGCGGCGAGCGGGGCGTGACCACGGGCCGCGACCGGCGCTGCGGCTGGTTCGACGCGGTCATCGCCCGGTACGCGACCCGCGTCAACGGCCTGACCGACTTCTTCCTGACCAAGCTCGACGTCCTGACCGGCTGGGAGCAGATCCCGGTCTGCGTGGCGTACGAGATCGACGGCAAGCGGGTCGAGGAGCTCCCGTACTCGCAGAGCGACTTCCACCACGCGAAGCCGGTCTACGAGACCCTGCCGGGCTGGTCCGAGGACATCACCAAGGCGAAGTCCTTCTCCGACCTGCCGAAGAACGCCCAGAACTACGTCAAGGCGCTGGAGGAGATGTCCGGCGCCCCGATCTCCGCGATCGGCGTGGGTCCGGGCCGCGACGAGACGATCGAGATCAACTCGTTCCTCTGAGCGTCCCTTTCCCGAGGCCCGGGGATCTGATGGGACGGCCGGTTCGGTGAACCCGACCGGCCGTCCCGCCCTCGGCAGTGCCGACCGGGCAGGGCAGGCGCCCACTGTGTCCGTCGTGAAGAAAGCGGGAGGCCGCTGAGGTTCCGTGTGGCCACCGTCCGGTCCCGGCACGATGAGCAGGGACCACCACCCGCCCGGACGCCCTGCTGCTGATCCGCGCCGCGAACGACGGACGCGACCGGCTCACACCCGTCCGGGGCGGCGCGTCCGGACAGGTGACCTCTCGCCCTGAGCCGCACGTCTCCCCGCCGTACGACTTCGGGTGCTCCATCGTCACGCCCGGTGGACAATCGAGGTATGAGCGTCCACCGGGACCCGCGATGCCGGGGGCCCTACGGCGGCGAAGGGGCCGATGCCGGGCGTACGGACTGCTCCGACCCCGCGGTCTTCGAGATCGCCCGGTACCGCCTGCCCCCGCTGCTCGTGTGCCCGGTCCATCTGGGGTCCTCGCTGCTGATGGCGAGCGGGGTGCTGTGGCCCCCGGAGATCCGGCTCATCGGGCGCCCCTGACCTCAGCTGAAGACGATCATCGAGCCCTGGGCCAGGGAGCGGGTCGCCGCCGCGTGCAGGCCCAGCCAGACGTGGCGTTCACGGGCGAAGGGGCTCGGGTCGTACGGTGCCGGGACGGCCGGCTCCTCCAGTTCCGTGGGCGCGGACGGCGGTTGGGGCGGCGTTGGGGGGTTCGCCGGGTCGATGCCGATGGCCGGGGCCATGTACTGGAGTTCACGCAGCAGGGACTGTGCGGAGCCCAACGGGCCGCCGCCCGCGAGGAGGTCGTCGTTCGAGAGCGGGTGCGGGAAGTCCACGGGGACGTACGCGCCGGCGTGGTCGTAGTGCCAGACCAGGTGGGACTGCTGGGCCGTGGACTCGAACATCTCCAGCAACTGCTCGTAGTCGCCGCCCAGTTCGTCCACCGGGGTCACCGGCAGGCCACACACCTGGAGCAGGTAGACCCGGCGCAGGAAGTGCAGGGCGTCGTAGTCGAAACCGGCCACCGGTGCCACGTCGCCGGACAGTCCCGGCATGTACTGGTACACCGGTACCGGGGGGAGCCCGGCCTCGGCCAGCGCCTTGTTGTATTGCGCGAGTTCCTCGGCGAACGGGTTGTCCGGGGTGTGGCACAACACGTCGACGAGCGGTACCAGCCACAGGTCACAGGCCAAGAGGACTCCTCGCATCGGCAGGCGCGCGATCACGCACGGCAGCAGGTGGTCAGGGAAGGGTAGTCGCTGCGGCCCGGCTGCGGCTGCCCCGCGGGCCGTACCCGTCACCTACCCGTTGGTCAGGTGTTCCAGCAGCGCCAGTGAATGCGCGTTGGCGTCGGCCACGATCCGGTGGGCGGTTTCGGCCTCGCGGCGGGCCAGCGCGTCCACCAGGTCCGTGTGCCCGCCCCACAGCCGGCCGCGCAGGTCGGGGAGGCGGAGCAGGTGCGGCACCGCGCAGACCCAGGACTGCACGCGCAGCCGGTCCAGGAAGTCGCCGAGGTAGGGGTTGCCGAACAGGGCGCTCAGCTCGCGCCAGAACCTGAGGTCGTAGCCGATGAGGATGGTGAGGTCGCCGGCCGCCGCCGCACGCCGGGCCTCCTCGCCGCGGCGGCGCACGGTGGCCAGCGCCGCCGCCGTGCGCGGATCCTCGGGCGGGGTGCGGAAGGCGGGGTGGCCCGAGACGAGGGCCTGGAACATGCCGTCGGTGACCAGGCTGCGGGCCTCGATCATGTCCCGGTAGTCGCCGAGGGAGTACTCGGGCACCCGGAAGCCGCGGTGCTGGTCCGCCTCCAGGATCCCTTGCGCGGACAGGTCGACCAGCGCCTCGCGCACGGGTGTGGCCGAGACGCCGTACTGGTCGGCGATCTCCTTGACGGTGAACGCCCGGCCCGGTTGCAGCCGCCCGGCCAGCACCTCGTCGCGGAGCGCGTCCGCGATCTGCTGACGCAGGGTGCTGCGCGTCACCGCGCCGGTGCCGGGCATGGTCGGGGTCTCTCCTCACGCGTCCGGTGACGTACTCGTACGACCCGGTGTGGCGTACTCGTACGGATCCGGGGTGGCGTACTCGTGCGGACCCGCGGCCCGCGCGAGTCCCACTCCCTTACGAGCACGCCACCTTACGCGTTCGAATCCGCCCGGCGGCAGGCATGGCCCGGTGACACGGAGTGACTCGGGTGAGGGTGCCCCGGTGCTTACACCGTGTACTCGTCGGCCACGGTGAGCGCGGCGTCGAGTGCCTCGAGGCCCTCCTTCAGCTCGGCCTCGGTGGCGTTGCACGGCGGGACCACGTGGGTGCGGTTCATGTTCACGAAGGGCCACAGACCGTGCCGCTTGGCCGCGCCGGCGAAGGCGGCCATCGGGGCGTTCGCCTCACCGGCCGCGTTGTACGGCACCAGCGGCTCGCGCGTCTCGCGGCTCTTGACCAGCTCCAGCGCCCAGAACATGCCGACCCCGCGCACCTCGCCGACGCTCGGGTGGCGTTCGGCCAGGTCGGCGAGACCGGGGCCGACGACCGTCTCGCCGAGCCGCCTGGCGTTCTCGACGACGCCCTCCTCCGCCATCACGCCGAGGGTGGCGACGGCGGCGGCGCAGGCCAGCGGGTGACCGGAGTAGGTCAGGCCGCCGGGGTAGGGGCGCTTGCCGAAGGTCTCCGCGATCTTCCCGGAGATCGCGACACCGCCGAGCGGGACGTAGCCCGAGTTCACGCCCTTGGCGAAGGTCATGAGGTCGGGGGTGACGTCGAACAGGTCGGCCGCGAACCACTCACCGGTCCGGCCGAACCCGGCCATGACCTCGTCCAGGATGAACACGATCCCGTACTTGTCGCACAGCTCGCGCACCCCGGCCAGGTAGCCGGGCGGCGGAAGCATGATCCCGGCCGTGCCCGGGATGGTCTCCAGGATCAGCGCGGCGATCGTCGCCGGGCCCTCGAAGGCGATCGTCGTCTCCAGGTGCTCCAGGGCGCGCGCGGTCTCCTGGTCCTCGTTCTCGGCGTAGAAGCGCGAGCGGTAGAGGAACGGGGCCCAGAAGTGGACGACACCCGCCGCGGCGCCGTCGGAGGCCCAGCGGCGCGGGTCACCGGTGAGGTTGATGGCCTGCTGGGTGCCGCCGTGGTACGAGCGGTAGGCGGAGAGCACCTTCGGGCGGCCCGTGTGCAGCCGGGCCATGCGCACCGCGTGCTCGACGGCGTCCGCGCCGCCGTTGGTGAAGAAGATCTTGTCCAGGTCACCGGGGGTCCGCTCGGCGATCAGCCGGGCCGCCTCCGAACGCGCCTCGACGGCGAACGCGGGCGCGAAGGTCGTCATCTTCGCGGCCTGCTCCTGGATCGCCGCGACGACCTTCGGGTGCTGGTAGCCGATGTTGGTGAAGACGAGCCCGCTGGTGAAGTCCAGGTACCGGGTGCCGTCGTAGTCCCAGAAGTACGACCCCTCGGCGCCGGCGACGGCGAGGGGGTCGATGAGGTCCTGGGCGGACCAGGAGTGGAAGACGTGCGCGCGGTCCGCGGCCTTCACCGCGGCGCCGGCGTCGGAATGGGGCTGAGGGGTCATGCCCGCGAGCGTAAATGTCCGCCATGCGGAAGCGACATCGGCGTCCTGTTCCGTGGGCGGGGGCTTTCCGCGACAGGTTGTCCACGTGTGGGTCCCCGGAGGACGGGGATCCCGGGGGCCGGTCCCCCCCCGAGCTGCAGGGCCGACTTCCCGAGGGCGAGGCCGACTTCCCGGGGGCCGGTGACGATCTCCCGGAGGGCCGGGGCCGACCTTCCGGGGGCGGGTGGTGATCCCCTGCGGGCGGGGCCGACTTCCCGGGGGCGGGTGGTGATCCCCTGGGGGCGGTGACGATCCCCGCGGTGCCGGGCGGGCCTGTTACGCAACCGTAGACACCGGCTCGCGCCGTGCCCCGGTACGGCCGCACTATTCTCGGTCCGTTGCAGACCTATGGGGGGAAGGCGGCGCGGGATGGGGATGCTGGGACCGGGGGAACCGCTGGAGATCCCGCCGGGCGAGGCGCCGGCCCGGATCGGGGCGTACCGGCTGCTGGCGCGGCTGGGCGTGGGCGGCATGGGGAACGTCTATCTGGCCCGCTCGGACCGGGGACGCACCGTCGCCGTGAAGCTGGTCCGCCGGGAACTGGCGGAACAGGAGGAGTTCCGGGCGCGGTTCCGGCAGGAGGTGCGGGCCGCCCGACGGGTCGGCGGGTACTGGACCGCGCCCGTGCTGGACGCGGACACCGAGGCGGCGGTGCCGTGGGTGGCGACCGGGTACGTCGCCGGGCCGAGCCTCCAGCAGGTGGTGGGGCACGACCACGGGGCGCTGCCCGAGCGGTCGGTGCGGATCCTCGCGGCGGGCCTCGCGCACGCGCTCAAGGACATCCACGCGGCGGGGATCGTGCACCGGGATCTCAAGCCGTCGAACGTGCTGGTCACCATCGACGGCCCCCGGGTGATCGACTTCGGGATCGCGCGGGCGCTGGAGTCGACCACGGTGGGCGGGGAGGCGCTCACCCGGACCGGGTCGCTGGTCGGGTCGCCCGGATTCATGGCGCCCGAGCAGGTGCGGGGGGACCGGATCACACCGGCGTGCGACGTGTTCTGCCTGGGGTCCGTGCTGGTGTACGCGGCGACCGGGAGGCTTCCGTTCGGGGCCGCCAACAGTGGTGGGCACGCGCTGATGTTCCGGATCGCCCAGGAGGAGCCGGACCTCACGGGGGTGCCGGAGGGGATCGCCGACCTGGTGCGGGACTGCTTGCGCAAGGAGCCGGCGGGCCGGCCTTCGCTGGACGCGATTCTGGAGCGGACGGGGGCGGAGGACACGGTGGCCGGGGGGCGGTCCCGGGATCCGTGGCTGCCCGGGTCGCTGGTGGCGCAGCTCGCGCGGCACGCGGTGCGGTTGCTGGAGGCGGAGGATCCTGACGGCGGGGGTGGGGGCGGCGCCGATGCGGGTGGCGGTGCCGGCGAAGGGGTCGGTGGCGGTGCCGGTGGGTTCGCCGGTGCGGGTGCGACGGGGGGTGCCCGGCCTCCGGCCGGGTCCGTGTTCCCGTCCGCACCACCCGTGCGGGAAGCGTCGTCGGGTGCGGGCGGCCCCGGTGACGGCCGCTCGCCCTCGGCGGCTGCGGGTGGTGCGGGCGTGGGCCGTTCGCCGGCGGCGGCTGCGGGTGGTCCGAGTGTGGGTCGTTCGCCGTCGGGGGCTGAGGGCGGTGCGGCTGTGGGCCCTTCGTCGGCGGGGGCCGCGGGTGGTGTGGGCGTGGGCCGTTCGCCGGCGGCGGGTGCGGGTGGGCCCGGTGACGGCCCTTCGTGGGCGGGGGCCGCGGGGCCGTCTCCCGAGCATGGGGCTGTGGGGGACGGGGGTGCCCCGCCGCCCGCTCCGGCGGGGGTTCCGGCTGGGGACGGGAGCAGTCGTCTTCAGACCGCCGTGGCAGGACCGACACCCCCGCCCGGCGTTCCGCCCACGCCGCCGCCGTCCGCGCCGTACGGGTATCCGCAGCAGCACCCCCAGCCCGTCGCCGCCTACGGCTATCCGCAGGGCGGGCCGCAGCCGTCGTACCAGCCCTATGGCGGCGGGCACCCCTACGGCGGCGGGCTCGGCTCCACTTCACCGTACGGGCCGCCGCCGTACGGCACGGCGCAGGAGCCGGAACGGCGTGACGGGCGTTCCACCGCGCTGCTCGTGGTGATCGCCCTGGTCGTCGCGCTCGGCGCGGGCGGCACGGTGTACGCGCTGATGAAGAACGGCGGTGACGACGGCAAGGGCGGCGGCACGGCCGGTGCCGCCCCCACCGTCACCTCCGCACCGGCGGCCGGCGGCGGCTCCGGAGCGCCGAGCCCGGCCGCGTCGGCGCCGTCGGCCTCCGCCGGGGACGGGGCGGTCCCGGACGCCTACCTGGGCACCTGGGAGACGACGCTCGACAACGCCAACGGCGCCAACACCCGCCGGCTGACCATCCACCAGGGCAAGGTGGGCGACCCCGTGCTCACGCTGGTCGCGGACGGGGCGGCCGAAGGCGGCGGGACCTACCACTGCGTCTTCGAGGCCCACCTCGCCGAACGGCCCACGGGGCAGGGGCCGCTGGAGATCGGGCCGTCCTCCGTCACCACCGGCGAGCCCGCCTCCTCCTGCTCCCCGGGCGCGGCCACCGAGGTCACCCTGCTGCCGGACGGCCGCCTCAAGCGGGCGAAACAGGGCGGCGGGGAGAGCCTGACGTACAGCAGGCGGTGAGCGGCGTGCCGGGCGCCACACGACGCCCGGCACGCCGTCAGCGAGGTTCCGGGGGGCGTTGGCGTGGCATGTTCGGTCGGCTGCCGTTGGCCGGGGGAAGGGGGAGGCGGCCGGACGGGCCGCCGTGGTCCTGGCGCGGCAGGGACGCCACCGCCGTCTGGATGCCCAGCGGCGCCGAGCCGGTGCGGAACTCCACCATCCAGTCGGTCGTCTCCGTGCGGACCAGCTCCGTGACGTCCTCCGAGAAACGCCGCAGGACCCCCAGGCACCGGTCGGCCGCCTCGCTCGCCGTGCCCTCCGCCGGGCCCAGCACCTCCCGCACGCTCTCCGAGGCCCAGTCGAACTGCAGCGCCTGCAGCCGCCGCTGCACCGCCTGCGCGGTCGCCACGTCCCTCATCCATCCCGAGGTGACCCCGAAGAACCGGTCGACGCCCACGCAGGCGACGCTCAGCAGCAGCGCGAGACAGCCCCAGGGCGCCACCCCGCCGGCCGCCCCGGTGAGATCCAGCAGGGGCAGCGCGGCCCCGGCCACCGCGCCCGCGGCCGCGCCGGCCCGCAGCACCCGCGCACCGCGCCGCTTCCACACCCGGTCCCGCAGATACCAGGCCGTCGTGCGCAGTGCCTCCCCCTCCACCCAGCGGTACAGCTCGTCGAGCCGCTCGGCGGGCACCCCCCAGTCCCCGAGCGGAAACGCCCGCCCGGTCAGATCGCCCGGCCGCAGCCCGGCCGCACCCTCGCCCCGCCCGTCCTGAGGGGGACCCTCGGGTTGCATCTCCGGCTGACCCACCCGGCACTCCCAACTGATACACAACCGGTCACGTTGCGTGACATTCCATGCCGACGCGCGGCCCCCTTCCTACCGCCCAATGGGTGGCGGAGAGGGAGCTTTCTCGACTTTTCCGCCCGGATGAGGGCCTTGATCAGGTATAGGACTGCCAGTGTTCTCACTCGAAAGAGTGGCGGAGCGATGGCCGCCTGGACCACGTAGGCTCGTGCACAGATGGAGAAGGACAGCGGTGAAGACAGCAAGGAGCTGATCGTGATCCCCGGTGGTGGCCAGCCCAACATGCAGCAGCTGCTCCAGCAGGCCCAGCAGATGCAGCAGGATCTGCAGCGGGCGCAGGAGGAACTGGCGAACACGGAGGTCGAGGGGCAGGCGGGCGGCGGCCTGGTGCAGGCCACCGTGACCGGTGCCGGTGAGCTGCGCGGCCTCAGGATCGACCCGAAGGCGGTGGACCCGGAGGACACCGAGACCCTCGCCGACCTGATCGTGGCGGCCGTGCAGGCGGCCAACGAGAACGCGCAGGCGCTGCAGCAGCAGAAACTGGGCCCGCTGGCTCAGGGACTCGGCGGCGGCAGCGGCATTCCGGGCCTGCCCTTCTGAGCGTGTGACGTGCCGGCCGTTCTGGAGTTCGCCATCGGCGCGACACCCCCGCCGCCTTCCGGTGGACGGCGGCGGCCAACTACCGTACGTACCGAAAGGTCTCCAGGAAAGGCAGTCCGTTGTACGAAGGCGTGGTCCAGGACCTCATCGACGAGCTGGGGCGGCTGCCCGGCGTCGGTCCCAAGAGCGCGCAGCGGATCGCCTTCCACATCCTGCAGGCGGAGCCGACGGACGTGAAGCGGCTCGCGCAGGCGCTCCTGGAGGTGAAGGCGAAGGTCCGCTTCTGCGCGACCTGCGGCAACGTGGCACAGGAGGAGCTGTGCAACATCTGCCGTGACACCCGGCGCGACCCGTCGGTGATCTGTGTGGTCGAGGAGCCCAAGGACGTCGTCGCCGTCGAGCGCACCCGTGAGTTCCGCGGCCGCTACCACGTGCTCGGCGGGGCGATCAGCCCGATCGAGGGTGTCGGCCCCGACGATCTGCGGATACGGGAACTTCTCGCGAGGCTGGCCGACGGGACGGTCACGGAGCTGATCCTGGCCACCGACCCCAACCTGGAAGGCGAGGCGACGGCGACGTACCTCGCCCGCATGATCAAGCCCATGGGCCTGAAGGTCACCCGCCTGGCCAGCGGCCTCCCTGTGGGTGGCGACCTGGAATACGCGGACGAGGTCACTCTCGGCCGCGCCTTCGAGGGGAGAAGACTCCTAGATGTCTGACGCCACGCTGCACGACACGAGGCAGAACCCGGACGACTTCGTGGTCCAGATCGCGGACCAGGTGGAGAGTTTCCTGGTGGCCGTCACGGAGGTGGCGAAGGGCGACGAGCCCGAATCGGCGGTCCCCTTCCTCCTCCTGGAGGTCTCCCAGCTCCTGCTGGCCGGCGGCCGGCTGGGTGCCCACGAGGACATCGTCCCCGACGACCGCTACGAGCCCGACCCGGGCCCGGAGCAGGACGTGGACGACCTCCGCCTGAACTTCGCCCGCCTGCTGGACCCGATCGACGTCTACTCCGAGGTCTTCGACCCCTACGAGCCGCGCAAGGCCCCGGTGCCGGCCCGGCTCTCGGACGACCTCGCGGACATCATCACCGACCTGCGCCACGGGATGGCCCACTACCGCGCGGGCCGCACCACGGAGGCGCTGTGGTGGTGGCAGTTCTCCTACTTCTCCAACTGGGGGCCCACGGCCTCCGCGGCCCTGCGCGCCCTGCAGTCGGTCCTCATCCACGTCCGCCTCAACCAGCCCCTGGAAGAGCTCGACGGACTGGACACCGACCAGGCGGACATCGGCGACGAGACCCTGGAGTTCGAGGCCGGCCGGGTGATGGCGGAGGAGATCGGCGACCCGCTGGGGGTCCCGCGGGGCCAGTAGCGCCCGGGGCCACTGTGAGCCGGGGCACGTTCCGCGTGGTCCGGCTCCCGGTGGGCAGGTTCCGAATTCGAGCGGCCGAGGTCCCGGCACACGGTCCGACCGATGTCTCACCATGCGGGAGCAGGGTGGTGGATTTCGGACGCTCGTTAAACTGAGCCGACACAAACGAACCGAGCGAGGAGCGCACGTGGGCCTTGTCGTGCAGAAGTACGGAGGCTCCTCCGTAGCCGATGCCGAGGGCATCAAGCGCGTCGCCAAGCGGATCGTGGAAGCGAAGAAGAACGGCAACCAGGTTGTCGTCGTCGTTTCCGCGATGGGCGACACGACGGACGAGCTGATCGATCTCGCCGAGCAGGTGTCTCCGATGCCTGCCGGGCGGGAGTTCGACATGCTGCTGACCGCCGGAGAGCGTATCTCCATGGCCCTACTGGCGATGGCGATCAAAAACCTGGGCCACGAGGCGCAGTCGTTCACCGGCAGCCAGGCAGGCGTCATCACCGACTCGGTCCACAACAAAGCCCGGATCATCGACGTCACGCCGGGCCGGATCCGGGAGTCGCTGGACAAGGGCAACATCGCGATCGTCGCCGGGTTCCAGGGCGTCAGCCAGGACAAGAAGGACATCACCACGCTGGGGCGCGGTGGGTCCGACACGACGGCCGTGGCCCTCGCCGCCGCCCTCGACGCCGAGGTCTGCGAGATCTACACCGACGTCGACGGCGTGTTCACCGCCGACCCGCGCGTGGTGAAGAAGGCGAAGAAGATCGACTGGATCTCCTTCGAGGACATGCTGGAGCTCGCGGCCTCCGGCTCCAAGGTGCTGCTCCACCGCTGTGTGGAGTACGCCCGCCGCTACAACATCCCGATCCACGTCCGGTCCAGCTTCAGCGGACTGCAGGGCACGTGGGTCAGCAGTGAGCCGATTGGGGACCAGAAGGTGGAGCAGGCCATCATCTCCGGTGTCGCGCACGACACCTCCGAGGCCAAGATCACGGTCGTCGGCGTGCCGGACAAGCCGGGCGAGGCCGCCGCGATCTTCCGGACCATCGCGGACGCCCAGATCAACCTCGACATGGTCGTGCAGAACGTGTCCGCGGCCTCCACGGGCCTGACGGACATCTCCTTCACGCTGCCGAAGACCGAGGGCCGCAAGGCCATCGACGCGCTGGAGCGCAACCGGCCCCGCATCGGCTTCGACTCGCTGCGCTACGACGACCAGATCGGAAAGATCTCCCTGGTCGGCGCCGGTATGAAGACCAACCCGGGCGTCACCGCCTCCTTCTTCGAGGCGCTGTCCGACGCGGGCGTGAACATCGAGCTGATCTCGACCTCCGAGATCCGCATCTCCGTCGTGACCCGCAAGGACGACGTGGCGGAGGCCGTGCGCGCCGTGCACACCGCCTTCGGGCTCGACTCCGACACCGACGAGGCCGTCGTCTACGGAGGCACGGGCCGCTGATGGCACCGACCGGCAAGCCGACGCTCGCGGTCGTGGGAGCGACCGGGGCCGTCGGCGCGGTCATGCTCCAGATCCTGTCCCAGCGCGCGGACATCTGGGGTGAGATCCGTCTGATCGCCTCGCCGCGCTCGGTCGGCCGCAAGCTGGCCGTGCGCGGGACCGAGGCCGAGGTGGTGGCGCTGACGGAGGAGGCCTTCGCCGGGGTCGACGTCGCGATGTTCGACGTCCCCGACGAGGTCGCCGCCGCCTGGGCGCCGATCGCCGCCGCCCACGGAGCGGTCGTCGTCGACAACTCGGCCGCCTTCCGGCTGGACCCCGACGTGCCGCTCGTGGTGCCCGAGGTCAATCCGCACGCGGTCCGCACCCGCCCGCGCGGGATCGTCGCCAACCCCAACTGCACGACCCTGACGATGATCGTCGCCCTGGGCGCGCTGCACGCCGAGTTCGGGCTGCGCGAACTGGTGGTGTCGTCGTACCAGGCGGTCAGCGGGGCCGGGCGGGCCGGGGTGGACGCGCTCAGGAGCCAGCTGTCGCTGGTGGCCGGCACCGAACTGGGCACCAAGCCCGGTGACGTACGGCGGGCCGTCGGCGACGACACCGGGCCGTTCCCGGAGCCGGTCGTGCTGAACGTCGTCCCGTGGGCCGGGTCGCTCAGGGAGGACGGCTGGTCGTCGGAGGAGATGAAGGTGCGGGACGAGTCCCGCAAGATCCTCGGGCTGCCGGCGCTGCCGATCGCCGTGACCTGTGTCCGGGTGCCGGTGGTCACCACGCACTCGCTGACCGTCCACGCCCGCTTCCAGGGCGAGGTGAGCGTCGACGGCGCCCGCGAGATCCTCGCCACCGCGCCCGGCGTGGTGCTGTACGACGACCCGGACGCCGGGGAGTTCCCCACTCCCGCCGACGTGGTGGGCACCGACCCGACCTGGGTCGGCCGGGTGCGGCGGTCGCTGGACGACCCGACCGCCCTCGAACTCTTCGTGTGCGGTGACAACTTGCGCAAGGGGGCGGCCCTGAACACCGCCCAGATCGCGGAGCTGGTCGCGGCGGAACTCTCCTGATGAGCCCCCGGCACCGGAAAGAAGCCGGATGGGAGCGGATCTCTTCGTAGGATCTGCGTAAGGAATGTGTCCAGAAGCATGGTCCGGACCACTTGAACCGGGACCGTGCGGCGACAGAGGATTTCCTCCCCGCCCTGCGCAACCGCGTGCAGGGCGGGGAGCGTCTTTGCGGTCACCGTCAGGGGACCTGGGGACGTGATGATCCTGGCGTGGGGACGCCGTGATCGGGGCGTGGGGACGCCCGTTCAAATGGGATATAGCGGAAGAGCGGGGCGCATGACGGCACTTGATGCACCGTCGGTTGTCGCACGTGTGACGCCCGGCACGTACAACCCTGGCGGGGGGAAGCGTGTCCAACTGGCGTGGCAGAGGTACTCGAACTCCCAGCGGTCCGCGGCCCGGGCCTGCGGTCGCCCCGTGCGGCGCTCCGGCCCCGCACGTCCGGCGGCATGCCGGTGATCGCGCCCATGCCCACAGCGCGGCCCGCCCGCATACCGAGTCAGCGTGACGGTGCCGAGGCGGCCGAGGCGGCCGAGGCGGCCGAGGCCGCCGCGGTCGCCGGCACGACCGTCGACCATCTCACCGAGACCTACCGGGCGCACTACCGCTCGCTGCTGGGCCTCGCCGCGCTCCTCCTCGACGACACCGCCTCCTGCGAGGACGTCGTCCAGGAGGCCTTCATCCGCGTCCACTCGGCCCGCAAGCGCGTCCGCGACCCCGAGAAGACGCTCGCCTACCTCCGGCAGACCGTCGTCAACCTCTCCCGGTCCACGCTGCGCCGCCGCATACTCGGCCTGAAGCTGCTCTCCAAGCCGATGCCGGACATGGCGAGCGCGGAGGAGGGCGCCTACGACCAGCTGGAGCGGCGCGACCTCATCCAGGCGATGAAGGGACTCCAGCGCCGCCAGCGCGAGGTCCTCGTGCTGCGCTACTTCGCGGACATGACCGAGGCCCAGGTCGCCGAGTCCCTCGGCATCTCCCTGGGTTCGGTGAAGGCGTACGGCTCCCGGGGCATCGCCGCCCTGCGGGTGGCCATGGCGGCATCGGCATGAGCGGGCGCGCCGAAAGGGACGGTCCCGATGCGCGGCACGCCGACGGACGTCACGAGGGCCGCGCCCGGAACGCACCGGCGCAGCGGCACGAGCAAGAGCACAGGCAATCGCATGCTGGGAACGGAACTGTGAACCACGGCCCCGACGTACCGGGCCCCGAGTGGCCCGGCCCTGATCGCGACGGGTTCGACCCGGACGAGCCGGATCTGCGGCGGCTGCTGCACGCCGCGGTCGACGACCTGGAGCCGCGCACCGGCACCCTGGACCATCTGCGCCGGGCCGTCCCCGCCCGGCGGGCCCGCAAGCGGCAGGCCGTCGTCGGCATGGCCGCCGCGGCCCTGTTCATCGGCACCGCGATCCCCGCCCTCGTGCACGTGTCCGGCGCCGGCGGCTCCGATCCCGACACCGCCATGGCCGGCCAGTCCTCCCAGGTGCAGGGCGGCACGGGTCAGGGCGAGGACCGTGGCGGTCCCGCGGCCGGCCGGCACGACGCGGGCAGCGCGAGCGCCCGGCCCGGCAAGGCGACCGGCGAGCCCGGCGAGAAGGGCAGCAGCGACGGCGGCAACGGCGGCACCACCGGCGGCGCCGACCCCGCCGCGACCCTCGCCACGGGCACCCCGCTGTGCACGTCCGACCAGCTCGGTTCCGCCACCGGTACGGCCGACGCCCCCGACTCGGCGAACATCGTCTACGGCACCTTCCGGGTCGTCAACACCTCGTCCGCCGCCTGTACCGTCGGCGGCGCCGGCACCATCGGCGTCACGGCGCAGGGCGCCGCCGACCAGGCCAAGATCACCCGGACCGCGCACGTGGCCGGGGACGCGGCGACCAGCCTGCCCGATCCCTCCCTGGAGGTCCCGGCGCTGGTCCTGCAGCCGGGCGGGGCCTACGAGGAGAAGTTCGCCTTCGTCCCCTCGGAGACCTGCCCCACCACCGGCGCCGGCACCGGCGGCACGAACCCCGGCGACCCCACCCCCGACCCCACGCCCAGCGGCACGCCCGGAGCCGTGGGCGGCTCCGACCCCGGCAGCGGGTCCTCCGGCACGACCACCCAGCTGGTCACCGAGGACGGCACGGCGGACGGCAGCCTCGTCGTCACGCACACGGCCCAGCCCGGGTCACCGACGGCGTCCACGGTGGTGCCGAAGGCGTGCGCGGGGACGGTGTACTACACGGGAGTGCTGCCCGGCGCCTGACGTTCCGCCGGTGCGGGGCCGTGCCCCGGCCGAGGGATCGCCGCGGCTTCCCGCGCAGTTCCCCCCGCCCCTTCAGGGGCGTGCACCGCGGGGGGTTTCGACGGCGCGGCCCGGGGACGTGGCGAACCCTGCGACCAGTCCCGCGCGGGTCGGTCAGCCGCTGACGGCCGGTGCCCGTTCCGCCTCGTCCGGGACCAGGCCCAGCGCGGCGTCCCGCTGGAACTCGATCTCCCGTCGCAGCAACCGGAACCACATGAACACCACGAACCCGGCGAAGACGAACCACTCCCCGGTGTAGCCGAGGTTCTGGAACGCCTTCAGGTCCAGCCCCGTACCGCTCGGCGCGGTCGCGGGCACCGCCTTCATCCCCGCGTCCGCCTCGTCCAGGGTCACCCAGGCGTCGTACAGCTTGTACGGCACCAGGTTCACCAGCGACGCCGAGCTGATCGCCGGCGTCTGCCCGGCCGGGAGCCCGCTCTGCGCGCCGACGCCGTTGTCCCCCGGCGTCTCGGACGCCTGCAGCGCGCCGGTGACGGTGACCCGGCCGGTGGGCGGGGCGGGGGCCCTGGCCGTGTCCGCCGGGCCGGGCAGCCAGCCCCGGACCACGGGCAGGGCCCTGCCGGAGTCGGTGCGCAGCAGGGTGAGCACGTAGAAGCCGCGTCTGCCGTCCAGTTCCCGGCCGGGAACCAGCAGCTGCTCGCCGTACCGGCCGCTCGCGGTGACCCGCCGGCCCGAGGTGCCCTTGTCGACCGGCAGCATCCCGTCCAGTGGCCGCGCGGCCTCGTGCCGGCCGGACACGGCCTGCTCGGTCGCGGCGCGATGGTCCTGCACCCGCCCCTCGAACCGGCTCAGCTGCCAGGACCCCATGAAGACGCAGAACGGGATGGCGAGCAGCACGAAGACGTTGATGCCCCACCAGCGGGATGTCAGCAGGAACCGATACACGCCCTCCACGGTACGGCGCCCGGGGCGTGGACCCCGGCCCGGGGGTCGGCTCCCGGCCGCCCTGCGCGGTGGGGCGGAGGGCGTGCCGGAGCCCATGATCGGAAAGTTGTCCACAGGCTGCGCACACCTGGCCCCCAATTGTCGGCGCGGCCAGGCAGTATGGGCGCATGACTGGGGCCATGAGTGAGAGCAGGACGCAGGACACACCGGACATGCCGGACTGGGAGAAGCGCTTCCGGGCGCCGCGCGTGTCGCTGCCCGACTGGGCGGAGGACGCACCGGACCGCTCCCTGTTCGTGTCCAACGCGACGGGCACGTACGAGCTGTATGCCTGGGACCGTGCCACGGGCGCGCAGCGGCAGGTGACGGACCGGCCGAACGGCACGACGGACGGCGTGCTCTCCCCGGACGGCACCTGGATCTGGTGGTTCGACGACAAGGACGGCGACGAGTTCGGCGTCTGGCGCCGCCAGCCCTTCACCGGCGGGGAGAACGAGCCCGCGGTGCCCGGCCTCGAGCCCTCCTACCCGGCCGGTCTGGCCCTGGCCCGGGACGGGCGTACGGCGGTCGTCGGCCGCTCCACGGACGACGAGGGCACGACCATCCACCTCGCGCGCGAGGGCGAGGACCCGGTGGAGATCTACCGGCACCGTGAGTCGGCGGGCGTCGGCGGCCTCTCCCACGACGGCTCCCTGATCGCCGTCGAGCACACCGAGCACGGCGACGCCATGCACGCGGCGCTGCGCGTGCTGCGCCCGGACGGCTCGGCGGTCGCCGAGCTGGACGACACCGAGGGCGGCACCCGGGACCTGGGCCTGGAAGTGCTGGGCTTCGCCCCCGTCGAGGGCGACACCCGCCTGCTCATCGGCCATCAGCGCCGTGGCCGCTGGGAGCCGCTGGTGTGGGACGTGGCGACGGGCACCCAGACGGACCTGGCCCTGGACCTGCCCGGCGATGTCAGCGCCGAGTGGTACCCGGACGGCTCCGCCCTCCTCGTCGAGCACGGCTTCGAGGCCCGCAGCGAGCTGTTCCGCTACGACCTGGCGGCCCGCGAGCTGACCCGCATCCCCACCCCGCCCGGCACGGTCTCCGGCGCGACGGCCCGCCCCGACGGCAGCGTGGAGTACCTGTGGTCGTCGGCCGCCGAGCCCCCGGCGGTGCGTTCGACGTCCGGTGGCGTCGTCCTGGACCCGCCCGGCATGGCGTGCCCGCCGTCGGTGCCGGTGCGGGACGTGTGGGTGGACGGGCCGGGCGGCCGTATCCACGCCCTGGTCCAGCGGCCCGCCGGTGCCACCGGCCCGCTGCCCACGGTCTTCGACCTGCACGGCGGACCGACCTGGCACGACTCCGACTCCTTCGCCGCCGGCCCGGCCGCCTGGGTCGACCACGGCTACGCGGTGATCCGCATCAACTACCGCGGTTCCACCGGGTACGGCCGTGCCTGGACGGACGCCCTCAAGCACCGGATCGGCCTGATCGAGCTGGAGGACGTGGCCGCGGTGCGGCAGTGGGCGGTCTCCACCGGCCTCGCCGACCCCGAGCGCCTGATCCTCACCGGCGCGTCCTGGGGCGGCTACCTCACGCTGCTCGGCCTGGGCACCCAGCCGGAGGCCTGGTCGGTGGGCATCGCGGTGGTGCCGGTCGCGGACTACGTCACGGCGTACCACGACGAGATGGAGGCCCTGAAGGCCATGGACCGGACCCTGCTCGGCGGCACCCCGGAAGAGGTCCCCGAGCGCTTCGAGGCGTCCTCCCCGCTCACCTACGTCGACCAGGTGAAGGCCCCGGTCCACATCTCGGCGGGCGTCAACGACCCCCGCTGCCCGATCCGCCAGATCGAGAACTACGTCAAGCGCCTGGAGACGCGGGGCGCACCCCACGAGGTGTACCGCTACGACGCCGGGCACGGCTCCCTGGTGGTGGACGAGCGGATCAAGCAGGTCAGACTGGAGCTGGAGTTCGCCGCGCGGCATCTGCCCGCCTAGGACACCGGGGACACCTCCCCGGGTGGGCCGGCCCCCCCGGGGGGGCGCCTCCCCGGGGTGGGTCAGGCCGCCGGGGGGACACCTTCCCGGGGTGGAGCAGGCCGCCGGGGGGACACCTTCCCGGGTGGGCCAGCCCCCCGGGTGGGCCAGCCCCCGGGTGGGCCAGCCCCCGGGGGGACACCTTCCCGGGCAGGTCAGGCCGCCGGGGGGGGGACACCTCCCCGGGTGGGCCAGCCCCCCGGCGCTCACCGCAGTTCGGCGAGGCCCCGGCGGGTGGCGGCGACGACGACCCGGTCCCCCTTCGACAGCACGTGCCCGGGAGCCGTGTCGGTGCGCCCCTCGAGCGCCAGCACCCGCCAGGACCCGGCCCTGAACGCCTCCCGTACGGTCCGGCCCTCCAGCTGCGGATGCCCGTCCACGTCCACGGCGGCGATGAGCAGCACCCTGCGCTCCACGGGAATCGCCCCCATCACCTGCCGCCCCAGCATCGCCCCGGCGAACGAGGGCGCGGCCAGGTACGTCACGCTGCGGCTCCGGGTCCGCGCCTGCGGGTACGCGGCCCGCAGCGTCCGGTACACGGCGGTGGCGAAGTCGTCGTCGTACAGCCGCAGCACCACACGCAGATCGGGGCGCACGGTCCGGGCGTACAGCGCGGCCTCCAGGTTGGTGGTGTCGGAGCTGGTCACCGAGAGCAGCGCGTGCGCCCGGTGGATCACCGCGGCCTCCAGCACGCCCTCCTGGGTGACGTCCCCGAGGACCACCGGCACCCGCAGCCGGCGCGCGGTCGCCAGGCCCCGCGCGTCCGGGTCGGACTCCACGCACACCACGGGGACGCCCAGTTCCCGCAGCCTGGTCAGGACCCGGGTACCGATCTTCCCGAGCCCGAGCAGCACCACGTGGCCGCCGAGTCCGCGCGGCGGTCTGCGCAGCGCGGAAGCGGTGCGGAAGGTGCCCAGCGCCTCGAGGACGGCCGCCAGCAGGACCGGCAGCAGCAGCAGTCCGACCAGCCCGGACAGCAGCTGCAGGAGCTGCCGGCCGAGGGACTGCCCGAGCGCCGGGTCGTCGATCGCGAACATGTCCAGCAGGGTCAGGTAGAAGGCCCGCAGCGGATGGATGCCGGTGACCACCCACAGGGCGACGGCGAGCGCGACCACGCACCCCACGATCCCCGCCAGCGACCAGCGCAGCCGCCGGGAGAACAGCGAGGCGAGCGGCGGGACGCCCCGCACCCGGCGCTCGGGGGCGGCCGGCTCCGCACCCGCGGCGGACACCTGTTCCAGCACCAAGGCCGGGCGCCCGCCGTACCGCCGTACCTCCTCGTCGTCCGGGAGCAGCCGCGGTTCCTGCTCCCCGTTGCCCTCGGGGCCGCCGTCCGCGGGGTCGGCGGGCGCGGAGAGCAGCGCGAGGGTGCACAGGCCGGCCTGCCCGTCCCCGGCACAAGGGCGCTCCACGGCCCGCAGCAGCAGCCCCTCGGTCTGGACGACCCTGCTGGTCCCGGTGACGGCGGAGGCGGCCAGCGCGGGCGCGGCGGTGTCGGCGTCCGACAGCACGGTGGTGGAGGCGTCCGAGCCCTCGGCGTCCCCGCCGGCCAACGCGGTGACCTGGTCGAGGAGTTCCTCGATGTGCTGGCCCAGCCGCCGGTTGTAGAGCCGCAGCACGAGCCGCAGCCGGGGGTTGAGCCGGCGGGCGATCAGCGCGGCGCGGATGTTCGTCTCGTCGTCGTCGTACACGAGGGCCAGCGCCGCGGCCCGGTCCACTCCGGCCTCGGCGAGCACCGCCTCGGTCAGCTCGCCCGCGGCCAGCACCCCCGTGTCGTCCGGGTGACCCGGCGTGCCGCCCGCACCGGCGCCGGGCCCGGTGCCGGCGGCGCGGCCCACGGATCCGACCGCGGCGTTGACCACCCGGTCGAACAACGCCGCCGAAGCGGCCCTGGCCCGTCCCACCACGGGCGGTCCGGCCGTGCGTCGGCTCGGCGGCATCACGAGGGTGACCCGCTCGCCGTAGACCCCGCGCAACTCGGCGGCCAGCCGGTGCGCGAGTCCGTCGTCACCGCACACCACCATGTGCGCCGGCCGGGTCCCGGGACCCCCTTGATACGGAACGCTCGCCACGAGGGGAAAGACTGCCCCAACGGAAGGCCGGTTCCGGCGACGGGGTGAACACCGGTGCCGGGGACCGCGTACTGAGGGGGAGGCAGCGCATCAGCGGGAGGGATCCATCCGTGGCCATCACCGAAGACGCCCCGCCCGGTGCCGCGGCGCCGGACGCGGCGCGCCCCGCCGGCGAACGGCCGGGGAGCGGGGGCCGGCGGCTCAGCTCCCCGCTGGTGCTGACCACGACGCTGATCCTGGCGGTCCTCGCCCAGTCCCCGATCCGCGGAGCGCTCGCCGCCCCGGCGATGCAGAGCTGGATGACGGTGTTCGTGGCGGTCACCGTGCAGGCGCTGCCCTTCCTGGTGTTCGGCGTGCTGCTCTCGGCGGCGATCGCCGTGTTCGTGCCGCCGTCCTTCTTCGCGCGCGCCCTCCCGCGCCGCCCGGCCCTGGCCGTGCCCGTGGCCGGGATGGCGGGGGCGCTGCTGCCGGGCTGCGAGTGCGCGTCGGTGCCGGTGGCGGGCGCCCTGGTGCGCCGGGGGGTGACCCCCGCCGCCGCCCTCGCCTTCCTGCTCTCCGCGCCCGCGATCAACCCGATCGTGCTGACCGCCACCGCCGTCGCCTTCCCCCGGAACCCCGAGATGGTCCTGGCCCGGCTCGTCGCCGGCCTGCTGGTGGCGTGCGCGATGGGCTGGCTGTGGCAGCGGCTCGGCCGCACGGACTGGCTGCGCCCGCGGGCCCACGGCGACCACGAGGGTGCCACCAGGAGCGAGACGTTCTGGAACTCGGTCCGCCACGACACCATGCACGCCGGCGGGTTCCTGGTGCTCGGCGCGATGGCCGCGGCCACCCTGAAGGCGGCCGTCCCGGCGGACTGGCTGCGCGCGGCGGCCGGCGACCCGGTGGTCTCGGTGCTCGCCCTGGCCGTCCTGGCCGTGCTCCTGTCCATCTGCTCGGAGGCGGACGCGTTCGTCGCGGCCTCCCTCACCCAGTTCTCCCCGACGGCCAAGCTGGTGTTCCTGGTGGTGGGCCCCATGATCGACCTGAAGCTCTTCGCGATGCAGGCCGGCACCTTCGGCCGCGCCTTCGCACTCCGCTTCGCCCCCGCCACGTTCGCACTGGCCGTCGCGGGCGCCGTCGTGACCGGGGCGGTGCTGCTGTGAACCGCCAGGCCCAGGCCGCCGTGCTGTTCCTGCTCGGCGCCGCCCTGCTGCACGCCGGCACCACCGACCTCTACCTGCGCTACGTCAAAGCGGGACTGCGCCCGCTGCTGCTGGCCTCGGGCGCGGTGCTGATCGTGGCGGCGCTGGCCACGGCCTGGTATGCGCGCAGGTCCGGCAGGCCCGCCCGCACCGGGCACGCACACCCCGAACCACGGATCTCCTGGCTCCTGCTGCTGCCGCTCCTCGCGCTCATCCTGATAGCCCCGCCGGCCCTCGGCTCCTACAGCGCCCTGCGCTCCGGTACGGCGCTGCAGAAGCCGTACGCCTACGGCGCGTTGCCCGCCGGCGACCCGGTCCGGCTCTCCGTGGTCGATTACGCCTCCCGCGCCGCCTACGACCACGGCCGCTCCCTGCACGGCCGGCCGGTCCGCGTCACCGGTTTCCTCGCCATGGACCACTCGGGCGCGCCCTATCTCGTCCGTATGGCCCTCAACTGCTGTGCCGCGGACGCGCAGCCGGTGAAGATCGCGCTGCGCGGTGCGCTGCCCCCGGTGCTGCGCCCGGACGCCTGGCTGGAGGTGACGGGCGCCTACAGCCCCGGGACGGTCCGCGACCCCGTCAACGACGGCCCGATCCCGTACCTGGAGGTCACGTCCGCGAAGCCGGTCCCGATGCCGCACGACCCCTACGACGAGACCTGGAACAACTGAGCACGGATGTCGGGGCCCGGCAGCCGGGGGCCCGTCCAGTCTGCCGGGCACCCCACAAGAACCACGGACCCGCTCGGCGCACAATCACGCGCATGAACACCTCGGAGGTCGTCCGCCGTCCCCGCCGGACGCGCGTGCTGTGGTGCCTCGTCGGGACCGGGGCGGCCGGGGCGCTGTCGGCCGGGGCGCGGATCTGGCGCACGGGCCGCGCGGTGGACGGATGGGTGATCGCCGGTCTGCTCCTGGCGGTGGCGGGCGCCTGGGCGCTGTACCGGGTCACCGGGCCGGCGCCCCGGAAAGCGGCCGGCACGCGCCACCGGACCCTGCGGGGCCGCCGCGACCGGGCGGTCCCGCTGGGCGCCGGCGTGCTGCTGCTGTTGCTGCTCGCGGCGGCGGCGCTGGTGGCGTCCTGCGTGGCGGACGCCACGAAGGACGAGCGGGCGTGGCGGGCGGCGGTCCCCTGCCCGGCCGGAGCACCCGCGAGCGGGTCCGACGACTGCCTGCGGACCCTTCCGGCCGTCGTCGAGCGCACCGAGGTGCACGGGCCCAGGCAGCGCGGCCGGCTGTACTTCAGCGGCGGCCGGCCGCTCGCGGAGCTGGCGGTGTCGTACGAGGCCGCCAGGGCGTTCGAGGCCGGTGACCCGGTAGAACTCACCGTCTGGCGCGGTGAGGTGATGAAGGTCGCCGGGGCGCACCACGTCTGGCACGAACACGTCGTCACCGGCGGCAGCGTGGCCGTCCTCGCGGCCGGACTGGCCCTGGCCGCGGGTTTCCCCGGAGCACAGGTCCTGCTGCGGCTGCGCGGGCGCCGGCGGCCCGACGACGAGGTCCTGCCGTCGGCCCTGCCGTACGCGGGCGCACTGGCCGGCACCGGTGCGTGGCTGCTGCCGCTGTGCTACCGCCACCCCACGACGCTGTTCGGCTCCGGGTACTCCGTCACCTGGCTGTCCGTGGGCTCGCTGGTCACCCTGGGCCTGTTCGCCGGGGCCTGGCGGGCCACCCGCATCCGCGCCCCCGGCCTCCGCACCCCGGTTCACCCGGCGGCACCCCGGCCGCCGTCCGACGGCGAGGTGTTCGTGCCCGCCCGTTTCCTGGAGGACACCGCGTACAACCCGCACGGCTTCGGCACCCACATCGTCCTCGGGGAGGGCGGCCCCGCGGTGACACCGCACCCCGGGCCGGGCCGGTTCGCGGCCCGGCGCATCCCGGTGGAACGGCTCACCGTGAAGACGGTGCGGCGCGTGCGGGGCGCCGACGGCGACACCGTCCCGCGCGGCTGGCACATCGCCGAACTCGACGACGCCGGCACCCCGGTACGCCTCGCGGCCGCCCCCGACGACCTCGCGCGCCTCCTCCGTGCGCTGGTGCCCGCGCGGACGTGACCAGGGGCGGGCGTCAGGCGTTCGTGCGGACGTGCCCGGGGAGCGGTCGGTGTCAGGCGTTCGTGCGGACGTGTCCGGGGGAGCGGCCGGTGTCAGGCGCCAGCTGTGCCGTCCGGGCAGGTCGGTGACTGCGGCCGGTGTCAGGCGTTCGTGCGGACGTGCCCGGGGGAGCGGCTGGCGTCAGGCGCCAGCTGTGCCGTCCGGGCAGGTCGGTGACGCGGCCGGTGTCAGGCGTTCGTGCGGACGTGCCCGGGGGAGCGGCTGGCGTCAGGCCGCCAGTTGTGCCGTCCGGGCAGGTCGGTGACGCGGCCGGTGTCAGGCGTTCGTGCCGTCGTCGGAGGCGGAGTCGATCCGCGCGAGGTCGCGCAGCCAGACGTGCGCGTTGCCGTCGGACGGGGCCCGCCAGTCGCTGCGCGGCGACAGCGAACCGCCGGCCGAGACCTTCGGCCCGTTCGGCATGGCCGACCGCTTGAACTGCGCGAACGCGAAGAAGCGGCGGCAGAAGACCTCCAGCCAGTGCCGGATCTCCGCCAGGTCGTACGACCCCCGCTTCGCCTCCGGAAAACCGGGCGGCCAGGCCCCGGCGTCCGGGTCGTGCCAGGCGTGCCAGGCCAGGAAGGCGACCTTCGAGGGCCGGAAGCCGTAGCGCAGGATGTGGAAGAGGGTGAAGTCGTGCAGCGCGTACGGCCCGATCCTGGACTCGGTCGACTGCATCTCCTCACCCGGCACCAGCTCCGGGCTGATCTCCGTGTCCAGGATCGCGGCCAGGATCTCGCCGGTCTCCGCGTCGAACTGGCCGCTGCCGATGACCCAGCGGATCAGGTGCTGCATCAGCGTCTTCGGCACGCCGGAGTTGACGTTGTAGTGGCTCATCTGGTCGCCGACGCCGTACGTCGACCAGCCGAGCGCCAGTTCCGACAGGTCGCCGGTGCCGAGCACGATGCCGCCGCGCTGGTTGGCCAGCCGGAACAGGTAGTCGGTGCGCAGACCGGCCTGCACGTTCTCGAAGGTGACGTCGTAGACCGGCTCGCCGGAGGCGAACGGGTGGCCCATCTCCTGGAGCATCAGCCGTGCCGTCGGCGTGATGTCCAGCTCGGCCGCGGTGACGCCGAGCGCCCGCATCAGCCGGTGGGCGTTGTCCTTGGTGTGGTCGCTGGTGGCGAAGCCCGGCAGGGTGAAGGCCAGGATGTCGCTGCGCGGCCGGCCGGCGCGGTCCATCGCGCGGGCGGCGACGATCAGCGCGTGCGTGGAGTCCAGGCCGCCGGAGACCCCGATGACCACCTTCGGGCCGCCGATCGCCGCCAGCCGCTGCTGCAGTCCGGCGACCTGGATGTTGTAGGCCTCGTAGCAGTCCAGGGCGAGCCGGTCGGGGTCGGCGGGCACGAACGGGAAGCGCTCGACCCGGCGGCGCAGCCCCAGGTCGGCGGCGGGCGGCTCGAGTTCGAACCGCACGGTGCGGAAGTCGTCGGTGCGCGCGGCGTGGGTCCGGCGGTTGTCCCCGAACGTGCCCATCCGCTGCCGCTCCTGGCGCAGCAGGTCCAGGTCCACGTCGGCCACCGCGTACTGGTCGTCGAGCGGGAAGCGGTCGGACTCGGCGAGCAGCGCCCCGTTCTCGTAGATCATGGTCTGGCCGTCCCAGGACAGGTCGGTCGTCGACTCGCCGAGACCGGCCGCCGCGTAGACGTACGCGGCGAGACAGCGCGAGGACGCCGAGCGGCACAGCAGCTTGCGGTCCTCGGCACGGCCGACCGTGATCGGGCTGCCCGAGAGGTTGACCAGGACGGTCGCGCCGGCCAGGGCCGCCTCGGCGCTCGGCGGCACCGGCACCCACATGTCCTCGCAGACCTCGGCGTGCAGCGTGAGCCCCGGCACGTCCGTCGCCTCGAACAGCAGGTCCACGCCGAACGGCACGGTCGCCCCGCCGATCCGGATCGTCCCGCCCCGTTCGTCGTCGCCGCCGGCGATCTGCCGGCGCTCGTAGAACTCGCGGTAGTTCGGCGGGTACGACTTGGGCACGACGCCCAGGACACGGCCGCGGTGCACCAGCACCGCGCAGTTGTAGATCCGCCCGCGGTGGCGCAGCGGTGCGCCGACGACCAGGACCGGCAGCAGGTCGGCGGAGCCGGCCAGCACGTCGGCGAGCGCCACCTCGACGTCGTCGAGCAACGCGTCCTGCAGCAGCAGGTCGTCGATGGCGTAGCCGGACAGGCCCAGCTCCGGGAAGACGGCGACGGCGACGCCCTCCGCCGCGCACCGGCGCGCGTGCCGCAGCACCGTCTCGGCGTTGGCCTGCGGGTCGGCGATGACGGTGTGACCCGTGCACGCGGCGACGCGTGCGAAGCCGTGCTGATAGATCGACCAGAAGTTCAACGCGACGTCCCTCGTGACTCCACCATGGCTGCCCGCCTCCACACACCGCACGGAGACGACGAATGCCCTACCGGAAGAAGCCTAGATCCCCGGCCCGGGCGGCCCCCGGCCGGGCCGCCGGCCTCTCCGGGGCGCCGGTGTCCGTCAGGGGCCCGCCGGGCCGTGGGGCGGCCGGGGCCGGTGTACCTCCGAGCCCGTCGCGGGCCGGCGCAGCGGGACCTCATCCGGTGTGACGCGAGCCCGTCGCGGGCTGGCGCAGCGGGACCTCATCCAGTGTGACGCGAGCCCGCCACGGACTGGCGCAGCGGGACCTCATCCGGTGTGACGCGAGCCCGTCGCGGGCTGTCGCAGCGGGACCTCACCCGGCGCCACCCGGCAGTCCGGCCGGGGCGCGAACAGGGCCGCGCGAGCCGCCGACTGCCTGCCCTGCCAGTACGGGTGGAACAACACCTGCGAGGACAGCCGGACGAGTCTCCGGCGCAGCACGGTGCGCTGGTGGCCGGCGAGCTGCCGGTAGGTGGCGTGCCACTCCTCCAGCGCGTGGGCGAGATCCTCGGGAGTCCGTCGCATGACCGAATTCAATCATGTGTTCGATTTCTCGTGCGAGGGGGACTCCGGAAACGGCCAGGGGCCCGTCCGCACCGCGGATCGGGCCCCTGGCCGTTGCCGGACCGGCGGGTTCACCAGCCCCAGGGGCCGTCCTCGGCCCGTACCTCCTGGGCCGGGGCGGCGGCCACGGGGGCGTCGTGGCAGGCGAAGCCGAGCCGGGTCAGTGCCCGGCGTACTTCCTGTGCCGTGAAGTCGCGGCGGTCCTGCCTGGTGATCACCTGCCCCACCTGCTTGACCGGGTAGACGTGGCGGCCGACGGTCACGCACGTGCCGGTGGCGGGCTCGGGCGGGATGCCCTCCATCAGGTGCTCGACCTCGCTCTTGGTCAGGTCGAAGGGGAACCGGGCGATGACACAGCGCATGATGCCTCCACAGGACGCGGGGGGATTGCGAGGGGCGGGACGGCGGAGTCGAACGGGTCAGCGGGGGAGGCCGAGGACACCCAGGGCGTAGCCCTGCTCGTCCACGACCGGGGACACCTGGAGTGTCCGCAGGCGCATGGCGGCCTCGGCCTCGCCGAGTACGGCCGCGGACGGGGTGAACGGCCCCCGGTCGAGCGGGATGTCGCGCAGCCGGGTCCGGTCGGTGTACCAGGAACCGCCGCGGTGCGCGGCGAGCTGCGACCGGGTGACCAGCCCCGTGCACCGGCCGTCGTCGTCCTGCACGAGCAGATGCGGGACGCGGGCGCCGATGAGGACGGACATGGCCACGTCGACCGTCATGTGGTCGTCGACCTGCGGTCCGGGAGCGTTCATGGCGTCACGGGCGGTCAGCCCGGTGCCGGCGGTGTGGCCGGCCGGCCGGGCTCGCTGCGAAAGCGGCGTCAACGGCTTCTCTCTTCGTCGGCGGGGCGGGACGGAGGGTGAGCGGCCTCGACCGCTGCGAGTGAAGCCCGTGCCGCGGTTATCGGCTGGTCCTGCCGGAGCGGCGGCCGCGGCTGCCACCCCGTCCGCCCCGGCCCCGGCCGCCGGCCGCCGGCCGCTCGCGCCGCTCGGGAGCCGGCGCGGGGACGGTGACGGTGACGGGCACGCCGGAGGGCGTCCGGGCGCCGGTGATGCGGTTCAGCTCGGCCTCGCCCGGGCGGACCCGCGCCGAGCGCGCGGTGATCCCGGCGTCGGCCATCAGGCGGTCCACCGCGCGACGCTGGTGCGGCAGCACGAGGGTGACGACGGTGCCGGACTCGCCGGCACGGGCCGTGCGGCCGCCGCGGTGCAGGTAGTCCTTCGGGTCGGCCGGCGGGTCGACGTTGACGACCAGGTCGAGATCGTCGACGTGGATGCCGCGAGCGGCGACGTTCGTCGCGATCAGGACCGTGACGTGGCCGTCCTTGAACTGGGCGAGCGTCCGGGTGCGCTGCGGCTGGGACTTGCCGCCGTGCAGGGCCGAGGCCCGCACGCCGACGGACAGCAGGTGCTTGGCCAGCCGGTCCACGGCGTGCTTGGTGTCCAGGAACATGATCACGCGCCCGTCGCGGGCGGCGATCTCGGTGGCCGTGGCGTGCTTGTCGGCGTCGTCCACGTGCAGCAGGTGGTGCTCCATGGTGGTGACGGCTCCGGCGGACGGGTCCACCGAGTGCACGACGGGGTCATGGAGGTAACGGCGCACCAGGAGGTCGACGTTGCGGTCCAGGGTCGCCGAGAACAGCAGGCGCTGGCCGCCGGTGGCCACCTGGTCGAGCAGCGCCGTCACCTGCGGCATGAAGCCCATGTCGCCCATCTGGTCGGCCTCGTCCAGAACGGCGACGGCGACCTGGTCGAGCCGGCAGTCGCCCCGCTCGATCAGGTCCCTGAGGCGGCCGGGCGTCGCGACGACGACCTCGGCACCACCGCGCAGGGCGCTGGCCTGGCGGCCGATCGACATGCCGCCCACCACGGTGGCGATCCGCAGCCGCAGGGCGTGGGCGTACGGGGTGAGCGCGTCGGTGACCTGCTGGGCCAGTTCCCGGGTGGGTACGAGGACGAGTGCGAGCGGCTGCCGGGGCTGGGCCCGCTGTCCCTCCAGCCGGGCCAGTACGGGCAGGCCGAAGGCGAGCGTCTTGCCCGAGCCCGTGCGTCCGCGGCCCAGGACGTCCCGGCCGGCCAGGGCGTTGGGCAGCGTGGCCGCCTGGATCGGGAAGGGCACGGCCACGCCCTCGGCGGTGAGCGCGGACAGCAGCCGTTCGGGCATGTCCAGCTCG
Organism: Streptomyces sp. NPDC096012; assembly: GCF_040426375.1. Classification (NCBI taxonomy): domain Bacteria; kingdom Bacillati; phylum Actinomycetota; class Actinomycetes; order Kitasatosporales; family Streptomycetaceae; genus Streptomyces; species Streptomyces sp. NPDC096012. The sequence continues at coordinate 97,796 of NZ_JBEOTD010000021.1, forward strand.
GCGAACGTCTCGACCGCGGGCAGCGGTTCGGTGAGGGTGGCCGGCAGGGCGAACTCCTGCTGACGCGTGGAGGAGGGGCGGGCCCCCCGGTTGTTCGTACGGCCGGCGGCCGGGCCGGCACTGCGGCGGCGTGTCTCCTGCGTCCGGGAGCGGCCGGAGCGGGCGGCGGAGCGCGTGTGGTTCACGGGGAACCTTCCTCGATGCGGCGCATATCGAGGAATTCCTCCCGGGCGCGCGGCAGCGCGCGAGGATTCACAAGAACTGGCCGAATGGAAATTCGAACCCTTGGGCCGTGCGGAAGCGCAGGCAAGGGAAGCATGAAAAAAGGGTGAACGGCGGACCACCGGGACGCGCGAGTCGAAGGAGGCGCGAAACGGGGTCGATCGGCGCGCAGCAGAGGAGGCGCCGAGCCGGGTGGAGCGAACAGCAAGCGGCTGGGGCCCGCACCCGAAGAGCGCGGGCCCCAGCCACATGCTGCGCGAGCCTTACGGCTCGCGATAGTTCGCGTCAGCGTCAGGCGGGAACGATGTTCTCGGCCTGCGGGCCCTTCTGGCCCTGCGTGACGTCGAAGGTAACCTTCTGGCCTTCCTGAAGCTCGCGGAAGCCGGAGGTGGCGATGTTCGAGTAGTGGGCGAACACGTCAGCGCCGCCGCCGTCCTGCTCGATGAAGCCGAAGCCCTTTTCCGCGTTGAACCACTTCACGGTGCCAGATGCCATATTGAATCTCCCTTGGGGGGCAGTGCCGAGTCCCGCACTTTACGGAATCTCGAGTCGCCGCGATGATCACCCCTCCGGAAAGATCCGGAAAGTCTGCAAGAAAACAAGTCCCTGGTAACCAAAACTGCAACTGGTATCACGCTAACACACGTCCCCGGAAAACCTCACGTGTTTCGAGGCCGTCCGGAAGTTGCTGCCGCCCCGACGCTCGTATTTCTGTACCGGCGGCGTTAGGTTTCCGCGCCGCACTCGTCCAGGTTCCGGCGCATTTCCTCGTTCAGGCGCAGGGCGTCGCGGAGCCGGTCCTCGAGGTCGACGATGCGGCACGCGGCCTCGACCGGGGTGCCCTGCCCGACGAGTTCGCGGACGCGGGCCGCGATGCGCAGCTGGCGGCGGGAGTAGCGGCGGTGGCCGCCCTCCGAGCGCAGCGGCGTCACCAGCCCGGCCTCGCCGACGGCCCGCAGGAAGGCCGGGGTGGCGCCGAGGACGGCGGCGGCCCGCCCCATGGTGTAGGCGGGGTACTCGTCGTCGTCGAGGTGGCCGGCGGCAGGGGGCTTCTCGGCGGGCATGGCGCTTTCGTTCCGGGGACGCTGCGAGGGGTGCGGGCGGTGCGGCACCCGTGCCCCGAAGGAATCGGCACAGCATCCGTCTCGTCTGGCAAGCCTAGCCCCGACAGGTGCGAAGATGTGGTGTGGGCGGAGTAGATTTTCGGCCGACGCCTGACGTCCCGAGCGGTACTCCCCGCACGCTCCGCTGCGGGAGGGCGCTGCGGGAGGGCGCTGCGGGAGGGCGCTGCGGGACGGCGCTGCGGATCGAGGGACGGGTCGTCGGCCATCCGTCGTACGGGGGGGTCGGAAGGCCGGCCTCGCGGGGCTCTCCGGGTCAGCTCCCGGAGGCTCCTGGCAGGTCGGCTCACGGGCAAGGGCTGGCGGCACCGGGCGAGCGGACGGATGATGGGGAGACCGACCGGGAAGGCGCGTGGACGCGACCGTGTCCGTTCGCTCTCGCTCTGCTGATCCATGGCTCTGATCCGGTGATCTGTATGACTACCTTCGCACTCTCCGAACGGCGGTCCCCCGGGGCCGACCTCGAGACCGCTGTCCAGGAGGCCGACCGACTGCGGGCGGAGAACGCCCAGTTGCAGCAGGCCATCTCCTCACACGCCGCCGTGGACCAGGCCATCGGCGTCCTGGTCGCGCTCGCCCGCATCAGCCCCGACGACGGCTTCTGCATCCTGCGCGAGGTGTCCCAGCACCTCAACATCAAGCTCTCCGCACTCGCGACGGAGATCATCCGCCACGCCCGCGGCGCCGGCCTCCCGCCGCGCCTCGTCGGCGAACTCCACGCCGCGCTCTCCCACCACGCCAAGGCCTGCTGAGAGACCGGGCGCCGCCCAGGTGCCTGTCCTGCGGCTTTCGTCTACGCCGCGCTCTCCCACCCGGGTGTCGAGGACAAAGCCCGCCGCATCGACTACGCGCACGCCATCCCGCCGCATCGACTACGCGCACACCATCGACTGGATGCCGGCCGACACGGTGCTCCTGGACGAGATCCTTCCGGACGAGGACGGCGGTTGCGTGCACGAGATCGCTCTCACCGGCGCGACCATCACCATCCGCTGCAAGGACCTGCAAGCCGTCCGGGGGGACGCGAGCTGAGCAGCGGTATGCCGACCAGCGAGGGGCCGGGGGAGCAGCTTGGCTCCCAGGTGGCTCCCAGCGATTCCGTCCCTCGGCGGACTGTCGGACGTGCGGCCCGGCCAGGTTGGTCATCCCTGAGCGCCGACCCAAATGGTGCCTGTGCACCGCACCCGACCACCGTCACCGGCCGCCTCGCACCGTCTCACAGGTCCGTGGCCGACAGACCGTCCATCTCCGCCTGTGCGGCCAGCGTGTCAGGGTGGTCCTCGCCGAGGACCCGTGCGCGATCGTCCCGGACCTCGCGCAGCAGCGCCATGGCGCTCTCGACGTCCCCCTGCCGCGCGACGACCCGGGCTCGCCCGAACCGGGTCCTGATCACCTCGGGGTGCAGCGGGTTGCCGTAGCGGGCCAGCCGCTCCTCCAGGAGAACGTCCAGCTCGGCGAGCGCCACGGTCGGGTCACCCAGCTCGGCCTTGAGCATGGCCATGTTGAAACGGGTGATCAGCACGGCGGGATGGCTGTCGCCGAGTGCCTTCCGCTGGTCCTCCAGCAGTTCCTCGTGCAGCGTCAGTGAAGCCGCCGGGTCGCCCAGTTCCCAGGTGTAGCGGGCGATGTTCAGTCGCGCGAGCAGGGTGTTGGGGTGGTCCTCGCCGCGGATGCGCCGCACGTCCGGCAGCAGCGCACGGAAACCGTCGAGTGCTTCCTGCCGACGCCCGGACTCGCCGAGGAACTTGTAGATGTTGAATCGGCTGAAGAGTACCTGCGCGTGGTCCTCGCCGAACACCGCGATCCTGTCCCGCAGCAGTTCCTCGTGCAGCGCCAGCGCCGTGTCGTACCGGCCCAGCATGCCGTGCCAGTAGGCGATGTAGTGGCGGCTCTCCAGCACTGCCTGGTCCGTCGGCGGGAGGACGCGGAGCTGGTCTTCGAGCAGTTCTTCGTGCAGCCGCAGACCCCGCGCCATGTCCCCGCCGCGGCCCGTCCAGTACGCGATGTCGTGCCGGTTCTTCAGTGTGCGGGGGTCGTCGGGACCGAACACGCGGATCTGGTCGGGCAGTAGGGCCTGGTGCAGCCGCACCGCCTCGGCGAAATCGCCGGTCTCGCCGGTCGCGTACGCGATTCGGTACCGGGCCTCCAGCACTCGGGCGTCGTCGTCGCCGAGCACGCGGCGCTGGTCCTCCAGGAGATGGCGATACAGTTCGCGGCTGTGGCCGTAGGCCCCGGCCTTGCCCGTCCAGTAGGCGGCCCGTTCCCGGGCGACCAGCGCCACCGGCGAGTCGGCACCGGGTCGCTCCGCCAGCCGGTCCGCCCAGGCCGCCCACCGGGCGCGGTTGACCGTCGCCTCGGCCGCCGGGCGCCGTTCCAGACACTCCAGTAGCCGGTCGTACAGGGATGGGTCACGCGCGGCCGCCTGCCACAGGTGTTCCGGCTCCGCCTGCTCGGCGTAGGCGTGCAGGGGGTCGTCGGGTGAGTGCTCGTCCATGGGGGCCATGATCTCAAGCGCCCGGCAGAGGGCCTGGTGGCCCACCACCACGTCCTCTTCCTCCTGCACGTATTCGATCAGGGAAGGGTGGTGCACGCCGAACAGTTCGGTTCCGTCCGGGTGCGGCGATTGCACCACCAGCCCCGGCACCAGGTCCAGAACCTGGTCCAACGCCTCGTCGTCCATGGGACCGCCCAGCTCGGCGGACGCCCGGACGAGCAAGGGACGGGGCAGCGTGGGGCTCGAACCGGCGGCGGCGGTCACGACCAGGACGGCATCGAGCCACCCACCACGCCCACCCGGTACCTGCGCCTTCTTGGCGAGCAGCGTCTCCCGGTACATCTCGGTGAAGGACACCCGACCTGTCCGGGCCAGCGGGCCGCTTTCGCCCAGCACCCGGGTGACCTGCCAGTTTCCATTCGCTTGCTGGAGAATCGCGTTCTGGGTCCGCCCGGCCGCGTGCTGGGCCGCCCGCAGGTACGCCCGTAGTTGCTCCTCCCCGGGCGCGGGGACCGGCGCGCGGTGCCAGTCACCGGGCAGCGGCACCCCCTCCCGGACAGTCGCCACGACGCCGAACCATGTCGGCGCCGTATCGGCCAGTGCGGTCAGCTCGCGGACGAGCTCAGGGCGGTGCGGAGCGTCGACCTGATCGATTCCGTCCACGATCACGCGCACCGGGTCGCGCTGTTCCATCTGCCCGAGCGGGCCGCCGATCTCGGCCACCGCACGCGGCAGCAGGGTCCGCTCGCCTTCCGGCACAAGGGCGTTGTACGCCTTCTTCCCGTCGGCGAATCCGGGGAGGTACTTCTTCAGCTGGTCGGACAGCAGTGACCACACCGAGCCGGCAGTCCAGCGGGTGGTGTCGAGGCGGATGAGCCCGCAGACGGCCGGGGCACGGTCCGCCTCCTCGGGCGGGAGCAGCTCCGGGCGGCACAGCGCGGAGGCGAGCGTGGTCTTCCCGGTACCCATGGTGCCGAGCACGGCGACCAACCGGTTCCGGCGGACCGCCTCGACGAACTGCCCCAGTTCCGCGGGCGGCTGGAAGTGCCGCAGCGGCGGCATGAGCACTCCTCCGTCGACCGACCCCGCCAGCACGCTCAGCTCCCGCTGGTACGCCACGTTGCGGGCGAGCCAGGTGTCGTACGGAGCCTCGGGTGCGCCCCCGCCGCCGTCGTACGAGGTGGCCTGCGGCACCTGCCGTGTCAGGCGGGCCTCCACCGCCTGCCGCACCGGCCCGGTGCGCAGGATCTGCTCGAGTCGGACGTCCCCCTGCCGGATGAGCCCGTTCAGAGCCCTCGAGAATTGCAGCCCGTACGAGACCCGGCCGTCCGAGGAGGTCAGCACCTCGATCCGCCGACCGGTCTGCATAGCCGGTCTGAACCACCTCTGCGTCGCGAAGAGCCCCGCATACCCCGATAGGCACGCGTCGATGACGACGGTCAGCTCACGGACGCCGCCGTGGCGCCGCACCAGATCGCCCAGCCCGGAGGGGAGATCGAAGGCCGTCTCGGGACCGGGCACGTCGGGGGTGGAATGGACCGGGAAGAGGAACTCGCCCTCACGGACGACGTGGCCGTGCCCGAGGAAACCCAGCACCAGGGGCGCTCCGGCGGCCGACGCTCCCTCGAACGCCTCGGCCAGAGCCGAGGTCACCTCCGTCACCGTCCGCGGGTTCATCAGCAGGCCGTCGCCAAGGGCGGCTTCGCAGTCACCGCGCAGTGGGTCCAGCAGGAGCGTCGTCAACTCCGCCGCGCAGGACTCCAGCAGCTCCAGCCGACTCGTCGGCTTCCGCTCCCGGGCGTCCCAGTGGGAGGCGATCACCAACGCTCGGCGTTCATCCGTCACGCTGGCATTATCGGCACAGCGGATCGGCCAACTGATGCTCAATCCAGAATCAGTTGGCCGCGCGGGCGCGGCCCGGCGCCAGGCGGACGGAGACAGATGGCTGACGTAGTGATGGTGCACGGCATCGGTCCCGAGGAGGAGACCGAGGAGCAGCTGCGTGACGATTGGATGTCCGCGCTGGCCAGGACTCTGAGGGACAACGGCCGTACCGAGCAGGCCGCCCGGCTGGCGGACGGTTCCGTCTCGGCGTCGATGGTGTACTACCGCCACCTGTACGCCCGCTACGTGCCGCGGGACGACTGGGACATGCCGCTGCCCGACCCGATGGCAGCGACCGGCGAGGACGTCGCCGTCGACATCATGGACAACATCCAGCAGCACGCGTCCGATCCGGCGGCCCGCGCCGAAGCAGCCCGTGCCCTGGACGAACTGCGGGCCGAGGTAGGCCCCGAGCAGGGTCCGGCCGAGCTGCTGCGCATGTTCGTCGCGGTGCTGGGGCGGCTCGGCCCGGTTGCCCGCTCCGGTTTCGCGGCGCTGAGCAGCACCGGTGTGTTCCACCTCGGACAAGTCGCGGCCTACCTGGACGACGAGACCGTCCGCGAGGACGCGATCGAGGCCGTGCTGTCCCGGGTGGCACCGGACACCAAGGTGGTTCTTGCGCACTCGCTGGGCACCGTCGTCGCCTACGAGGCCCTGCACCGGCTCGAGCAGCCGTTGCCGCTGCTGATCACCTTCGGGTCGCCGCTCGGCCTGCGCTCCATCATCCGCCGGCGGCTGCGCCCACAGCCACTGCGCTCACCAGGCCACCTCAAGCGCTGGGTGAACGTAGCCGACCGCGACGACTTCATCGTCTCCACGTTGCGGTTGCGGACCCTGTTCCCAGACGACGACGCCGTGCTGGAGCGCACCCGGTTGGTGAAGAACCGCAACACCAACCCGCACGCGGCCGTCGAGTACCTCAAGCATTGGGAGACCGTCGAGCCACTCGCACAGCTGGTGTGACCCGCGTAGGGCGGGGCGCGGCCCGTACCGGGGGCCACCAGGGCGCGGAGCTCGTCGACGTCGCCCGTCGTGCCGGCGTTTCGACCGGCACCGTGTCCAACGTCCTCAACCGCCCCGAACGCGTCACCGCCACGAGAGAGAAGGTCGAGCAGGCCATCGCGGACCTCCGGTTCGTGCGGGGCGGCGTCGTGCCGGAGCATGCCCCCGCGCAGGGGGTGCGTCGCAGGAGACGATGCTGCTGACAAGGTTCGCGGTGCGAGAAGGTACGGCCTGGCTTGCGACGTCGCCGGGCATGACCGTCCGACCCGAGCTCGTCGGCGCTCAATCGCACCGCCGACATTACCTGTACATGCCTTAAAGAGGACCCTCCCTTGACCACCCTCCCCTAGGGTCGGAATCCGCGACCGCGAACGGGGGTTCATCGATGGGCGACGGCAAGGTCCCCGGCAAGGTGCTGGACATCAAGACCGCCGACATCAAGGCGGCGGCACCGGCCTTCCACCAAGGGGCCATCGACCTGAGCAAGGCGTTGACCACTCTGATCAAAACCCTCGACGGCCTCGGGGAGCCCTGGGGGCACGACGAACAGGGTGACAAGTTCGGCAACGCCTACAAGCCGCAGCAGAAGAAGATCGAGAGCGCGGCGGGCATCCTGGTGCTCGGGCTGACGAGCATTCACGAGGCCATGGTCGACCTGTCCGACGGAACCGTGGACAACGACCAGTTGATCGCCGGCATGTTCACCAAGGTGAAGGCCGACAAGCAGAGCGACGGTGCCGGTGAGCGTTGAGGACAAGGCCCGCCACATCCTTCTGGAGCTGGGTCTGTGGTGGCCCGAGGCGGACTCCGGCAAGCTGCGGGACGCGGCGAAGGCCTGGCGTGCCTTCGCCGACTCGGTGGACGACGTCCGCGCTCCCGTGCATCGCAGCGCGTCCTCGATCATCCACAACAACACCGGTGAGTCGATCCAGGCGTTCGAGAAGTTCTGGGGCCGTTACGCCAAGGACCAGGACGGCGGCTGGCTGAGCGATCTGGTGAAGTCCTCGCGGGAGATGGCCAAGGCGCTGGAGAAGTTCGCCGATGCCATCGACGACGCGATCAACAAGCTGTGGACGCAGATCGGGATCGACGCGGCGGTGATCGCGGGCGGAGTGGCACTGGCCTTCTTCACCGCCGGCCTGGCCTCCGGTGCCGCGGTCGCGGCGGCGGACGCGATCATCGAGTTCGGTGCCACGATGGGCGTCGCGGTGACCACGACGGTCGCCGAGATCGCCGCGGGCACCCTCGTCGCCGCCGCTTTCGGTGGCGTGGAGTCGGTCACCGTCGACCTGGCCGTGGCCCAGCCGCTGAAGATGGCGACCGGCCTTCAGCACGGCTTCAGCCTGGACGAGGTCAACCAGGCTGCCAAGGACGGCATGATCTTCGGCGGCGCGTTCGGAGCGGGCGGCGGCCTGCTGAAGGCGAGCATGGAAGGCGGCCTCACCGACACCACCCCGCTGCTGCTGCGGCCGCCCTCCCTCCGCCCCGATCTGGTGGACCTGGGCCCGGCGGCCCGCAACGCCGAACGCACCCCCTGTGTGGGCGAGCCGATCGACGTGGCGACCGGCGCGATGCTGATGACGCAGACCGACCTGGCGCTGCCCGGAAGCCTGCCGCTGGAGTTCACGCGCACCCATCTGTCGTCGTACCGGGGCGGCGTCTGCTTCGGCCCCACCTGGATATCCACCCTCGACGAGTGCCTCCAGATCGACGGTGAGGGCGTCGTCTTCGCCGCGGCCGACGGCATGCGCCTGGTCTACCCGGTACCGCAGCCGGGCGTCCCCGCGATGCCGGTGAAGGGCCCGCGCTGGCCGCTGGAGTGGGACGGCAAACCGGACGGCGCGATGACGGTCACCGACCCCGCGACCGGCGTGACGCGCACCTTCGCCGCCCCCGTCCCCTCGCCCTCCTTCGGAGTCTTCCACCTGGCCCTGGACTCCTGGTCCGACCGCAACGGCAACCGCATCGACGTCGAACGCGACGACGACGGTGTCCCGTTCGGCATCCGCCACTCCGGCGGCTACTACGTCGCCGTCGACACCCAGGGCCCCCGCATCACGGCCCTGCGTCTCCTGGACGAGCCACCATCGCGTTACCGCCCGGGCACCGCGCCCGACGAGGGCACGGTCGTCATGCGCTACGGCTACGACACCGCCGGCAACCTCACCGAGGTCGTCAACTCCAGCGACAAGCCCCTGCGCTTCACCTACGACACCGAAGGCCGCGTCACCCGCTGGACCGACCGCAACGGCACCTGGTTCGCCTACGTCTACGACGACCGCGGCCGGGTCGTCCGCACCGAGGGCGTCGACGGCATTCTCTCCGGCACCCTGACGTACGACGACACGGAACGCACCACGACGTACACCGACTCCCAGGGCCACACCTCGGTCCACCGGTACAACGCCGAGGGCCTGGTGGTGGAGGAGACGGACCAGCTCGGACACGTCACCCGCACGGAGTGGGCCGAGTACGGCGACAAGCCGCTCGCCGTGACCGATCCGCTGGGCCACACCACCCGGTACACCTACGACGACACCGGCAACCTCACCGGCGTAGCCCTCCCCGACGGCACCCAGGCCCAGGCGCAGTACAACGCGCTCGGCCTGCCGACCGAGGTGGTCGAGCCGGGCGGTGCGGTCTGGCGGCACACGTACGACGAGCGGGGCAACCGGCTGACGACGGTCGATCCGCTGGGCGCCGAGACACGGTACGCGTACGACGAGGCGGGCCGCCCGACGGGGATCACCGACGCCCTCGGGCACACCCGCAGGGTGGACTGCGACGACGCCGGCCTGCCCCTCGCCCTGACGGACGCGCTGGGCCACACGACGACGGTCCGCCGCGACTCGTTCGGCCGGGTGATCGAGGTGACCGACCCGCTGGGCCACGTCACCCGCCTGGGCTGGACCCCGGACGGCAGGCTGTCCCGGCGTGAACTGGCCGACGGGGCACGCGAGTCCTGGACCTGGGACGCCGAGGGCAACCTGCTCGGTCACACGGATCCCGCCGGGAACACGACCCACCATACGGTGGGCCACTTCGGCGTGGCGGCCACCCGCACGGATCCGGACGGGGCGCAGTACGCGTTTGCCTACGACACCGAGCTTCGTCTGACCGGGGTCACCAACCCGCAGGGCCTGACCTGGTCATACACCTACGACGGCGCGGGCCGAGTGATCGCGGAGACGGACTACAACGGCCGTACCCTCACCTACACGCGTGATGCCGCCGGCCGCCAGGCCGCACGCACCAACGGCGCGGGACAGACGCTGCACTTCGTGCGGGACCCGTTCGGCCGGGTCGTGGAACAGCACGCTGACCCCGGCGACGTCACGACCTTCGCGTACGGCCCCGACGGCAACCTGTGCCGTGCCGCCAACGCGGATGCCGAAGTCGTACTGGAGCGGGACTCGCTCGGCCGAGTGCTGGCGGAGACCGTGAACGGCCGGACGACCACCCATGTCCACGATGCCGTCGGTCGCCGTACCCGACGGGTGACACCTTCCGGTCTGGTCTCCGAGTGGACGTACGACCCGGCAGGACGCCCGCTCACCCTGCGATCGTCCTCAGGCGCGCTGGACTTCACACATGATGCCGCCGGCCGCGAGACACAGCGCGACCTCGGCGGGGAAGCGAGTCTGACCCAGACGTGGACCGCGACCGGGCTGCTGACCGCGCAGACCCTGACCGCCCTCGGTCCGGACCGTCTCCTCCAGCACCGGACGTACGCGCACCGAGCAGACGGCTACGTCACCGAGATCCGGGAGCTGACGTCGGGCACCCGCCGCTTCGACCTGGACGGTGTGGGCCGAGTCACCCGGACGCGTGCCCACGGCTGGAGCGAGAACTACGCGTACGACATGGCGGGAAACGTGGTGGACGCGGTGTCGCCCGCCCATGAGGCAGTCGGTGAGCGCCGGTTCGACGGCACGCTCGTCCGCTCGGCCGGGCGCACCTTCTATGCACACGACGCCGAAGGTCGCCTCGTGCGCAGGACCCGGAAACTTTTGAACGGCCAGACCCGTACCTGGACCTACACATGGAACGCGGAGGACCGCCTCACGGAGGTGACCGACCCGGAGGGAACCCGATGGCGTTACGCGTACGACCCGCTCGGCCGACGCGTCTCCAAGCACCGGGTGGCCGACGACGGCTCCGTGGCCGACCGTACGGACTTCGTCTGGGACGACATGTGCTTGACCGAGCAGACCGCGCCGGACGGTTGGGTCACCAGCTGGGACCACGCGCCGCACAGCCACCGCCCGGTCGCCCAGACGAGCCGGAAGTCCACCGCGACAGCCGCCAACACGTCGGTCTTGGCGCAGCTGGCGGAAGAGTCGGATCCCGAGCACTGCGCTCGTTTCCACACCGTCGTCACCGACTCCGTCGGTACGCCCACGGAACTGGTCTCCGCGACCGGCGAGCTTGTCTGGCAGCGCCGTACCGGCCTGTGGGGCACTCGATGCCCGGGTCCGGAGGATGACGCGTCTCCCTCCGACTGCCCGCTGAGGTTCCCCGGCCAGTACGCCGATCCCGAGACCGGCCTGTACTACAACGTGCATCGGTACTACGACCCCGAGACGGCGCGGTACATCAGCGCGGATCCGTTGGGCCTCCTCCCCGCCCCTAACCCGCACGCCTACGTGCCGAATCCGCTGGGCTGGAGCGATGCCCTCGGCCTCGCCGGGAAGAAGGGGCCGAAGGGACCGTACGGGAACCCCCTCGACTTCGGTCAGGGGTACTCCGGGCGAGTGGACATCTGGGGTGAGGGCTCGAAGGGAACGGACTTCGAGATCCACGTGTACGACAAGGCCAACCGCGAGGTGGGGACGTTCCGCAGCGACGGCTGGTTCAACAAGCACAGCCTCAAGGCCGAGGAAGTCGAGGTTCCGCCCGCTGTGGAGAATGCCATCAAGGGGCGAGCCATCGACACAATGCGCAGAATCGGGCGTATCGGAGCCAAGGGAACCGAGGACATCTCCGGCGACAAATGGCGTCGCCCTCCCCTCTCACAGGAAGGTTGTCCATGAAATTCGTCAAGGCGGACTGGGATCCCGAGGTGCCCGGGTTCCGTCTGGATGCGCACGCCTACCTGGCCGAGCTGCCGCGTCTGCGCGCGGACCTGCCCCCCGGCGCCCGATCTTTCGCCACCGACCCCGGGCACTACGACATCGCGGGGGCCATCCGCTGTGTGAAGGATCTGGAACTCGCCGGGATTCACCTGGCCACCGACAAGAGCGGCGGGCTGGTCCTGGACTTCGCGCCCAACAAGTTCAAGCACGACTCGGGCCTGCGCATCAGCTACTCGGGCGTGTCGCACTTCTCCATCGACTATGAACACTCCATCGACTGGATGAGCGTCGACACCGTGCTCCTCGACGAGATCCTTCCCGACGAGGACGGCGGTTGCCTGCACGAGATCGCGCTCACCGACGCGACCATCACCGTCCACTGCAAGGACCTGCAAGCCGTCTGGGGGGACGCGAGCTGATCGGCGGTACCGGGGCCTAGGACGCGGCAGGCAACAGACGGTGGCTTCCTGACCGACGGGTCACCCCGGCCAGGAAGCCACCGCAATCCACACCGAACCGGAAGGCCCTCACCCGTTCCAGATCCCGCAGCCGAGACCTGAATCGGCGCGTGAGTCGGCATTCCACCGCGTGAACCGGAGGCCGTCGCCACATCGGGAGGACCGCCATGCAGGGTGACCGGCTCTGACGACCACACCCGAAATGATCACCGGGGGTTGAATGGCAGGGTCGGTCAGCCGCTGCCCGGACTGTCCGCAGATCCGAGTCAGTTGTCGTTGAGGAAAGTGTGGTCGGACTGGTACGCGCACGCAGGACGCGCACGCGTGGCGGCGAGGCACGGCAGTCGCTCGCCAGCGGTGGTGAGCGGCTTTGATGAGGTTCACGATGGAGGAAGCGGCGGATTGAAAGCCGAAGATGTCGCAGTGCCGACCGGTCGCCCCCGGGAGTGGCCCGCCGCTTTCCTCGCACGGCTCCTCCCGCGCTGAGCGCTGGACCGCCGCAGTGCCATGACGGCACTTGTCGCCAGAGCCGGCCCGTCCGGAGGCGTGCAGCGGAGCGGGCCAACGTGAGAAGGAAGATCGTGATGCCAACCGATTCCGAGCTCCTCAAGACCGACGACAAGCAGCTTGAGGAGCTGTTTCGCAGGATTCCGGCGGGTGAGATCCCCAAAGGCCCGATGGAGGGACTAGCGATCTTGCCGGGGGCGGGGCGTTCCGGGGCACGGGTGCTCGCCGGCCTGGTACATCTGTTCTGGTGGCGGGGCAAGGTCTTCAGCCCCGACGGTTACCTCAGCAACCGCCTCTCCCCACTGGACGTGCTGTCCATCGTCGCCATGGTCGGGCCGGGCCCCAGCCGTCTGGACGACCGAGAGTGCATCGTCATCGACTACTCCCACACGTCACTGGTGTTCGGGAGCGTGCGCGATGAGCTGCGCCAGGTCGACCCGCACCTGTACCTGGGTCTGATCTGGTTGGGCAACCGAAGGATCGGATGGTTCACGCTGCGCGATCCGAACAGCGGAAACGGCTAGAACCGGTCGTGCGGAACCGTGGCGTTCCGCTCACGACCGTGACGCGGCCGCTGTCGTGAGCGGTCTTCCGGGAAGTCGTGACTTCCGGTCGACGGGTCGGCCCCCCGATGAGCGCACGTTCTGCGACGAGCCGGCACGACGAAAGGCTCCCATCGTGCATCCCCGTACCGTTCATCCCCGTAGATCAGCACCAGGCTTTCGTCGCGGCGTCGGGAAGGCCAGGCCTCGCCGGCACCTTTCGGGCACCGCTCTGGCCGCATCGGCCACCATGGCACTGGCCCTGACAGCGCTCCCCGCGACCCCACCGCACGGGACGCCGGCCCCGTTGCGGGGCACGGCCACCAGCGCCGGCAAACCGCTGGCCCACGCCGACGTAACGCTCTTCGCCGGAGACCGGCAAGGCACTCGTGTGCTGGGGCACGCCACCACCGACACCCATGGAAGGTTCCAGATCCGGTCCGGCCGGCGCACGGGCTCGGTGCTGTACGTCGAAGCCGCACCCTCCGGCCACCAGTCGTTGCGTCTGCGCTCCGTCGTGGGAGTCGGCCCCGGCGGCGGAGTGCCGCAGCGCTCCGAATCCGCTGTCACGATCAACGAATTCACCACCGTCGCCGCCACCTACGCACTGGCCCAGTTCACCGGCCCGCGCGGCATCACCGGGCCGAGCCCCGGCTTGGAGAACGCCGCGGCCACGTCCTACAACCTCGCCGACCCGGCCTCGGGAAGGCCCGGCAAGGTCGTCACAGACCAGAACAACGGCACCAAGAACGACACCCTGGCCACCCTTGGCACCCTGGCCAACCTCGTCTCTCTCTGCGCGCCGGGAGCGGACACCGGGCGCTGCAAAGACATGCTGCGCCTGGCGACGCCGCGGCACGGAACCGCTCCTGGTGACACGGAGCAAGCCGTGCTCGATCTCGCCCGCGCCCCGAGACTGGCCACCGGCAAGCTGTACGCCCTGGCCGGACGAGCACACACCTACACTCCCGCGCTCAACAGGGCACCGGAGGCCTGGGTCCTGGCCCTGCACTACACGGCCCCCGACGTCTACGCCCCCGGCCGCATGGCCATCGACGCCAAGGGCAACGTCTGGGCCTCCAACAACTGGTTGCCCGGAACGCGAAAGCCCAGCCCCTACGTCACGGTGCAGGATCCGGTGGGCAACCCGACCCTCAACAGCCCCATCAGCGGCGGCGGCATGAAGGCGGGCGCCTGGGGCATCGCCATCGATCACCAGGGCTCCGTGTGGGTGCCCAGCTACGGCGGCGACGCCATGTCGAAGTACTCGTCGTCCGGAAAGCCCCTGTCGCCCAGCTCGGGATTCAAGAACGGCGGCCTGAACCACCCCCAGGGCACCGCCGTCGACCAGAAGGGCAACGTCTGGATCGCCAACTTCTACGGCCTGAAAGGCAACCCCGGCCAGGGAAACGTGATCGTGTACCCCCACGGGGACCCCTCGAAAGCGATCACCATCACGGGCGGCGGTCTCGACCACCCGTTCTCCCTCCAGATCGACGGCTACGGCCGGGCGTGGGTCACCAACGCCCGCCTCAACGGGGCGAAACGCCTCGACACACGCGTACCCAAGGGCCACGTGGGCGGAAGCGTCACCGTGATCGGTCCCGACTTCAAACCGACCTCGTTCTCCCCCATCAAGGACAAATCACTCGACTGGCCCCTGGGACTCGCCGTCGACTCCAAGAACAACGTCTGGGTGCCCAGCTTCGTCAGCAACTCGGTCACCGAAATCGGGCCGAGCGGCAAGATCACAGGCGTACACAAACTTCCCACGACCATCGCTCCCTGGTCCGTGGCCATCGACGGGTCCGACCGCATATGGATCGCCGGCTTCGGCGCCCCCTCCGTCTCCGTCCTGTGCGGCGTGAACACCGGCGCCTGTCCGCCCGGCTCCTCCACCGGCTCCCTGCTGTCACCGCCCCACGGCTACCGCAGCAAGTCCATCCAGCACCTCACCGCCATCCAACTCGACCAGTCCGGCAACGTCTGGCTGGCCAACAACTGGTCCAAACTCCTGCCGCCCACCGGCGGCATCGGCCTGGTCGAACTCATCGGGGTCGGAACACCCGTCTGCACACCCCTGACCCCGGTACCCACACGCCCGGCGACGACCGGCTCAACCGCCTGCCCCACCCAGACCAGCACACAACCGAGATGACAACGGCCCAGGTGATCCTGCCGTCGAGCGACATGGGCCGGCGGAGCGATTCCGGGCTGGAGTCCCAAGGACCGAGTCGAGGCTGTGGTCGCCCTCCACTCGCGCGGGCGGCCCTTCGTCCCAGAGGTCGTCTGCGCGGCCTCCGCGTGATCCGCCCGCACGATGCCCGGCACGGCACCGCGCCTCTCCTCACGGCGACCGGGGTGGCGCCTCGCGCCGTCAGGAGGCGCCGCGGTCGTCAGTGACCGACCCCGTTGAGGTCAGAAGCGGATGGCGGAACCGAGCTGGTCCGACGTGCACAGCGGGGTGCCCGTGGCGAGGGCCGCGGCGGGGTCGGCGCCGCCGGTGGTGCCGTCGCTCCTGCCCCTCTCGCCGGGCTCGCGGGTCTCCTTCATCGTGAGAAAGGCGGGCCTGAAGCCGGAGTGGACGCTGCGGGAGCTCCGGCACAGCTTTGTGTCGCTGCTCTCCGAGATTTCTCCATGGCAGCACAACAAGGCCGCGTGGTGGGTTGGCTGCGTCAGCCACCCGCGCGCCAAGCCGCGTCGCGGACCGTGGGCGGTCAGGGCGAGAGCCACGCAGTACGAGCTGTCTGGGCTTGTTCTCTACTGGTCCGGGGACGTCCGTCGACCAGTTCGCGTCGCAGGTCAGACGAAGTGCCGGATGTCCACGGACAAGGGCGTACCGCACCCGATCGAGCAGCAATCGAGACTATGAGACTGAGGTCTATCTCAGCACCCGAGGTCTGCTTACCCCTCAGTCGGACCCTGCCACATCCCTCGCCAGCCCCCGCCACCGGGCGAGGGCGTGCCGGGTGGCGAGGGTGTCGGGGTGGTCCGGGCCCAGCACCCGGATGTAGTCGGGCAGCAGAGCGGCGAACTCGTCGACCGCACCCCGCGCATCCCCCGCCTTCCCCCGCCACCGGGCGAGAGCGTGCCGGGTGGCGAGGGTGTTGGCGTGGTCCGGGCCCAGCACCCGAGTCCGGTCGGTCAGCAGCGCGGCGAGCTCGTCCACCGCGCCCCGCGCATCCCCCGCCTCCCCCCGCCACCGGGCAAGGTTGTGCCGGGCGGCGAGGGTGTTGGCCTGGTCCGGGCCCAGCACCCGGATGTAGTCGGGCAGCAGCTCGGCGAACTCGTCGACCGCGCCCTGCGCATCCCCCGCCTTCCCCCGCCACCGGGCAAGGTTGTGCCGGGCGGTAAGGGTGTCGGGGTGGTCCGGGCCCAGCACCCGGATCCGGTCGGTCAGCAGCTCGGCGAACTCGTCGACCGCGCCCTGCGCATCCCCCGCCTTCCCCCGCCACCAGGCAAGGTTGTACCGGGCGGTAAGGGTGTCGGGGTGGTCCGGGCCCAGCACCCGGATCCGGTCGGTCAGCAGCTCGGCGAACTCGTCGACCGCACCCCGCGCATCCCCCGCCTCCCCCCGCCACCAGGCGAGGTTGTACCGGGCGGTAAGGGTGTCGGGGTGGTCCGGGCCCAGCACCCGGATCCGGTCGGTCAGCAGCTCGGCGAACTCGTCGACCGCACCCCG